>NZ_JBEYWE010000033.1:0-81381 GCF_040644295.1 Streptomyces sp. NPDC047000
GTGGGCACACGCCCCCTCACCCCAGCCATGCCCGCTCCCGCAGCTCAACGCCATGATCACCAGCGCTTACATGCCCGCGAACTGTCGAACTCGGGCTTCAAGACACCAGAATCCGCAGGCCGGGAATGGGGCCCCGCTCCACCAAGGGTCCAAACCACCTCACCGGGACACATCACGGGCTCCCGCCTTCGCGGAGATCGGCAGGGGTGCGGAAACGGTAGGCAGGCAGTCATCCGAACAACAAGAAACCCTGCCCCGCACAACACGGGACAGGGTTTCGGCAGAGCGCCGGGCAGGCCTTGCACCTGCATCTCCCCGCAGGAAGCGGGGCATCTTTCCTTGGACCACCAACGCATCACGGGCGAGTGTGTCTTCCACCCACCAGCGCAAGATCAATCATAGCAGGCGGAGCGAGGGACGAAGAAGCGGTCCACCCGCCCGGTCAGTGGTGGGTCTGCCACCACAGGATGATCAGGGTGACAGCGCCGCTGCCGAGCTTGTACGCGATGCCCCGCAGGAACTCGCCGGGGACATCTCGCCCTTGCTGCCGGATCCATGGAAGCAGGTGCCGGACGGTCCGGGTTCGGCGCTTCGCGTTGTCGTCCTTCATGCGGAGTTCCTCTCGATGACGGGCATGCCGGGCCGGATCGTCCACCGCTCAGCCTTTGGCGGAAGCGTCTTGGGACCGTGGGCAGTGAGCGCCCACCACAGGGGGGCGGCTGGGCAGGGCGGGCTTGAAGGTCCGGGAAGCACGCCGGGTCCACGGTGGGGTGCTGGTCAGGATGAAAGTGACACGGTCGGCGAAGCGGGGTCCCGGCAAGGGGATTTCGACGTTGGGGTGATGGGTGTAGCCGTCAGTGACGGCGTAGGCGACGTAGTTGGTGATGGCGTCCGCCCGGTGGGTGCGTGGGCGATGTTCCGGCGGAGCGAGGTAGCTGAGGATGCGCAGGACGGTGGGAACGCTGGCATCGAAGCGGAACTGCTGCAGGGGCGGGCGGACACCGGACACGGTGAAGGAGTCACTCTCGACCGGATCGTCCAGTCCGACCTGGTCGTACCAGAAGGCAGCCGCGTGGACTTCTCCGCGGGCCAGATGATGCAGCGCCAAACAGTACGCGGCAGGAACATGCCCGGCGCCGGCCGCGAACTGCCACCAGAAACGGGCTCCGTCCTCGACAGCGGCGAGGTTGAGGGCACACCCGAGCAGCCACGCGCTGGGGGGCTCAGGAAGCTGTTCGGTGAGGAACTCGACCGTGGCGGGCACGGCGGAGTTGACGACGGCTTCACACAGGGCGTTCAGGTCGCCGGCAGCCGTCGCGTCAACTGCCGGATCGGCGCCGGCGCCGGGGAGAGCGCCGTCCGGTGCGGGAACGGGGTAGGCGCAGTCTTCGTAGGCGACGGTGTCGTCGGGAACGGCGGGGTTGTGGTGCAGGCGGGCGCGGGCGAGGAGCTGGTCGACAGTCATGGCAGGCGGTTTCACTCCCGGGGGCTGTGCGGGTGGTGGACCATGCCTTCGAGGGCCGCACGGGCGTGGTGCTCGATGGCGTGGGTGAGGGCTTCGGAGAGGCCTATGACGGCGGGGATGTCTTCGAGGGCCATACCGCACAGGTGGTGCAGTACCGCGATGTCCATCTGGTCGTTCGGCAGACGGCCGATCGCGTCGAAGAGATCGACGAGGTCGGTGGGGACGGCCAGACGGCCGGACGGGCCGGTGTGAGCCTCCTGGGTGGAGAAGACAGCCGCCCGCAGGTCGGGGTGCCCCTCGTCATGACGTTCGACGCGGTCCATGACCCGTGAACGCAGCAAGTGCCAGGCATAGCGGCGGATGTCCTCGCTGCTGCTGGCATCCTTCCAGCACAGCCACAGGATGTCGAAGGTCTCCGCCACCGCCCGGCGGGCGCGGTGATCGGTCAGCAGGAGAGCACGCGCATACGCGGTGTAAGGGGCGCGCATGGCGTCGGTGAACGCTTGGTGGGGTATGGGCGGCTGCTCCGGTTCTCCGGGCGCGACCTGTCGCACGCACTGGCTGATCCAGCTGGATTCCTTCTGCGCCTCACGCGCGGCTGCGGTCCACAGCCGGCGCATCGGCTGCACGGGCAGTCCCAGGGCACGGATCACGCTGAAGGTGATCTCCCAGGCGGGGTAGTAACCGTTGCCCCGCAGCAGTTCGCTGATACGGGTCTTGGAGTAGCCGGAACGATCGACGAGATCATTGAGGGTCAGGCCACTGGCGAAGAGGACGCTGCGGACCGGCTCGAGCCACGCACGGTGCGACGGACCCGCCGTGCCGGCGATCGGGCCTGGCTTGCGGCCCCGCTTCCCTCCGGCGTCGGAGAAGGGATGCTCCGCATCGGAGGACCGGGTCACCGCTGCCCGCCTTCTTCGAAAGCGGCGGAGGAACTGGCAGCGAGGACCGCCGTCAGGGCGCAGACGGTCACCACCTTCGTACTCGACATTTTTCTCTGTTTCTGTGAGCAGGAAGCATGTCAACAGTTGCTCCCGCCAACGGTGCTGGGGCGCAGTCAGGAACAGAGGCCAGCATGGCGCGCCCACCACCGCCGTGCCACGGGATCACGACGTTACGGAACAATGCGAACTCCCGTTCCCTCCTGACACCTTGTACGCCATGCCCGAACACATAAGGCTGCGCTCGACACCACGTCCTCCGTGAGGAAGTCCGCGCGATCCCCTGTGCTGGAGCAACAACCCCGCCCACGCGAAAGCCGACCAGAGCCCGGGGTGGGGGCTCTGGTCGGCCTGTGGGGAGGGGGTGGGGGTCAGAAGGCGGTCAGGGTGAGGGTGAAGGCTGTGGGGCTGGTGTCCTGGATGTAGGAGGCGAAGTCGGCCACGTCGTCGAAGGCGAAGCCGTAGGCCTTGCCGTCCTTGGTGGCTGCGTGGATGGCCTTCGCGTAGTGGTTGGTCAGGGCGGTCTGGTAGAAGGTGGCGGGGTCCGTGGTCGGCTGGGCGGGGTTGCTCAGGAGGGTGGAGCGGTTGAAGCCTGCGCCCAGGACTGCGGCTACGGGGCCGGTGGTGCCGTCGTTGGGGGCGGCGAGGTTGCCGTCGCAGAAGAGGACGTCGCGGGTGGAGGGCTTGGCGAAGGACACCGAGGCCGGGCCGTCGAAGGTGAAGCGCTCGCCGCGGACGCGGCCGGTGAAGGTGCCGACGTTCGTGGTGACCTTGAGGTCCTTGCCGGTGTAGGTGCTCCACACCTCGTCGATGTACGGGGCGAAGTAGTCCTTGGAGAAGATGCCCGCGTCCAGGCCGTGGCCGGGGGCGATGATGCGGGTGTCGTCGACGACCAGCTGGGCGAACTCCTCGACCTGCTTGACCGCGGCGAAGGCGGCGGCGCGGCCGCCGTCGCGCAGGGTGCCCGCCGTCTGGTCCTTGTCACCGGTGAGGCGGATGCTCATCGGGATGCTGAACATGTCGACCATCGTGGTGTTGCAGAACATGCCCGCCGCGTTGTGCGTGAACTCGGCGCAGTCGTGCAGGATGCCGTAGTTGGGGTCCGACTTGACCCAGCCCGCCGGGTACTGGAGTGCGGCGTTGCCGTTGCCGTCGGTGACGGCCTTGAACTTCAGCTTCTCGCCGAGCGAGAGGTAGATACGGCCCGACATGTAGGGGAGAGACAGCTTCGTGTCGCCGCTTCCCGCGAGCGGGATGGCGTAGTCGGTGTAGCCGTCGGCGCCGTTGTCCGACAGGGCGATGGAGGCGACCGTGCCGTCCGGGGTGAGACGGACCTGCTTTCCGTCGACGTTGCCGACGACGTACAGGTGTACGGAGGTGTTGCTGAACGAACCGCTGGTGTTGACGATGGTCACCGGAAGCGAGCCGTTCGCCGCGGTCGCCGAGCTTCCGCTCTGGCCGGCCAGGGCGTGCGGGGCGATCGTGGCGATCGCCGGGACGGCCACGGCCGCGCCGCCGAGGGCGAACAGCATCTTGCGGCGGGTGAGGTTGCGCTGGTGACGGGATGCCATGAGGGGTGCTCCTAGGAATTCCCTGCCTCGGGTGCCTGGCCTTGGGGGGTGCCGGGACACTCGGGGGGAGAGGGAGGGGAGAAAGGGGGTCGGGGGGGGCGCCGTGGTGGGGGCTTAGGCGATGGTCCACTTCTGGTTGGCGTTGCCCGAGCACGTCCAGGTCTGCAGGCGGGTGCCGTCGGCCGAGGAGTTGTCCTTGGCGTCGAGGCACTTGTCGGCGCCGACGTTGGTCAGGTCCTTGGCGGCGGTGTAGGTCCACTGCTGGGCCTTGGTGCCGTTGCAGGTGTAGAGCTGGACCACTGCTCCGTCGTCGTGCGAACCGGCCTTGACGTCCAGACACTTGCCGAGGGCGCGCACGGTGCCGTCACTGCCCAGGGTCCACTTCTGGGCGTCGTTGCCGGTGCAGTTGTGCAGCTGGATCGGGGTGCTGTCGGCGCTGCTGCCGCCCGCGACGTCCACGCACATGTCGCCGATGCCCTTGATGGAGCCGGTGCGGGTGGTGCCGCCGGAGCCGGAACCGGTGTCGGAGCCGGAGTCCGAGGTGGTGACGTGGACGTAGTCCACGGTCATCGTCTGCGGGAAGGAGGTGCTGGAGTCCGGGCTGCCGGGCCAGTCACCACCGACGGCGAAGTTCAGGATGATGAAGAACGGGTGGTCGAAGACCCACTTGTTGCCGTTGGCGTCGGACGGGGTGCGGGTCTCGTAGGCCTGGCCGTCCACGGACCAGGTGATCTTGGAAGGGCTCCAGTCCACGGCGAAGACGTGGAAGTCGTCGGCGAAGGACTTGCCGTTCGGCAGGGTGTACGCGGCGCCGAGACCGCCGGAACCGGAGTAGCCGGGACCGTGGATGGTGCCGTGGACGGTGCCGGGCTCCTTGCCGATGTTCTCCATGGCGTCGATCTCGCCGCTGTTGGGCCAGCCGGCGCTGCCGAGGTCGTCGCCCAGCATCCAGAACGCGGGCCAGACTCCCTGGCCCCGGGGGACCTTGATACGGGACTCGAAGTGGCCGTACTTCTGGGTGAAGGTCTTCGCCGTGTTCATCCGCGCCGAGGTGTACTGGCAGGTGCCGTACCAGCACCGCAGGCCGGAGTCGCTGTTCTTGCGGGCGGTGATGACCAGGTTGCCGTTGCCGTCCAGGGCGGCGTTGTTGGTGCTGTTCGTGTAGTACTGCAGCTCGTGGTTGCCGTTGCCGCCGCCGCCCGTCTCCAGGGTCCACTTCGACGAGCTGGGCGCGGTGCCGGCGGCTCCGCTGAAGTCGTCGGACCAGGTCGTCGTGGTGGCGGCGCTCGCGCGGTTCGTCGCCGAGTCGGACGTGTTGATGAGGATGGCGGAGCCGAGAGCGGCGGACATCAGGACCGCCAGCCCTCCGAGCGACCATCTGCGTGCGCGGTGAGCGGCCATGGGGGAACACCTTGTCTTCGGGGAACTTCCGGGTCGGGCGCCGGAGGTACACGCGGAGTGCTCGGGCAGACGGGGATCTGAGAGCGCTCTCTCCGTGCACGGCGGGCGCCACCGGTGGGCCAGACGATACGCACGATCGTTGCCTCCGCCAACCGGAAGGTGAAGCCCTTAAATGCCTCTGACCTGCTGTTATTCGGGAAATCGCGTCAGTCCGAAGTATGTTTAAGACGCGTTTAACTCGTACTTAAGAAGGCCGGTTCGGCGTGGCTCGCGGCCCGTCAGTGGGGGTGCGCAGAGGGTGGCCATGGGAGCGGTTGGCTGTGTCCCGGTGGTGTTGCGCCCGGGGTATTACGCCGTAATAGCGGTTGGCTCGGGCGGGCGGGCAGGGTGGTGGGTGGGTATAGTTGGCGCACTACCTCTTACTCAGGCGCAGGGGCCCCGCCGATTCGTCGGCGGGGCCCCTGCATGTGTGGAGGGCGGTGCGTGTCGTCAGGCCACCTGAAGGTCGGGGCGGCCTTCGGCGGGCGGGACCGCGGCGTAGGCCGGGAGTTTGAGGTGGGGCAGAGTGCCGGTCTTGATGCTGGTGATGGCGGCCCGGAAGGCGGACTCCATCTCCTCCAGGCCGGCGTACTTGGCCGCCAGGGGGTGGAGGCGGTAGGAGTTGCCCTTGCCTCCGTCCTCGTTCTGGGGACGCAGCACGATGTTCAGCTCGCACAGCGGGGCGATGAGGTTGCTGACCGCCTGCGGGGTCACCCGGTACTCGCGTGCCATGTCCTTCTGCCGTATGGGCAGGCGGCCGCCGAACTCCGAGCGGTAGAGCAGGTACTGGAGGAACTTCACCGAAGCTCCGGAAACCGGCAGTGCCCAGATGCGCTCGGACACGACCGGTGACATGACCTCAGCCATCGGTACTCCTTCCTCGTGAGGTGCTGTGCTGCGGTTCCTGGACGAGTATCACCCGGTGCGCCTTCCCGTGCCGTACTGCGGATGCCCGGTGAAGCCGAGGTCGAGTTCCTCTTGGTGCGGCTCCGGGCCGATGGTGTGCGGGAATGCCCCGGGGTCCCGGTCGTGCCGGACGGCGATCTGTTCGAGGACGGCATGCTGCGCCGTGCTGTTGCCGTGGAACCACAGGCGTACGTTCAGCTGGATCATGCCGTTGCCGAGCTGCTCGACCCACTTGTAGCCGACCAGGGCTCGGACGGCGCGGTTCACCGTGGAGCGGGTGATGCGCTTTCCGCCCTTCTTCACCGCCAGTCTGTTGAGGCCGTCGGTGATCTCCTGCTGGGTGTACTGGGCGACGCCGGTGCCGCGTTCCTGGCCTCCCGCCACGTACAGGAACACGCACAGCTGGGACTTGGTGATGGAGTTGGCGACGGCCAGCTGGGCGAGGAGCTGGGTGAACCAGTTGGAGGCCAGGCTGTAGCCGGCGTCGCCCGCCATGTCGTGTACGGCCGTGTGGTCGGCCTCGAACTCGAGGGTGACGTTCTTCAGCTTGCGGCGGGAGCGGGGATCGGGGCTGCCGTCGGTGGCCTGCCCGAGCTGTTCTCCGAGGACCTGCAGAAGGTCGTCGAAGCCGACGTCGTCCGATGCGGCGTCAGGGACCGCACGGGGGCGGCGGCGTGCTGGTGGGTCAGATGTCACGGGACCTCCTTGTACTCAGGCGCTCCAGACAGTAGTCGAAAAATCAAGCAGGGCTTGTTTTTGGTACTGCGGCGCGTCGAGGAGGGGGCCGGGACGGGGTGATGGGGAGCGGGGGCGCGGCGGGGTGGTGAAAGTCAATCAGGGGTTGACTTCCGGGGCTCAATCCGACGCTTAATCAATCTGTGCTTGAGTTTTGGTGTCTTTATCTCGGCACTTTTCGATTACCAGGGGTACAGCGCGGGATGAGGTGTCGGGTGGTGGGGCATCTCGCTGACCTGGAGGTTTGCGGGAGGCGGTGATCGTGCCGGTAAATCAAGCAGTGGTTGATCCACCGGGTGAAATGTGTCCGCCAGAGCTACATCCGGAGGGTCGGAATGTGCTCCCCAGGACACTATCGTTCCGAGAAAATTGCAGGTCAGAGGCTGTTTGTCGGCGGGCGCCTCTTATTAAAGAGCACGACGGACCCGACACTCCCCCACTCGACCTTTTAGCCCTTTCCACCCCTCTTGCACCGGTACCACCGAAAGTCAGCCACAGCGGTGCCGCGCTCTCCCACCGGCGAACGGAGGCACCTCGGCCACCCACCCGGCCCAGCCACGTCACCTTCTCTGTGAGGATGCGTACCGGCTGCGGGAGGTCCATTACGGCGTAATAGGTTCCACGAAACTTGGATGGTGTGGGGGGGGGTGGTTCCCAGGGTGCTGTCATGGCGGACAGCAAGAAGCCCGTGGGCGAGGTGGAGCGTTCTGCTGACCCGGATTGGACCAGGACGCAGATTCGGAAGGGCTGCTGACCCGGGAAGCCGATGCGCTTGAGCTGCTCGCGACCACGGAGATCCCGGTTGCCCGGCTTCATGGTCTTGATGCCTCGGCCGAGTTCTGTGATCACCCCTCGTTGCTGATGTCGTGGTTGCCGGGGACCGGCGGCCGCAGAGGTATCAGGCATGGACAGGTGCGGGTTCCCGGAGGGGCCCTGGACCCGGAGGTGGGGGAGCGGGCAGGGGAAGTGATCCGGCGTCCTGCTCCGGAGTACCGGGGTTGTTTTCTGCACCGGGACTTTCATCCCGGGAACGTGCTGCTCTCGGGGGAAGGGAGCCGTCTGGCGATCACGGGTTTCGTGGACTGGGTGGAGACGTCCTGGGGGCCCTGGTGGGGTTGTCTATTACGCCGTAATAGCGGCGGGGCTCCGTCTCTGGGTGAGAGGGAGCCCCGGGTGGAGGTGGTGAGGATCAGACGTCGGTGGTGATGTCCGCCGCCGGTCGCTGGGCCTGGTGGTCGTTGAGGATGCGGAGCATCTTGTCGAACTCGGTGTCCGTCATCTTGCGGATGAGGTGCAGCGCCAGGAAGGCGCCGTCGTCGTAGGGGAGCTTGGGGGGTGGGACGGGGGAGTCCGTCCGGGGTTCCGGAACGGGGGACGAGCCGACGGCTGCCGGTTCGGGCTCGGGAACGGGGAGTGGTTCCTCGGCGGGGGGCGGAGTGGGGTCTATTACGTCGTAATGGGCGAGCGACGGGGAGAGAAGCCCGGGGTCCGGGTCGGGCTGCGGGGGCTTGGGGCGCTTGCCCGGCTTCTGAGCGGGCTTCTCGGCCTCCTTGCGCGCCCGCTCCGCCTTCAGTTCCTCCAGGGCCGTCTCCTGATCGGCGGCAGGCTTGTTGCCCACCGCGCGCAGCAGATCGATGGGGTCCTGGCCGATGCGGGACTGGAGGCCGGGGGTGAGGTTGAGGAGGGCAAGGCGCTGGGAGACCCAGCCCTGGGAGCGGTGCAGTCGTTTCGCGAGGGCGGTCTGGCTTCCGTGGATGGCGAGCAGACGGTTGAGGGCCTTCGCCTCGTCGAGCTCGTCGAGGTCCTGGCGGTGGATGTTGGCCACCAGCGCCGACTCGAGAAGCTCTTCGGAGGTACTGCCCTGGTCGTCGCTCACCATCACCTTGACCGTGGCGAGGCCGGCCTCGCGGGCGGCGGCGAGCCGACTGCTGCCGTCGACGACGACGTAATGGGTGTCGGGTTCCAGCTCGGACTCGTGGTCCGGGTTGGCTTTCACATAGCGGTCACGGTTCATGACCGTGATCGCCTGCTTCTGGCCGTGGGTCCTGAGGCTGCCCGCGAGGTCGGTCAGGTCTCCGAGACTGGACCGCGGGTTGTCGGGGTTCAGGCTGACACGGTTGGTGGGGAGTTCGGTGGGCGGCGCCACGCCCTCGGTGGGGACGCCTGTCGCGGCGGCCACCGCTGCTCGGCGGGCGCTGACCGGTTTCGCCGCGCCTCCGAAGCGGCCGGCGCCCAGCTGGTCGGCTTTCTTGGTCATGAGATCTCCCGGGCCAGCGCGCGCATGCTGACGGCCTGCTGGGACTTGGGAGCGTAGGAGAGGAGGGGCTGCTTCATGCGGACCGCTTCCTTCTGCTCCTTGAGATCGCCTACGAGACCCACGACCCTCGGATCCTTTATGTCGACCCAGCCCTGCAGCGAGGACGTGGCGATATAGCCGCGGCGACCGTCGTAGAGGTTCACCACGATGCCCAGGTAGTCGATCTCCAGGGCGAGGTCACCCCGGAGGTCCTCGATCTGGGTGGTGAGGAGTTCGTAGGCGTCGGCCGAACTGTCCTCGGCCTGGACGACGATCAGGGCCCCCGACTGGCCCGGGCCTTCGGCGTCGCGCCGCCGGCCGTAGTAGGCGGCGGCGTCCATGCTGAGGCCGAGGCTCGGAGGGCAGTCGATGATGATGACGTCGTAGTCCGCCTCCAGCGGTGCCAGTGCGCGCTCCAGGGCGGCTTCGCGGGCCCGTACGGCGGAGAGGCGGACGTCGAGGAGGAAGGCGTCGTTGCAGCCCGGCAGGAGATGCAGGCGGCCGTCGAAGTGCTCGTCGTCGATGGAGAGGATCAGATCGCGCAGATCGCCCTTGGGGTCGCCGGCCATGTGGTTGGTGAGGCTGTCGCCGTTCATCGGAACGGGCGTGCCGCCGAGTTGGTTGGTGAGGTGGCACTGCGGGTCGAAGTCGACCAGCAGGACGCGCATGCCGAGGCCCGGCAGGTTCTCCACGTCCATGGGGTCGCTGTCCTCGGCGGCGGGCGTGCCGTCCTGGTCGACGGCGCGCAGGGCGGCGACCAGCTGCTTGGCCACCCGCACCGGGTGGAGCCTGTTGGGGTCCTCGGCCATCGCCTCGCCGGTGCCGGCGGCGATCGCGGTCTTGCCCACGCCGCCCTTCTGGTTGCAGACGACGATGCGCCGGGTGACGGCCGGGCGCACGATGTCCGGGGCGTGGTGCGTGTCGAGCCAGAGCACGACCGACTGGGCGAGTCCCTGGATGAGGGAGACACCGCGGTCCTTGGCGGTCTGCTTGAACTCGTCCCACTGGCCCTGGGGGAGGAAGGTCGCGAAGGAGTCGGCGCCCGAGGTGTCGACGGGCTCCAGGGCGGAGGCCAGACCGCACCAGGCGGCGACTCCCTGTTCCACGGCGGTCTGGATGTCCAGGCCGTGCTGGGCCGCTCTGACTTTGAGGTTCTGCCGGAGCCATCCCGGCAGTTTGGAGACGACCTTCTCGCGGTCGCTGGAGGTGGCTGGAGAACTCATGCGGATACCTTACTAACGTGCATGATCAGAATCATCGCCGACACGTTAGTTAGGCAAAGTTTGTGACGTCAGGTGTCCACCGGGGCGGGGGATCTGCCTGCTGCGGGTGTCTTTTCTACTGAATCTGATGAATCGGGCGTTTCTTCGAGAGGTAGCCTGCGCGGGGGGATCTGGCGGGTGTCGGTGGGGGTTCAGCCGGGCGGCTGCCGGTGTGACCATCGGTCCGGGTCGTTCACTCCTCAGAACAGCAGGGTGGTGTGCCCGATTGACGATTCGTCAACTACGTGCACTATTCAGCCATTCATGTGGGGGAGCGCTCGTTTGTAGGACATACGCCTGGCAAGGTGGGGGGCGTGGTCGGGGGAGAGGCAGCGACCGAAGCGACCGTAGAGTCGGGTCCAAGTGCCGGAGCAGGGCTGTGACCTGCAAAGAGGCGGGTCCGCGGGTTCAGTTTCGCTGAAGGGTCGCTTGAGTCGCTGCGGTCGCCGGGGCGGGGTCCCGCAGGGGTCGGTCGCTGCGGGCCGACGTCCGTGTGACAGGGCAGCGACTGAGGAAAAGCGACTCAGAACACGCTCGGTCGCTCTTGGTCGCTGCAAGAACTGCCTGGTCAAGACGGGTGTGGGGGGTGTTCAGCGACTCAAGCGACCCAAGGTCCGGGTATATGGAGACATTGGCGCGTGTGTGCGTGCGTGTGTGTGCGTCATATATAGACGTCTTCAGTCGCTTCAGTCGCTTTTTAGGGAACTGCAAGACGTTTGACCTGCGGTTTTGTCCAGCTACCGAGCCAGCGACCGAAGAACCGTAAGTCGCTGCGGGATTTCCGCTGAGTCGCTGGAGGCCCGGCGCGACACGCAGACGTTTGTCTCCACACGTGTGCCCCTCAGTCCCCCGGGTTCGCTACTCTGTCCCAATCGTTGAGTCGCTTCGGTCGCTGATGGGGGATGTGAATGGCTTCTGAGCTGCGGGTTTCACGCAGCGACTCAACGCCGCCGGTCTCCGTTCAACTGGACGGCGGGCACTCCCTCGCGACCGCCCGCTGGTGCGCGAGCCGGGGCTGGCCGGTGCATCCGCTCGCTCCGGGCCGTAAGACCCCCGCGGGCAACTGTGAGGCGTGCCGGCAACCCGGGCACACCCACCACGGGTGCCAGTGTCTCGCCTCGGGCCGCTGGTGCCACGGATTTCACGCCGCGACACTGGACTACGCCAGGATCGAGCAGTGGTGGGGCGCCAATCCGGGCTTCGGCGTCGGTATCGCGTGCGGCCCCGCCGGGCTGGTCGTCATCGACGTCGACGCCCACGCCCAGCAACTGCCCGGGAGGGACCGACTGCTTCCGGGCATCGAGATCTCCGAGACGGTCGACCTGACCGGCCTTGCCAACGGGTTCCACACCATCGGCGTGCTGGCCGCTCTGCGGGACGCGGGCAGCCCGGCGGACGACGAGACCACCTTGCGCGTGCGGACGCCCTCAGGGGGTCTCCACGTCTGGTACCGGGCTCACAGCGGGCACCGCTGGCAGTGCTCCGCGGGATCGAGCACCGGGCGCGCGCTGGCCTGGCAGGTGGACGTACGCGCACACGGCGGGTACATCGTCGCGCCGGGCACTGTGACCGCCGCCGGCGTCTACACCCCCGTGGGCCCGGTCCGGGAGCCCGCGCCGCTGCCCGCCTGGCTGGCCCGCGAACTCCAGCGCACCGGGCATCTGCCGCCCGCCCACGTGCCCGTACCGCGTCCGGTGCCCCCCAGGGCCCGGCAGGCCGTCATCGCCGCCGGGGGCGGCCGTGACGCCGCAGGGCGCGCCCTGGCCGCGGTACTGGCCGAGGTGGTCGCCTGCGCCGCCGTACCCGAGGGAGCGGCGTTCTCCGAGAAGCTCAATCGGGCCTCGTACACCGCGGGCGGTCTGGTCGCCGCGGGACACCTCGGCCACGCCGAGGCCGAACTGGCCCTCAGACAGGCGGCCGAGCACGCCCGCCCGGGGCAGGAACGGCGCTACGGCGCCATCATCCGCGGCGGGCTGAGCGCGGGCCGGAAGAGCCCCCTCTACCCGGGAGCGGGAGGCCGCGCGTGACGACCGACGACAACGCGCTGTTCGACGCCCAGGCCGTCGCCGCGCAGATCCTCGCGCAGCACAGCGCCCCGCCCGCGCAGCCGACGCTGCCCCGGCAGGCCGGTGACCCGGGCACCGACGGGGTACGCGGCGCCGCTCCGCAGGGGCCCGACGTCGCGACCGCGGACGGGCTGCTGCCGGACACCCTCACCGACCGCGGCAACGCCAAGCTGTTCGTCAAGCTGTACTCCAACGACTACCGTCACGTGCCCGGCCTGGGCTGGTTCCGCTGGGACAGCACCCGCTGGCAGATCGACGAGGACGACACGGTGCTGTGGGCGGCCGGCGACCTGGCCGAGTCCATCGCCGGCAACGACCCGCGCGGGGTGTTCAACTCGGCGGCGCTCCAGCAGCACCGCCGCCGCGCCCTGAGCACCAGCGGCATCAACGCCATGCTCACCCAGGCCAGGTCCGCGCCCGGAATGGTCCTCAACGCGGCCCGCCTGGACGCCGACCCGTACGCGCTGTGCACCCCGGCCGGCATCGTGGACCTGCGGACCGGGCTGATCCGTACCCCGGACCCGGACAAGGACTTTCACTCGCGTTCCACCACGGCCGCTCCCCAGACGATGCCCACCCCGCGCTGGGACCGGTTCCTGACCGACACCTTCGGCGGCGGTCCCGAGGGTGCCGAGATGATCGACTTCCTGCATCTGCTGCTGGGCTACTCCATCACCGGCGACGTGGGCGGCCAGGTGATGCCGTTCCTGTTCGGCTCCGGCAAGAACGGCAAGTCCGTGCTGCTGGACGTGGTGATGAAGCTGGTCGGCGACTACGCCGACGCCGCGCCGCCCGGGTTCCTCATGGCCCGCCCCTACGAGGGCCACCCCACCGACCTCGCCGAGCTGCACGGGCGGCGCGTCATCGTGTGCAGCGAGGTCAAACCGGGGGACCGGTTCGACGAGGCGCGGGTGAAGCTGCTGACCGGCGGCGACCGGATCAAGGCGCGGCGGATGCGGCAGGACTTCTTCAGCTTCCAGCCGACCCACAAGCTGTGGCTGCTGGGCAACCACCGGCCCGAGGTGGGGACGGGCGGTTTCGCGTTCTGGCGCCGGATGCGGCTGATCCCTTTCGAGCGGGTCGTCCCGGACGACCGCAAGATCGACAACCTGGCGGACATCCTCGTCACCGAGGAGGGCCCCGGCATCCTCAACTGGCTCATCCTGGGCGCACGGCGCTATCTGAGCGGGCAGAAGGACCTCACCGGCCCCGAGCGCGTCCGGATCGCCACGACGGCGTACGCGGAGACGGAGGACCACACCGGTCGTTTCCTGTCCGAGTCGTGCCGTCTGGCGCCCGATCTGAGGGCGGAACAGGCACAGCTCTACGCGGAGTACAAGACCTGGTGTCAGAATGACGGTGCTCCTGCGATCTCGTCCCGGGCCTTCGCGGCACGGGTGCGAGAGGTGGTGGGGCTGGCATCGCCCAAGGAGATGATTCTGTCCAACCAGCGCAAGTACTACCCGGGCATCGGACTGGTCGCCGACGAGGAGAGAGCATGAGTGCCCTCATCGACGAGGACGAGATCAGCCACGAGGTCGATCTCGTCTGGCTCGAGGACGTCGGCGAGCTGGACTACGTGCGCCAGAGCCTGGACCGGTTGCCCACCCGGCGGGGCAGGCCCGCCTATCACCGGGACGGACGCATGGTGGGATACGCCCTGCTCGGGCCCGGCGCCAAGCCGTCCCGCTCCTCGGGCACCTTCCGGCGCCGGGTGTTCTGGCTGCTGCCGCACGACCGGGACAGCGTCCCCGACGGGCTGTACGCCACCGGCGCGCCGGCCGAGGCCGTGGACCCGCGCACGCTGGCACCCGGCAGCAAGGGACGCAAGACCGAGCGGTCGGAGGGCGGGCCGCCGTCGGACCAGGTACGGCCCCGGGGACTTTCGCTGCCGTTGTGAGTCCTCGGCGGGGGTGCGGCGTCGGTGTCCGTGGGGTGCGATGCGTGGAGTGCGGCGGGGCCGCGGGTTCCCGGTGCCCGGCGGTGACGGGAACAGACCGTACGGGCTGTTCCGGGTGGATGGTGTGAGGGTGGGTGGCGGTGCAGGGCAGGCAAAAGGTTTCGCCCCCGCGGCCCCTTCCCGTTCCGCCCCCGGGAGACTGCCTCCCGGACCCGCCTTTCGGCCCTGAAAGGGCCTTGTTCTCAAGCGCCGTAGGGGCTTGAGGCGGGGTGGGTTGTGAAAATACGGACTCCCTGGTTTGGTTTCCGCAGGTTGGTGAAGGTGACCGCAGGAGGGTTTCGTGGCACAGCAGGAGCGTGCGATCCGCACCCGGCACGCGATCTTGAAAGCTGCCGCATCCGTCTTCGACGACCGGGGGTACGAGGCCGCCACGATCGGGGAGATCCTCAACCGGGCGGGTGTCACCAAGGGGGCGCTGTACTTCCACTTCCCCTCCAAGCAGGCGCTGGCCGAAGGAGTGCTCGGCGAGCAGTTCTCGGTCCTGACGGTCGCATCCAGGGTGTGCAAGCTGCAGCAACTGGTGGACCTGGGCCTGGTGACCGCCTACCACATGCGCCGGGACCCGGTGGTCAGCGCGGCCACCAGGCTCTCCCTGGAAGGAGAGATGGGCTCGCAGTTCGGTCCTCGGATGATCGGTGAGTGGATCGCCGCCACGCAGAAGATCCTCACCGAGGCCAAGGCACAGGGGGAACTGCTGCCGCACGTGGATCCCGCCGAGACGGCGTGGCTCTTCTCGGCCTCCTGGACCGGGGTGCAGGTCTACTCCCACAGCCTGGACGACCGCGCCGATCTGGAGGAGCGGGTGGCGGCACTTCTGCAGCATCTGCTGCCGGCCGTCGCGGTACCCGCGGTGCTGAGCCGACTGGACATCCGGGCCGAACGCGCGGCCGAGGTCGGCCCGGAGAGCGAGCGGCTCGCTCACGAGGAACGCGCCGGCTGATCCGGTTTCACCGGTCCGGGTTTCACCGGTCCTTTACCGGGCCTCCATCCGCTGCGGTCACACTGCGGACCCAGACGGCGTACGAGGCAGGAAGGACGTACGGCCATGGTTCCTGCGTTGACCACGCCCCTCAGCGGAGCGTTGCACGAACTCCTCACCGCGCACTGCGCGCAGGAACGCAACAAGGAGCTCGCCCTGGCGCTGATCACGGCGGCCAACCGGGGCGGGACCAACCGGCTCACCCGCTACTGGGGTGACGACAGCGGGCTCCGGCTCACCTGCGAGAGCGTCGTCGCCGACGGCGACCGGGTCGCGCTGCGGGTCACCGCCCGTACGGAACGCGCGAGCTGGACGTTGCTGGGTGAGCTCCGCTTCGACGAGGCCGGCGGGATCGTCGAGTACTACGACGTCCTGGTGCCGTTGGGGGACGGGCCGGGGGAGTAGAACGGCTGCGGGCCGGAGGGGCGGGCTATTACGACGTAATAGCCCGCCCCTCCGTGTGTGCCGGGGAAGTGTGGCCGCACCGGCCCTGAAGTGATACCTTCGCGAAGGAATGTTACCGGTCCGGTGCCGTGCCGGGCCCTGAGGGGGAGGTCCGGACGATGACCGTGACGGCAGCTGTGGAGACGGGTACCCGGGCGCAGGACGCGCACCGGCCCGCGTATCTCGTCTTCTGCGACGTCGACGAGACGCTGATCGACTGCAAGAGCATGTTCGAGTTCCTCCGTTTCCAGCTGGTACGGCGCCACGGCGGTGCCGGGGAGGAGCGGTACCGGGATCTCGCGGGGGAGCTGCGGAAGAGGTCCGCCGAGGGCGCTCCGCGCGAGGTCGTCAACCGGGCCTACTACCGCGCCTACGCCGGTGAGAGCGCGGCCGGGATCACCGCCCTCGGCCGGGAGTGGTTCGCCCTGGCCTCGGCGGATCCCGGCTTCTTCATCGGGTCGACCGTGGCCGAGCTGGACCGGCACCGGGCGCTGGGTGCGGAGGTGGTGCTCGTCTCCGGGTCCTTCGCACCCTGCCTCGAGCCCATCGCCGCACACGTGGGTGCCGGGCACGTGCTGTGCACCTCGCCCCTGGTGGCGGGCGGCCGTTACACCGGGGAGGTGGTCGAGCCCGTGATCGGCGAGGGGAAACGGGCGGCGGTGCTGCGGGCACTCGCCGAGCACCCCGGTGTCAACCCGCGTGACTGCTTCGCCTACGGCGACCACCTCTCCGACCTCCCGATGCTGGACTGCGTCGGCCGTCCGCGTGCCGTCGGTGACGATCCCGCCGTGCACCGGTATCTCGCCCGCCGGGCCGAGCCCGGCGCGGGAGCCCTTCCCGGGTGCGCGCTCGCCTGCTGGTCCATGGGGCGGGACGAGCACTCCGAGGGCTGCTCGGCGGACTGCGCGCTGCCGCTGGGCTGAGCCGGTCCGCCGTACCCGTACGCGTGCGCCGGGGGAGCGGGGCGTGGACCCGGCTCCCCCGGCGCAGCCGTGCCGGTCAGTCGATGCTCCGGCAGATGTGCGGTTCCAGGCCCGTGTCGTCGGGGTCGCCGGCGAGGCGCAGTACGGGTGCCTTGGCTCCGGAGGCGGTGTCGAGCAGGTACCAGCGGCCGTCGCGCTGCACGGAGACGAGCGTGCCGTTGGCGAGGACGTGGTATCTCGGGGCGGTGGTGGTCGGCGTTGTCGTCATTGCTTCTCCCGGGGCCGGTGGCGGTGGTGTCGATCAGGTGGTCTTCGTCTTTGCGGCTGGTGCTTCCCGTCGTGCGTGCCGTGTCCTGTGTCCGCTGTCGCGTACGTGTCGTGCGGGCCGTGCTCTCACCTCGCCCCGGCCAGGGCGTCCTCCCGGGGGCGGGGCGCGGGTACGGGCAGGTGGGTGCTGTCGGTGCGGGTGCGTGCCGGACGGGCGTGCCGGGTCGGGGCCCAGCGCAGCAGGGCCGAGCCGACCGACATGCCGCCTCCGAAGGCGGACAGCACCGTCGTGTCGCCCGCGGTGAAGAGCCCGCGCCGGTGTGCCAGGTCGAGGGTGACGGGTACGGACGCGGCGCCCGTGTTGCCGTGGTGGGCCAGCGCCAGATGCATCCGGGCCGCGTCCAGGCCGAGCAGCGGCCAGACCTCGGCGAGCATCACCCCGTTCGCCTGGTGCGGCACGAAGTGCCGCACGGTGCGGCCGGGCACCCCCGCCTTGGCCAGCAGCTCGTGGATCGCGCCGGGCAGGTTGTCCTGCACGAAGCCCCGTACGCCGCGTCCGTCCATCGTGAAGTAGTGCGCCCCCTCGGCCAGGGTGTCCGCCGACGCCGGCCGCCTGCTGCCGCCCGCCGGTACGCCGATCAGCCGGTGCTGGTCGCCGCGGGTGGTCAGACTGGTGGTGATGCCTCCGGTGCCGGCCGGGACCGGGCCGAGGACCACCGCTCCGGCACCGTCGCCGAACAGGATGGCCGTCCTGCGGTCGGCGGGGTCCAGGATGCGGGAGTAGACGTCCGCGCCGATCACCACGGCGTACGGGCCCCGGACACCCGGACGGGTCTCCTCGGCCGCCTCGGCGCGCAGCATGCGGTCCGCGGCCGTCAACGCGAACATGAAGCCGCTGCACACCGAGTTGACGTCGAAGGCGGCGGCCCGGCGGGCCCCGATGAGGTCCTGGACGATCGCCGCGGTGGCGGGCTGCGGCTGGTCGGGGGTGGAGGTCGCCACGACGACGTAGGACAGCTGGTCGGGGGTCAGGCCGGCCTGCCGCAGGGCGCTGCGGGCGGCGTGGGCGGCGAGGTCCGACGTCGCCTCGTGCGGGGCGGCGCGCCGTCGGCGGCGTATGCCGGTCTTGCGTTCGATCCACTCCGCGCTCACCCCCGCGGCGTTGCCGACCTCGTGGTTGTCCACCACGGTCGAGGGAAGATAGGAGCCGGTGGCGACGATGCCGATGGGTGTCGGTGCTGCGCTGCTCATGGGTGCTTCACTCCTCATGAAGTGGGTGGGGCGGGTGCGCGGTGGGCGGGGAACGTCTCAGGCCGCCGGGACCGTGGTGAACTCGCCGAAGCTCGGGCCCTGGAGCTTCAGCTGTGCGTGGATGTCGCCGCCGAGCCCGAAGTGGCCGATGGCGCCGCCGTAGTTCTGCTGGTAGCTCATCCACAGCACGACCACGTTGATCACCCGGTTGGTGCCGGGGGTGCCGGGTGCCGGGAAGGGGTTGGGCAGGGTGGCCCGGTAGTGGGCCATGCCGTTGCTGTCGCTGATGAACGCGTTGGGCACCCCCAGCGGTCCCGGCCGGGTGGGGCCCGCCGGGTCGAGGTCGTGCTCCCGCAGCGACATCACCGTGTAGAGGCTGTCCGGGATCAGGCCGGTGAAGGCGAACGAGAAGTCGGCGGCGCGCCGGTGCGCCGGGACGTGCACCTCCAGCTGGCCGCGTGCCTTCACCCACTGGCCCAGCGTGATCGGTGCGCGCACCTTGGGGCCGTCCTCCTCGCGCAGGTCGGGGATGGGCGCGCCGTGCAGCGGGTAGCTCGGCCGCCGCACCTCGTGGGCGTCCGGGCGCTGCTCGGGGGCGAAGAGCATGGGGTAGTTGTTGCAGGGCAGCGGCAGCGGCAGGGTGTACAGCTGCACTTGGGCGTCGGGGCCAGTGGGGTCGGTGAGGTCGAGCTCACGGACGATGCCGTACGGCAGATTGCGGCCCAGCGGGGGCAGCGGGCTGTCGGGGGAGACCACGGCCCCGCCCCACTCGGAGCGGGTGGTGCCGTCCGGGCCGGGCCGGTTGACGCGTCCGATGACGACGAAGTCGCCGTTCTCGTCCACGATCTCGCTCGGCGGGTAGAGCGGGCCCTGGGTGGTGACGCTCAGGTCGTAGGTGCGGGTCGTCGGTGCGGCCGGCGCGGTGGGGGCGGCCACGGGTGAGACGGTCATGGGGTGCTCCTTAGCCGGTGCCAGGCGGACCGGGACCGAGAGGGTGGGGACCGGCGGGCCGGTACGGGAGGAGCGGCCGGCCGCGGGACGCCTTGTCGGGAGGGTCCGCGGCCGGCCGCGGGGAGGCGGGGCCCGGGGGGAGGCCCCGCGGGGTCGGCGGGCGGGATCGGTGTTCTCAGCGGGCGGTGCAGCGCTCGTAGATACGGGTGTAGAGACCGTTGTCGCCGCCGGTGATGTAGGTGTCCCCGGCCTCGCGGACGATCTGCTGGTAGCGCGGGGAGGTGAACGCCTCCATGTACGTGGCCGGGTCCGCGTCGAAGCCGGACACGAACATCACGCCGGGCTCGGTGCTGGCCAGCGAGTGGAACGCCTGGAAGCTGACGACCTCCTCCGAGGTGCGTACGACGTCGAAGATGGTCTCGTCGCGCCAGGCGCGGTACTGCCGGTAGACGCGCGGTACGACCTCGACGTGCCGCATCTGGACGTACCGGGTGTCCGGCAGGGCGCCGGCGGCGGGCTTGGGCGCCTCGACGAACTGGAGGAACTGGCGGCGGAAGTCGCCCTCGGCCAGCGGGCCGACGGCCTCCCACAGCTTCCACCAGTCGGCGCGCAGCTCCTCCATCCGGTCGAAGCCGTCCAGCGGGGCGAGCTCCAGGACGGAGTTGCTCTCCAGGCCGCGGTAGAGGATGCGGCCCGCGAAACCGGAGGCGTCGTTGTGCTGCTGCCAGGCCTCGGTGACGGCGTCGATCTGCTCGGGCTTGGCGAAGAGCTCGGTGGCGGTGATGAGGGCGGCGGAAGCGGACATCGGGAGGTCTCCTCGGGTGCGTGATGTACGTGACGTATGGGGTGGTGGGGTGTGCGGATGCGTGGTGGTGGCGTGCGGGTGCCGTGCGGCGGAGTCCTCAGGCGCCGACCAGTACCGGCCGCTCGGCGGTCCCGGTCCCGGTGTCGGTCTCCGGTGTGGCCGGGGCCGTCACCTCGGGTGCCGTGGGCCGGGGCGCCGTCTTCTCGGCCGTCGTCACCGACGTCGTACCGGTCGCGGCCCCCGCCGCCGTGGCCGTCTCCTCCGCGGTGCGGACCGCGTGCTCCACCGCGGCGCGCGCCCGGCGGTGCTCCTTGGTCACCAGGGCCGCCTCGTGGAACGCCGTGTAGGTCACGGTGGTCACCGAGGCGCGGCGCCCGGCCTGGTACAGGGAGATCTCCGCGGTGAGCGCCAGCCGCTCGGGGTCGTCGATGTCGGCGCGCAGCGTGCGGTACTCGACGGTGGCGTCCAGCGGGAAGAGGAAGTTCTCGAAGTCGGTGTTCATCGACTCGATGACGTAGTAGTACGACCGGGCCAGGTACCGGGAGGCGTGGTAGCGCTCGCTGACGGCGAGGAACATCTGCCGGGCGGCCTCGACGGCCACCATGCCCTGGACGTGTTCGCCGGTCTGGTGGTCGATGAGCAGCTCGTTGTCGTTGTGCACCCGCAGCCGGGCGGAGAAGAGGTCGTCGTTCTCCCGCTTCAGGTCCGCGATCAGGGTGTTGCAGCTGCGGTGCTTGTGGGCCTCACCGCGGCCGGCGAGCTCCGGCGCCGTGAAGTCGAAGTCCAGCCGCTCGGTGAGTCCGAAGAGCCGTGCCTGGTCGCAGACGTGCTCCCAGTCCTCGGCGGTGACGCCCTGACCGGCGCGCACCCGGATCGGCTGGTCGTCCCAGGAGAACACCCCCAGACGCATCTCCTCGATGAACCGGCTGACGGTCAGGACGCCCTTCTGGGCGGCGAAACCGGCGAAGCGGTCCCCGACGATCAGCAAGGTGCGGAACGTGGCTTTGGCTGACATGCGTTTCTCCTTGGCGGGGCGGCCTGTTCACCCGGGGGGCGGGCCGCGGACGGGAGGAGTACGGAACGGATACAGCTGCCGTGCGCATTACGGGGCCTGCCGCCTCTTCCGCACCGGAGCGTTGTCCGGGGTGGCGGGGCCGATGAGAAGACCGTAGGGGACGCCGGGCAAAGATGCAACCATCTAGTTGGTTTTCCATAACTATCCAGTTGGTTGCATCGTCGACTACGCTCTTCCCATGGCTGAGACACCCAAGGGACAGCAGACCCGCGCCAAGCTTCTGGACGCCGCCGAGGCGGAGTTCTCCGAGCACGGTCTCGCGGGTGCGCGCGTGGATCGCATCGCGGAACGCTCCGGCGTCAACAAGCAGCGCATCTACGCCTACTTCGGCAGCAAGGAAGACCTGTTCGCCGCCGTCATGACGAAGGTCTACGCGCACATGTCCGCGGTGGTCCCCATCCCCACCACGGAGGAGGGGCTGCGTGCCTACGTCGGTGAGGTCTTCGACTACCACCGCAAGTCCGACCTGGTGCGACTGCTGGCCTCGGAGGGCCTGCACTACCGGGACAGGCCCATCCCGGACGAGAAGGAACGCGAGGCGTACTACGTCCAGAAGACCGCCGCGCTCAGTCTCGCCCTCGGGGTCGACGACCCCGCCGTCTCGGCCCGGGTACTGCTCGCCCTGATCGGGATCGCGTCCTGGCCGTTCATCGTCCCGCAGCAGCGCCGGCTGATGCTGGGTCCCGACGGCGACACGGAGTCCGGGTGGGCGCTGCTGCGGGCCAGCATCGTCGCCCATGGGCACTCGATCATCGACAACGTGCGGCAGGGGACCGTCTGACGTCCTTCGCCGCGGGCGGCCGCGCCTGCTGATGTCCTGTCACATCGCCTTTCCTGCCAGGGAGTCCGGGTTCCGGACTCCCTTTTTTGTCGGCCGTTCCCGCTGGTCGCGGCCCTGGCGGGCCACCCGTCCAGCCAGAAAACCAACTGGATGGTTGCACTCGTCGCCGAACCTCGCTACCTTCTTCATCACGAGGCCGGACGCACTTCGTCCGGACCCTCCGCCGCACTCTGATGTTCCGTCATGTTGCTTGCAATGCAAGCGAGTTGTGGTGATCCCAGTTGCCGTTTCCCCTGCACTCCATCCAGACCGGGGGCCCAAGCCCCGGAAAGTGAGGACACCGTGGACGCCCCCGCCTCCGACGCCATCAGCTCCGCCACCGCCCCGGTCGTCCTCGTCAGCGGTGCCACCGGTGGCATGGGCGCGGCCGTGGTCGAGGAACTCGCCCGGTCCGACGCCACCGTCGTCCTGCTCGGCCGGAACGCGGCCCGCCTGGAGCGCACCCGGGAGCAGATCGACGCCCGCACCGGTGGTGCCGGCCGGCTCGTCACGTACGAGACCGACATCAACGACACCGCCTCGGTCGACACCGCGGTGGCCGCCCTGACCGCGGAACTCGGCCGGGTGGACGGCCTGGTGCACACCGCGGGCGACGGCCCGATGGCTCCGCTGGAGGAGACCACCGACGACATGTGGCAGGCCACCTTCAACGGCAAGCTCCTGGGCGCGGTACGGCTCACCCGCGCGGTGGCCCGCCCCATGGCCGCGGCCGGTGGCGGCTCGGTCGTCCTGGTCAGCGGAATCTTCCGCAAGGACCCCGACCCGCTGTTCCCGGTGAACAGCGCCGTCAACGCCGCCGTCGCCGCCTTCGCCAAGGCGGTCTCCAAGGACCTCGGACGCTCCGGCATCCGGGTCAACGTGATCGACCCCGGCGCGGTGCGCACCCCGCTGTGGGACGAGATCGCCAAGGCGCTCGGCGACCGCACCGGCGCCACCGCCGAGGAGGTCACCGCCCAGGTCGCCGGTCAGACCCCGCTCGGCACCCTCGCGGCCCCGGCCGACGTCGCCCGGCTGGTCGCCTTCCTGCTCTCGCCCGCGGCCCGGCACATTGCCGGTACCGCGATCACCCTGGACGGCGGCGCCACCGCCGGGCTCTAGAACCCGCGGCGGTCCTCGGCCCGCTCCCGTCCTCGACCCGCTCCGGCCCAGGGCCCGTACGGTCCGGTGCCTCGCGGGGCCCGGTGCCTCCCCCGGACCCGGACGTGACGCAGCCGCGCCCGCGCCCCTCCCGTACCCCCCGCCCACCTGCCACCGCCCCGTGCCCCGAGGAGCTTCGCCATGCCCATTCTCTCCATGACCACCTGGCCCAACCAGACCGACGAGAAGTGCCAGGAGCTCATCGAGGAGCTCACCGCCACGGTGCACCGCGTCATCGGCGCACCCCTCGACAAGATCACCGTCTACATCCAGGAGATCCCGCAGAACCGCTGGGGCGAGGGCGGGGTGCTCGGCACCGACCCCGAGTTCGCCGCGCTCAGCCGCCGCCGCGCCGCGCCGGCGGACGCCTGACCGCACCGGCACGCCCCGCGCGCGCCGTCCTTCCGCCCGTACCCGCACTCCTCGCCCTCCCCCCCGTCAACCTGGCCTTTTCCAAGGAGAGTTCCCATGGCCATCCTGACCCGGTCCGCGCGGACCGACCGTGGCCCGGTCGCACCGGCCGCCGGATCCGCCGCACCGCAAGGCAGTTCGTCCACCCTCGTGCTCGTGGCGGCGCTGCTCGCCTTCTTCGTCATCTCCCTCGACGGCTCGGTCGTCAACGTGGCCCTGCCGGCCATCTCCCACAGCCTCAGCGGCTCGATGGCCGACCTCCAGTGGATCGTCGACGGTTACACGCTGATGTTCGCGGCGTTCATGCTGTCGGCCGGCACCTTCTCCGACCGGATCGGGGCCAGCCGGGCCTACGCCTGGGGACTCGCCGCCTTCACCGTGGCCTCCCTGGCCTGCGGTGTCGCCCCCAACCTGGGCACGCTGATCGGCGCCCGCATGGTGCAGGGCGGTGCCGCCGCGCTGATGGTGCCGGCCTCGCTGGCGCTGATCCGGCAGAACTACAACGACCCCGGCAAGCGGGCGCGGGCCATCGCCATCTGGACCGCCGCCGGTTCCGTCGCCGTCGCCGTCGGCCCCGTGATCGGCGGCATGCTCACCAGCGGGCTGAGCTGGCGGGCCGTGTTCTACCTGAACCTCCCGGTGGGCGCGATCGGCCTCGCCCTGCTGACCCGTATCGCCCCCTCGGCGCGCCGGGCGGCTCCCGTCGACCTGCTCGGCCAGCTGTCGGTGGTCGCGGCCCTGGCCGGTCTCACGTACGCCGTCATCGAGGGCGGCCGCGCGGGCTGGGGCAGCACGAACGTGCTGGGCACGCTGGTCCTCGCCGCCGTCGCGGCGGTGGTCTTCGTCTTCACACAGTCGCGGCGCGAGCACCCGATGGTGCCGCTGAGCGTCTTCAAGTCCCGTACCGTGCTGGTCTGCCTGGCGGCCGGCTTCACCATCAACGCGGTCTTCTACGGCGCCATCTTCGTCCTCGGCATGTACTTCCAGCAGGTGCGCGGGGCCTCCCCGGTGAGCACCGGCGCGATGTTCATCCCGATGTGCGCGCTCATCTCCATCGTCAACATGGCAGGTGTCAAGCTCGCGGCGCGCCGCGGGGCCTGGCTGCCGATGACCATCGGCCAGCTCGTGATGGCGGGCGGTTCGCTGCTGATGCTCACGGTCTCCTCGCACACGGCGTATCTGATCCCGGTGCTGCTGCTGGTCCCGATCGGCCTGGGCGGCGGGTTCGCGGTGCCGTCGCTGACGGCCGCGATCCTGGAGAACGTCGACGCCGAGCGGGCGGGGACCGCAGCCGCGGTACTCAACACCTCGCGTCAGGTCGGCAGTTGCATCGCGGTGGCGGCGTTCGGCGCGATGATCGCGGACACCGCGCACTTCCGGCACGGCATGGACACCAGCTTCGTGATCAGTGTCGTGATGCTGCTGGCGACCGCCCTCACCACGGCGTTCCTGCTGCCGCGCCCGGCGCGGTCCGCCGACTGAGGCGGGGCGGGAGCGAGGTCCGGGGGCACAAGGCCCGGAGGCCGGGGGAGACCCGGTCCCCGGGCCTTCCGGCTGCCCGGCTCCGTACCCGGTGCGTGGTGCCCGGCACTCGGCACCGGGTACCGGGCACCACGCACTCGGCAAAGAGCACATAAAATACCTTCACGAAGGAATGTAAAAGGTCCATGATGGTCGTGAACATCCGTTCCTCTGCCGTTGTCCACCACACCGAAAGCCGGTGTCTGTCATGACTGTTCTGGAAGAACGCACCTCCGCGCACCCCCCGCCCGCAGTCCCGCCCGCCGCCCCGCCTTCCGTCACCACCCGCTCCCGGCTCGCGGAACTCGGCGCGATCCGGCGGCTTGCCCATGACGGGCCCGCGCCCGGCGCCACCGCGCAGCAGCACGCCCGTGGCCGTCTCACCGCCCGGGAACGCATCGAACTCCTGCTGGACGCGGGCTCGTTCACCGAGATCGAGCCGCTGCGCCGGCACCGCGCCACCGGCTTCGGCCTGGAGGCGAGGCGGCCGTACACCGACGGTGTGGTCACCGGCTGGGGAACCGTCCACGGCCGTACGGTCTTCACCTACGCCCATGACTTCCGCATCTTCGGCGGCGCCCTCGGCGAGGCCCACGCGGCCAAGATCCACAAGGTGATGGATCTCGCGCTGGCCGCCGGAGCGCCGCTGGTCAGCCTGAACGACGGGGCCGGCGCCCGGATCCAGGAAGGCGTCTCCGCGCTCGCCGGCTACGGCGGGATCTTCACCCGCAACGTCGCCGCCTCCGGGGTCACCCCGCAGATCAGCGTGATGCTCGGCCCCTGCGCGGGCGGCGCCGCCTACTCGCCCGCGCTCACCGACTTCGTCTTCATGGTGCGCGGCATCTCCCAGATGTTCGTCACCGGCCCCGACGTGGTCCGGACGGTGACCGGCGAGCAGGTCACGCACGAGGCGCTCGGCGGCGCCGACGTGCACGCCGCCGTCTCCGGCGTGGCCGCCGCGGCCTACGACGACGAGGCGGCCTGCCTGGAGGACGTACGGCACCTGCTGTCCCTGCTGCCGTCCAACAACCGCGAACTGCCGCCCCACGAAACCCCGTCGGACGATCCGGAGCGGCGCTGCGAGGCCCTGCTCGACCTGGTGCCGGCCGAGCCGAACCGCTCGTACGACATACGCCGGGTGATCGAGGAGATCGCCGACGACGGCGAGTACTTCGAGGTGCAGCCGGACTGGGCGGCCAACCTCGTGTGTGCGCTGGTCCGGCTCGACGGCCATGTCACGGGCGTGGTCGCCAACCAGCCCGCGGCCATGGCGGGCGTGCTCGACATCGACGCCGCGGAGAAGGGCGCCCGGTTCGTGCGGTTCTGCGACGCCTTCAACATCCCGCTGGTGACCCTCGTCGACGTACCCGGCTTCCTGCCCGGCGTCGGCCAGGAGCACGCCGGGATCATCCGGCACGGCGCCAAGCTCCTGTACGCGTACTGCGAGGCGACCGTCCCGCGTGTCTCCGTGGTGCTGCGCAAGGCGTACGGCGGCGCGTACATCGTGATGGACTCCCGCTCGATCGGCGCCGACCTGGCACTGGCCTGGCCCACCAACGAGATCGCCGTGATGGGCGCGGAGGGTGCCGCGAACGTCGTCTTCCGGCGGGAGATCGCCGCCGCCGACGACCCTGGGGCGGTCCGCGCCCGGCGTATCGAGCAGTACCGGTCCGAGCTGATGCACCCCTACTACGCGGCCGAGCGGGGCCTGGTCGACGACGTCGTCGACCCGCGCGACACCCGGGCCGTGCTCATCCGCTCACTGGCCATGCTGCGCGCCAAACACGCCGACGTGCCCTCCCGCAAGCACGGGAACCCGCCGCTGTGAGCGCCGGGAACGACGACGAGGGGGTCCTGCTGCGCGTCCTGCGCGGCGCGCCGACCCCGGAGGAACTCGCGGCGGCCACGGCGGTCCTGCTGGAGCTGGTCCGCCGCGTCCCCGAGGACGGCGGGGCCGCTCCCGCCCGGCGCACCGCCACCTGGCACCGCCCCGCCCTGACCACGCACCGCGCCGCCACCTCGTGGCGCGGCTGACCCGGCCGGCCCGACCCGGCCCGGTCGGACGATTTCCCACCGTCTTCCCGCCGACAGCGAGGATCACCATGCCCGTGACCGGAACCACGACCCACGACACCCCGGCGACCGCGCCGCCGGAGCGCCCGCCGACCGGGGTGCCCCGGACGCCCCGTGTGGAGACCTACTCGCTCGAGGAGGTCGTCCGTATCAGCGGCCTCGACGCCGACACCCTGGGTTGGTACGAGGACCAGGGGCTGATCGAGAGCGCCGGGGAGGACCCCTACGGCGTCCGCGCGTACAGCCCCGTCCATCTGCGCTGGCTGGAGTTCCTCAACCACCTGCGCAGCACCGGGATGTCCCCGGCCGAGATGAACCGCTACGTCGAGCTGTACCGGGCGGGCGACTCGACCGTCGCCGCCCGCCGCGAACTGCTCGAGGCGCACCGGGAGCGGGTGCGTGAGCTGGCCCGGGACTGCGGTGCCACACTGCGCTACCTGGACTGGAAGATCGGCTTCTACCTGGAGCGGGAGACCGCGCTGGCGCGGGCCGCCGTACCCTCGCCGAGCACGGCCGAGGCGTAGGCGGCGGCCACCGGTTCCAGCCGCAGCACTCCGTGGGAGGCGGCGGTGTGCACGTCCCGCCACAGGCGGGCGAGCGTGCCGCCGCCCTCACGCAGGTGCGCGCCGCCGGTGCGGAACATGCGGTCCACCGCGTCGGCGAGCAGCCCGGCCGCCACGGCGGCGTCCCGCTGGTTGACGGCCACCAGGTCCGCGGTGACGGGGTCGGAGTCGGCGCGGCGGGCCGCCCGGTGCAGCAGCAGCCCCGCCGCGTCGATGTGCGCCGAGGCCACCGCGAGCGTCTCGCGCACCGCCGCGCTGTCGTACGGGGGGCGCCCGTGGGGTGCCTTCGACGCCGCCCAGCCGGACCACACCTCCAGTGCCCGGCGGGCGGCGCCCAGCGCGGGGGCACAGAACAGCAGGCCGCCGACCAGCTGGGCGGGCGCGGTGTGGCAGCGGGCCAGGCCGGGCGTGTCGCTGCCGTGCAGCAGCGTCGCCCGGTCGAAGGTGCGGTGGTGCGGTACGAACACGTCGTGCACCGCGGCGGTGTGGCTGCCGGTGCCGCGCAGCCCCGTGGCGTCCCAGGTGTCCGTCACCTCCGCCGCCCCGGCCGGCAGCGCGAACACCCGTACCCGGCGGTTGTCCCCGCCCGCCTCCGGAGCGGCGACCAGCAGCCAGTCGGCGCACTCGACGCCGCTGACGCAGCCCCAGGTGCCGGTCACCCGCCAGCCGTCCTCGGCCGGTTCGGCGAGCCCGGCGGGCGGCATCAGCGCGGCCGAGATCCGTACGTCGGGCGAGCCGCCCCACAGGTCCCGCTGCCCCTCCTCGGGCAGCAGCGCGGCGAACCGCCCGTGCGCCGCCCAGAGCATGCCGAGCCAGGCGGCCGAGGTGCACGCCTCCCCGAGCGCCGTGACCCCGGTGAGCAGGGCCTCGAAGCCGCCCTCCGCGCCGCCGTGGCGGCGGGGCACGAAGTGCCGGGCGAACCCGGCGGAGGTCACCTCGGCCACGACCGCCCCGGCGAGCCCGCGGTCGCGGTCGGCGGCGGGGGCGTGCTCGGCGGCCGCGGGGAACGTGCCGGGTAACGACGGCGACGGAGTGGAACCGCTGGGGGCAGGGGTGCCCGGCGCGGGAACGCCGGGCGCACGGGTGCCGGTTGTGCGGTTTTCGGCCGGGGCGGGGGCGAGCGTGCCGGGGGTGAGCGTGGTCTGCACGGGGCTGCTCCTTGTCCGATTGCCCGAGAGGCAAAGGGAAATGGGTGGAAGGGGTTGATTTGCCGTTCGTGTGAAACGTGAGCGGAACGGAAGCCGCATCCGGGAGGTAAAAAAGTGCGTTCAAGAAGGTATTATTTGGAGAGTGGCCGTTCCCCGTTCTCGGCCACCACCGGAAGGGACACCCGATGGCGAAGCAGGCGCGCTCCCGCCGCACTCACGATTTGGTCCTCGACGCCGCCGCCGCCGAGTTCGTCGAGCACGGCTATCCGCGTGCCAACCTCCAGCACGTGGCGGCCCGTACCGGGCTGACCAAGGGGGCCCTGTACGGCCACTTCGCCTCCAAGGAACACCTGGCCAGAGCGCTGACCGAGCATCTCGACACCGTGGTGGACAAGCTCTTCGCGGAGCGGGCCGCGGCGGACCTGCCGGCCTTGCAGCGGCTGCGCGCCCTGTGCTGCGCGCTGGCCGAGCACATCGAGTCGGACGTACGCATCAACGCCGCGCTCCGGCTGGTGATGGACGAGGCCCCCACGGCCGCCGAGCCGCCGAAGCTGCTGGCGGGGCTGCGCACCCTGGCCGCCGAGGTGGTGGAGAGCGCCAGGACCGAGGGCGCCCTGGGGGAGCGGCCGCCGACCGCGTCGCTCGCCGACCTGGCCACCGTGATCCTGGTGGGTGCCTACTACACGGCGCCCGATCTGGAGCGGCGGGGTCTGGCGGGGCGGGTGCGTGATCTGTGGGACGCGATGCCGGACGCCGGTCAGGCCGTACGCGGCACGGTGACCCGGTGACCCGCCCCGGCCCCGGCCAGGGCCCTGGCCCCGGCCCCGGCCCTGGTGACGGCCCCCGTCGGCGCTCCGCCGGTGGCCGCGGCCGGTCCCGCGGTGGCCCAGGTGGTCCGGCAGGAGGCGAGCACGGTGCCGTTCTGCACGGCGTCCAGGGTCAGCAGTTCGGTTCCGGGGACCGGGCCGGGGTGCCGCTCGCGCACGGTCAGGTCGATCGGTGCGTCGAGTTCGCCGAAGGCCAGGCAGTCGACCTGCATCCCGAGCAGGGTGTGCTCGGTGGCCAGCGGGTCGGTGCCGGGGTGCAGCAGCAGATGGCCGAGCTGGCGGAAGCCTTCCAGGGTGACCATCAGCGGCACATGGTCGCTGGGGTGGTCGAAGAAGATCGGGTGCGCCACGTCGATGAGCAGCTGCCAGGGGCCGTCGGTGCGTTCGCGCACCAGCACGCTGTCCTTGGCACGCAGTCTGCCGACCGCCGAGGCGTGCACCCGCTCCACCGGGCGCGGTTCGGGACCGGTGACGGCGACACCGCGCGGCTTGGCCCCCCGGCCGCGCAGCATCGCGTACCGCTTGTCGTCCACGGCGACCACATGCAGCGAGCCGTGGCCGCAGGGCCGGCCGGCGACCGTGAGCACCACGTCCAGACGCATGCCGAACCGATTCGGCGGACGGTTGCCGACCCACACCCACCGGGCCTCCAGCACCACCGGGACCGGCTCGCCGCCGATGCGCAGCGCGGCCGGATCGGTTATCTCGAACTCCGAGCCGAAGCCGATGAAGCGGTGGGTGAGCGGCACGTCGTAGTAGGCGTGTGCCAGATAGACCAGGGCCTGGCGGATCGTCTCCATGAAGAGGAGCGGGTCGGTGGTGCCGTCGCTGCCGGGGGAGTAGAGCGCGTGGTCGCGCGGCCACTGGGCGGCGACCAGGAAGCTGTCCTCGTCCGTGCGGACGGCATCGGTCAGGAAGACCTCGGTGATCGCGGCGCGGTGCACCATGTGCCGCGGCACGGGCTGGAGATAGCTGAGCTGCGGGTGCCCGGCGCGTACGGGGGGCGCGGGGACGGCGGCGAGGAGGCGCGGGGCGGTGCTCGTGCTCCTGACGGAGGCCTTGGCCGTGTCAGCAGATGTGGCGGCAGGCAGATGCATGGTCTGAACCCCCAGTGAATGTATTCACGCAGACAGCAACACCGGCACGAGAGGCTTCCGCTCGAGCCGCCACTTACAATACATTCCCGAAGGTATATTTCAAGGAGTGCCAGAGGATGGACAGCATGGCCGTCGAACGCAGCGCCCCTACGACGCCCCGGCTCGGCCGCGGCACCGCCCCCCGTCACCGGGACACGGGCCTCAAGCAGGAGCGTGCCGTCCGCACTCGGGAGCAGGTGCTCGACGCGGCGGCGGAGGCGTTCGCCACCAGGGGCTTCCCCGCCGTGACCGTGCAGGACGTGGCCGCGCTCGCCGGGGTGACCAAGGGCGCCGTCTACTTCCACTTCGCCAACAAGGAGGCCCTCGCCCAGGCCGTCGCCGAGGAGTTCTACCACCTCATCGGGGCCGTCGGGCAGGAGGTCGAGGAGGCCGGGCTGCCTCCGCTGGAGTCGGTGACCGAGCTGCTGGTGCGCACCGCGGTGGCCTTCCGCGACAACACGATGATCCAGGCCGGGGCCCGGCTCCAGATCGAGCGCTCCCTGATCGGCGCCGAGATGCCGATGCCGTACCTGGGCTACACCGAGGCCCTGACCAGGTGGCTGCGGCAGGCCCAGGAGGAGGGAGTCCTCCTCGCTGGCCCGTCGCCCGAGGCCACCGCCCGGGTGCTGGTCTCCGCCTTCTTCGGCGCCCAGCACATCTCCTGGGTCCTCAACGACCGTGCCGATGTGGCGGACCGGGTGCAGGAGATCCTCACGGCGCTGGTCCCGGCGTAGCGCCTGGTGTGCCGTGGTGCGGATCCGGCGGGGCGGTCCGGAATCCGGCGGGTCATCCGCCGGGTTCCAGACCGCCCCGGTGCGGTCAGACCGTTCCCTCCCGCGGCGTCCGTGCCCCGATCAGTACCGCCAGGTTGCCGGGCGGGTGCTCGTTGTCGTGCAGGAGCTGATGGGCCTCGCCGATGCGGTCGAAGGGGTAGGTCCGGGAGAGGCAGGGGTCCAGGACACCCCGGGCGATCAGCTCCGTCACCTCGCGGGCCTGGCGGGCGTTGGCCGCGTGGGAACCCTGGAGACGTTTCTGCCGCATCCACAGGAACCGCAGGTCGACATCGCCGTTGTAGCCGGTGCTGCCGCCGCAGATGACGACCATCCCCGCGTTGTCGCAGACGTACATCGACGTCGGGACGGTGTCCGCGCCCGAGTGCTCCAGCACCAGCCGCGGCGCCCGGCGCTCCCCGAGCACCTCCCACAGCCGCCGCCCGAACCCCCGCGCCCCCTCCGTCCAGCGCGCCATCGCCTCCTGGTCGTCCGTGTGCGGCAGCCGCCCCCAGTGGCCGAATTCCCGCCGGTCGATCCACCCTTTCGCGCCGAGCCGTACGCACTCCGCGCCGCGCTCCTCGCTGGAGACCACCGCGACCGGCGTACCGCCCGCCCAGCGCACCAGCTGGATCGCCATGCAGCCCAGACCGCCCGCCCCGCCCCAGATCAGCACCGGGTCGCCGGGGCGCACGGTGTGCGGCTCCCAGCCGAACAGCTGCCGGTAGGCGGTGGCCGCCGTGACCATGTAGCAGGCGGCCTCCGCCCAGCTCAGCCGGGCCGGCTTGGGGTGACACATGTACTCGTCGGCCACCGCGAACTGCGCGAACGAGCCGAAGTTCTCCTCGTACCCCCACACCGACTGCGACGACGAGGTCGCCGGGTCGGCGCCCAGCCGGATGTCCTCGGCGTGCTCGTCCCACTGGTTGCCGAGCACCACCACCTCGTCGCCCGGCCGCAGGGTGCGGACGTCCTCGCCGACCGCCCACACCACGCCCGCGCCGTCGGAGCCCCCGATGTGGAAGTCCTCCGCCGCGCCGCGCCGCCGCCGTGCGGCGATCACGTCCAGCGGACGGCCGAGCGCCGCCCACACGTTGTTGTAGTTGACCCCGGCCGCCATCATCTTGATCAGTACCTGGCCGCGGCCCGGCCGCGGGGTCGCCACGGTCTCCGTGCGGAACGCGTCGGCGGGGCGGCCGTAGCGCTCCGGGCGGATCAGCGAGGCGTGCATCAGTGCCGGGATCTCGCCGAGCGGCGGCGCGTCCCCGAGGGCGTACGGCTCCTGCGGGCCGCGCGGGACCTGGAGTCCGCGGAGTCCTCCGGCCGGGGCGGGCGGCATCGTCGTCACGGTCATCGTGGGGTTCCCTTCGGGGAATGGGGGCGGGGAGCGGGGGCAGAGTGGGTCACGGCACCGGGACCGGGACCGGGACCGGGGTCTCGAACTGCGTTGCTTCGGGCGTCGGTCGGGCGTGCGGAGCGTCCCGGGCGTCCAGGGCGGTGAGGGTTTCGGCGAGTACGTCGCCGACGTGTGCGATGTGTTCGGGGCGGGTCATCTCGTAGTGGCCGCAGGGCAGTCGGTGCTCGCGCACGGTGCCGCCGATGTGCGGCTGCCAGCGTGCGGTCAGCGGGCCGCCGTCCGCCGGGCGCGGCAGGCCCTCCGGGACGGTTCCCGGGCCGTCGGCGGTGAAGAACAGCAGGTCGCCGTCGAAGCGGCCGAGCCGGAAACCGGGCGCGATCCGGAGGTTGTTGGCGAAGACCCGGCCCATCGCGCGCATGTCGTCGTCGGTCACCGGCACGTCGGAGCCGTCGCCCCGCAGGATCGCTGCGACCTGCCGCTCGGCCTGCCGCGCGTCCGGTACCGGAAGGTCCGCCAGCTGGGCGGGCAGCGGCGAGTCGAGCATCGCCAGCAACTCCACCTCCTCGCCCGCGCGTCGCAGTTCGGTGGCCATGGCGTGCACGACCATGCCGCCGTACGACCCGCCGAGCAGGCGGTACGGCCCGTGCGGCTGCACGGCGCGCACCCGCTCGAGGCAGGCGGCGGTCATCCGGGCGGCGTCGGCGGCGACGGGCCGTCCGTCGAGTCCGTCCGCCTGGAGGCCGTAGACCGGCTGGCCGGCCCCCAGCCGGGGCAGCAGCGCGGTGTAGCACCAAGCGGTACCGATGCTGGGGTGCACACAGAACAGCGGCCGCCGTGCGGTGCCCGCGCGCAGGGTGAGCAGCGGGGCGAGGGCGTCCACGGCGGCGTCGGCCACCAGCGCGGCGACGGTCGGCGCGGCCAGCAGCCGGGTCACCGGCACGTCCAGCACCCCGGCCGTACGCAGCCGGGCGGTGAGCAGCACCGCGCGCAGGGAGTCGCCGCCGAGGTCGAAGAAGTTGTCCTCGACCCCGATGCCGTCGATGCCGAGCGCCTCCTCCCAGTACGCCGTCACGGTCCGCTCCAGCTCGGTGCGCGGCGCCGTGTACGGCGCCGCCTGCCGGGGCCGCGGGGTGCGGGCGGGGCGCCGTACGGGCCGCGGCGACGCCGAGCCGGGGGAGGGGGCGGTGGCACCGGGCGCCGGGATCCAGTGGCGCTGCCGTTCGAAGGGGTACGGCGGCAGCGGCACCCCGCGGCCGGTGGCGGAGGGGCCGTTCCAGCGGGCCAGATCGGCCGGCACGCCCGCGCTCCACAGCTGCCCGAGGGTGTGCGCGAACAGCGGGATGTCGGGCTGGGCGGCCTTCGCGTGGCGCAGGGTGGGGACCGTACGGGGGGCGTGGGGCATGCGGGGGGCGGTGCCGGGGCGTGGTGCCTCGGCCTCGGATGCGGTGAGGACGCTCTCGGCGAGCGTGCCGAGGACCCGGCCGGGCCCGACCTCCACCAGCAGCGGGGCGCCGCGCTCCCACAGCGTCCTGACGCCGTCGGCGAAACGCACCGTCCGCCGGGTCTGGGCGAGCCAGTGCGCGGGGTCGGTGACCTGCTCGCCGGTGATCCAGGTGCCGGTGACGTTGGTGACGTACGGGGTGTGCGGGGACCGGAAGGAGACCTCCTTCAGCGCGGCGGCGAAGGTGTCCAGCACCGGATCGAGCACCGCCGAGTGCGCGGCGGCGGGCATCCGCAGCCGCCGGAAGGACACCCCGTCGGCGGCGAGCCGCGCCTCCAGCGCCGCGACGGCACCGGTCGGGCCCGCGACGGTGCAGGCGGCGGGGCCGTTGACGGCGGCCAGCGACACGTCGTCGCCGAGCCGTCCGCGCAGCTCCGCCTCCCCGAGCGCGACGCCCGTGGTGGCGCCCCCGGCGGCGATGATCAGCCGCACCCGCAGGGCGACCAGCGGCAGCATCTCCTCCAGGGTCAGCGCCCCGGCCAGGCAGGCGGCGGTGTACTCGCCGAGCGAGTGCCCGATGAACGCGGCGGGCCGCACCCCGTGCTCGCGCAGGGTGGCCGCCAGCGCGTACTGCGTGGCGACCAGGGCCAGGAACTCGCCCGCACCGCCCGGCTCGGTGCGCTCGTACAGGTCGGTCCGCAGATCGTGGCCGAGGTGCGGACGCAGGACGCGGGCGCAGGCGTCGATGGCGTCGCGGTAGACGGGCAGGGCCCGGTAGAGACCGGCGCCCATGCCGACGTACTGCGTTCCGCCGCCCGGCAGCAGGAACGCGACGGACGGCACCTGCCCGGGTGCCACGTGCTCCGCGTCCGGGCCGGGAGCCGCGAGCACGGACGCCGCCTCCGCGCGGTCGGAGGCGACCACGAAGCCCCGGTACGGCATCGCGGGCCGCTCGGTGACCAGGGTGTGGGCGACGTCGGTGAGGGCGGGGGAGCTGTTTTCGGTTGCGGAGTCGGCTCCGGCCCCGGTGTCGGTGAGGTGGGTGCCGAGGCGGGTGCGCAGGCTGTCGAGGGCGTCGGGGGTGCGGGCGGAGAGGGGGAGGACGACGGGGCGGTCCGCCTCCGGTGCCGGGGGTGCGGCGGCCGGTTCCGGTGCTTCCTCCAGTACGGCGTGCGCGTTCGTGCCGCCCACCCCGAAGGCGCTCACCGCCGCCCGGCGCGGGCCGTGCGGGCTCACCCACGGTTCGAGCCGGGTCGGCACCCGGAACGGGCTCGACGCGAAGTCGATCAGCGGGTTCGGGGTGTCGAAGTGCAGGTTCGCCGGGATCGCCCGGTGCTCCAGGGCCAGCACCGTCTTGATGAACCCGGTGATGCCCGCGGCGGCGCCCAGATGGCCGACGTTGGTCTTCACGGAACCCAGGGCGCAGTACTGCCGCCGGCCGGTGGTCTCGCGGAACGCCCTGGTCAGCGCGGCGACCTCGATGGGGTCGCCGATCCGGGTGCCGGTGCCGTGCGCCTCGACGTAGGTGACGGAGTCCGCGGCCACCCCGGCCGCCGCCTGCGCCTCCAGGATCACCTCCGTCTGCCCCTCGGCACTGGGCGCGGTGAAGCCCATCTTGCGGCGGCCGTCGTTGTTGATCGCGGTGCCCTTGACCACGGCCCGGATCCGGTCGCCCGCGGCCAGCGCGTCCTCGAGCCGCTTCAGGACGACGACACCCGCGCCGCTCCCGGACACCGTGCCCCCGGCGTCCGCGTCGAAGGCCCTGATCCGGCCGTCCGGCGCGAACGGCCCGTCGGGCACGTGGCGGTAGCCCAGCGGGCCGGCCGGGTTGATGCTCGCGGCGGCGGCCAGCGCGATGTCGCACTTGAGGCCGAGCAGTTCCTGGCAGGCGGTGTGCACGGCGACGAGCCCGGTGGAGCAGGTCGTCTGCACGCTCACACTCGGCCCGGTCAGCCCCAGTTCGTAGGAGATGCGGGTGGCGACCGCGCCCAGCGAGTTGCTGACGGCGGCGTGGGTCTGGGCCATGGAGTACGGCACGCCGGCGAACCGCGGGTGGATGTGCCCGGGGTAGTACTGGCTGTCGTCCGCCCCCGCGTAGACCCCCACGACATGTCCCTCGGGCAGTACGGCGCAGCCCGCGTCCTCCAGGGCGTGGTAGGCGCACTCGAGGAGCAACCGCTGCTGCGGGTCGAGGAGTTCGGCGTCGGCGGGGCTGTAGCCGAAGAAGGCAGCGTCGAACAGGTCGATACCGTCGGGCGCGGCGACCTTCCGCACCAGGGAGGGGTCGGCGAGGTCGGTCCGGTCACCGCCGGCGGCGAGGAACTCCTCCTCGCCGACGTCCCGGACCCCTTCCCGCCCCTCGGCGAGCAGCCGCCAGAACTCCTCGATGTCCGCGGCTCCGGGAAACCGCCCGGCCATCCCCACGACGGCTATGTCGAACGACTCGGTGCCCGCGTCGTCCGCGGTGCTGTCGTTCCGGTAGGGCTCAGGCATGGCGGGGGGCTCCTTCGGGGGCCGTCAGCGGGTGGCGGGCCGGCCGGGCCGGGCGGCCGGTGCGGCGCTGGGCGGCGGCTCGGGCCCGGGCGCGGAGCAGGGCGGGGGACGCGGTGTCGGAGGCTGCGCAGGCGGCGGGGGTGGCGGGATCGGGTGCGGGGCGGGTTGTCAGGTGGGTGGCGAGGGCCCGTACGGTGGGGTGGTCGAAGAGGTCCACGACCGTCAGTTCGTGGCCCAGCCGCTGCGCGGTCAGCGCCTGCACCCGGACCAGCAGCAGCGACGTGCCGCCGAGGTCGAAGAAGCTGTCGAGCGGGCCGACCACGTCCGTGCCCAGCACCTCGCGCCAGATGGCGGAGAGCTGTTCCTCCAGCCCGCGCTGCCGTGTCTCGTCCGGGGCGTCGGCGGTGGCCGGTGCCGGCGTGGGGGCGGAGCGTGCGGTGCCCGCCGACCGCAGTACCCACGCGTCCCCGGCGCCCAGCCGGCTCGCCGCCCCGGCGGCGGCGTGGTGCAGCGCGCCCAGGTCGGTGCCCTCGGCGAGGGCGACCCGGGCCGCTAGCCGGCGCAACGGGCGGGCGGTGTCGTCCACGTGGCTGCCGACCCACGGCGCGTCACGGTCCGCGCCGATCAGCAGATGCGGCTCGGCCAGTGCCAGGGCCGCGTCCAGGCTGCGCAGCCCGGCCTCCAGCCCCACCGTGCGGTAGCCGCGTGCCTCGGTGAGCGCCGCGAGACCGTAGCCGCGGCTCATGCCCAGTTCGTCCCAGCGGCTCCAGGCGAGGCTGCGCGCATCGATGCCGGCGGACCGGCGCAGGTGCACGGCGAGCGCGTCGAGGAAGCCGTTGGCCGCCGAGTACGCCCCGCTCAGCGCCCCGCCGAAGGTGCCGTTCACGGAGGAGAACGCCACGAACGACGCCCCCGCCTGCCCCGCCGCCAGCCGTGCCAGCACCAGCCCGCCGGTGACCTCCGCGGCGAGCGCGGCCCGCCAGGCGGGCAGGTCGTACTCCAGCGCGGGCCGCTGGTCGAAGCCGCCGGCGAGATGGAGGACACCGCCGAGCGGCGCGCCCCAGTCCAGCGCCGCCCGCTCGACGGCGGCGCGCACCTGCGCCTCGTCGGTGACGTCGGCGCTCTCGTAGCGCACCGTGCCGAGCGCGCTCAGCCGCCGGTGCGCGGCCAGTCGGCGGCCCAGCGGGGAGCCCGCGGCGATGTGCGCGTCCCACTCGGCGGCGTCCGGCAGTCGGGTGCGGCCCAGGAGCAGCAGCCGGGTGCCGGGCACGGTCAGCAGATGCGCCGCGACCTCGCAGGCCAGCCCGCCGAGCCCGCCGCTCACGACCTGGAACCCGCCGGGCACCCCGGGCATCCCCGGCACACCGGGCGGTCGGCCCGGGGCGGACGGCAGCGGTCCGGTGACGGGGGCGAGGCGCCGCACCAGACGCCGCCCGTCGCGGTAGGCGACCTCGGGATCGGCGCCCCCGGAATCGGCGGTGTGGCCGAGGAGTTCGGGCAGCAGGAGGGAGACGTCGTCCGGCTGCTCCAGATCGATGTGGCGTCCGCCGAGCCAGGGCAGTTCCTCCCGCAGGCTCTTGAGGAGCGGGCCCGCCGTCGCGTGGGTGGTGCGGGGGCGGTCCTCGTCCCGTACCGCCCAGGCGTTCGCCGTCACCAGATGGACGGCGACCGGCCGCGCTCGTCCGGCGAGCGCCTTCGTCAGCAGCAACAGGCTCTCGGCGCCGTCGAGTTGCGCTACCTCGTGGGAGTGGTGCGGGTCGGTGGCGCACGGTGCGAGGTGGACGACGACGTCGGGTGTCCGCTCGTCCGCGGCCAGCAGCTCCAGCAGCCGTGTCCAGTCCGCCTCGGAGTCCGGGCGCACCCGGTGGCCGGCGGCGCCGTGCCGCTCGTACCCCTCGCCCCAGGCCACCACCGTGCACATCCCGCCCGCGGCCCGCCACAGCTCGGCGAACCGCTCGCCCGCCGCGGCCGACCGCCCGGCGACGACCAGCGCGGTGGGCACCGGGCGGTGTGGCTCGCCCTTTGGCGGCGCCGTCCGGCGCCACACCGGCCGCAGGAACCAGTCGGGCACCGTCCGCGCGCTGCCCAGCAGTTGCTCCGTCCGCTCCACGACGGCGTCGTACGCGCCCTCCTCGAAGCGGCGGCGCAGCAGGGTGCGCTGGATCTTGCCGATCTCGGTCTTGGGGATGTCACCGGGTGCGAGGGGCAGTACATGGGCGGGCGCGACACCGGTCTCGCGGGTGATCTTGCCGCGCAGTTCGCGCAGCGCCGCCGCCTCGTCGGTGCCGGGAACGAGGCTGACGAACAGCGCGAGGGAGTCGGTGGTCGCCGCCGGATCGGTGCGCACCGCGCAAGCCGCGGTGAACGACCGCTCCACAAAGGGGAGTTCCTCGGCGACGGCCTCGATCTCATGGCTGTAGTGGTTGACGCCGTTGACGATGATGACGTCCTTGGCGCGCCCGGTCAGATACAGCTCGCCGCCGCGCAGGAAGGCCAGATCGCCGGTCTCGAACCAGCCCTCGGCGGTGAACGCCTCCGCGTTGTGCTCCGGGTTGTCGTGGTATCCGCCGGTCACCGAGGTGCCGCGCACCTGGAGCCGTCCCTGGACGCCCTCGGGCACGACCTCGTCGTCCGCGTCGACGACCCGCATGGCGAACCCGGGGTAGGGCAGCCCGCAGCTGACGACCGGTCCCTCGTCCGGGTCCGGCCGCGCGGGCAGTTCGGCGTCGGTGACCACCGAGGACGTCTCCGACATGCCCCAGCCGGGGTGCATGGCCGACTGCGGCAGCCCGTACGGCGCGAGCAGCTCCAGGAAGCGGCGCGCGACGGCCGCCACGACGACCTCGCCCGCGTTGGTGAACAACCGCAGCGGCGACAGGTCCCAGCCGCGCTCCCGCATCCGGTGCGCGTGCTCGGCGACCAGTCCGAAGGCGAAGTTCGGCGCCCAGCTGACGGTGGCCCGGTGCCGGTCGGCGAGGTCCAGCCAGCGCAGCGGGTCGGCGAGCACCCACCCGGTGGGCGCGTGCACCTGCCGGCAGCCGACGTACACGTCCCGCAGATGGAACATCACCACGCCGGTGACATGGTCCATCGGGATCCAGTTGAGCGTGACGTCGTCCGGGGTGAGGGAGTTGACCTGGGCGGTGGCGGCGGAGCGGGTGAGGATGTTGCGGTGGGTCAGCCGTACCGCCTTGGGCAGGCCGGTGCTGCCGGAGGTCAGCAGCATCAGCGCGACGTCCTCGGGGCGGGCCGGATGGACGTCGGTGTCCGGCTCGGCCTCGCGCAGCGCCTGCGCCGACACCAGCCGGACGGGGGCGGGGGCGGGGGCGTGGGCGGTATCGGTGCGGGTCCGGCTGTGGGCACCGGTGTCCGCGGGGTCGGTGCCGAGTACTTTGCGCAGTCCGTCCAGACGGTGCCCGGAGGCGATCACCCAGGGGCGGCCGAGCATTCCGTGGACCCCGGCCAGCTTGGCGCGGGCCGCGGACGGAGCGTCGTACGACGGCGGGACGGTCAGCGGGACGGTGACGAAGCCGCCGAGCAGGCAGCCCCAGAGCGCGGCGAGGAAGTCCTCGTTGTCGTCGCACTGGAGGATCACGCTGTCCCCGGGGACCAGCCCCCGGGCGCGCAGACCGCCCAGTACCCGGGTGGCCTCCGCGTACAGGCTCGCGCAGCTGCGGCGCACCTCGGTGCCGTCGGCCCGGACGTGCACGATCTCGGCACGCGCACCGGAGCGGGCGGCCCGGCGCAGGGCGTCGGGGAGTGTGGTGACGACGGGTTCGGCGAGGCGGGGGCCTTCGCTGAGGGAGGGCGGTGCGGCGGGTGGGTCTCCTGCGGTCCGCGGGGTCTGTGCGGTCTGTGCGGTCTCTGTGATTTCCGTGGTGCGTGGGGTTCTGGTGGGCGGGGCGAACCGCAGGGGCTCCCGCTTCGGGGCGGCCGCCTCGGTCGTCACCTCGGCGTCCAGCACCCCGGGCTGCGCGGTGAGCGCCTCGCGCCAGCGCCGGGCCAGCACGTCGTCGACGAGGGGCAGCGCCGCCAGGGCCGGGCGGTCGAGGGTGCCGTCCGGTGTGCGGGGCAGTGCCGATACGGCGACGACCCGGGGTGCGCTGGGAGCGCCGTACGCCTCGCGCAGTGCCGCCACCGCGGCGCGGACCGCGCCCTCCCGCTCCGGTACGGCCAGGACGACCGGGCCGCCGTGAGGGTCGCCGGAGCCGCCGGGTCCTTCGGGCCCGTAGTCGGGCCCGTCGACAGCGGCGGCCTCGCGGATGCCGTCCACGGCGGCCACGATCCGCTCGCACCCGGCGTAGGCGCGGGACCGTTCGCGGGGCGCGGGCCCGGGCAGTGCGCCGAGCCGTGTCCCCGGGTCGGCGGCCACGGCCGCCAGCAGCGCGCACCAGGCCGCCGCCAGCCGCTCGACCGTGCCCGCGTCGAACAGGGCGGCGTCGTAGTCGAAGCGGAAGCCGATGCCGTCCGGTGCGCCGGTGTCCGTGTGCCGCTCGACCGCGTCGACGTACAGGTCGAACTTGGTCGTGTCGGTGGCCCGGGGCGCCAGCCGCAGTGTCTCGTCGCCGAGCCGCAGTTCTGCCTCGGCGTTGTTCTGGAGGGCGAGCATCACCTGGAACAGGGGGTGACGTCCGGGCACCCGGGCGGGGTTGACCTCTTCGACCACCCGCTCGAACGGCATGTCCTGGTGGTCGTAGGCGGCGAGGTCCGCCTCCTTGGCGCGGGCGAGCAGAGCGTCGAAGGCGGGGTCGCCCGAGGTGTCCAGGCGCAGCACGAGGGTGTTGGCGAAGTGCCCGATCAGCCCGTCCAGCGCGGTGTCCGTACGGCCGGCGACGGGGGTGCCGACGGCGATGTCGGTGCCCGCGCCGAGCCGGGTGAGCAGCGCCGCGAGCGCCGCGTGCAGCAGCATGAACAGGCTTGTGCCGCTACGTTCGGTGAACTGCCTCAGGGCGGAGTGCAGTTCGGTGTCCACGTGCACGGTGAGGCTGCCCGCGGCGGGGCCGGCCTGCGCTCGGACCCCGTGGCTCGCGGTGCGCGGCCGGTCGTAGGGCAGGGGCAGTTCGGCGGGCAGGCCGAGCAGTGTCTCCCGCCAGAAGGCGAGTTGGCGTTCGGTGAGCTGGGGGTCGGCGAGCAGCTGCTGCTGCTGGAGTGCGTAGTCGGCGTACTGGACGGGCAGCGGCTCCCACTCCGGGGCCCGTCCCGCCGCCCGCGCGGCGTACGCGTGCCCCAGGTCCCGGGCCAGCGGCAGCAACGACCAGCCGTCCCCGGCGACATGATGCAGTACGAGGACGACGGTCTGCCGCTCGGGCCCGGCGACGACGGCACCCCACAACGGGGTGTCCCGCGCGAGGTCGAAGCGGTGATGGGCGAGCGCCGCGACCTGGGCCTCGGTCTCCGCCTCGGGGCAGGCGAGCACGGTCAGCGGGGGCCGTACGGAACCCACCGCGCCGATCTCCTGGTACGGCCTGCCGTCGCCGCCCAGCGGCAGCCGGGTGCGCAGCACCTCGTGCCGGTCGGCGAGATCGGTGAGCGCCGCCCGTAACGTACCGACGTCCAGCGGGCGTTCGGGCCGGAGTACGAGCGGCATGTTGTACGTCGCCCCGCCGCCCTCCAGCCGGTCCAGGAACCACAGGCTCGACTGCGCCGCGGACAGCGGCACCCGCGCGGGCCGCTGCCGCGCGGTCAGCGCGGGCCGGGCCGCCGGGGCGGCGGCGACCCGCTCGGCGAGCGCGGCCGGGGTGGGGTGCGCGTACACCTCACGGACGGACAGTTCGACGCCCAGTGCTCCGCGCACCAGCGCGGTGAGGCGGACCGCGGTCAGCGAATGGCCGCCGAGGGCGAGGAAGTCGTCGTCGGGTCCGACGCGGGTCAACCCGAGGCAGCGCGCGAACAGTTCGCACAGGGTGCGCTCGGCGGCGCTGCCGGGTGCGCGGCCGCCGCCCGCACGGAGGCCGGGGGCGGGCAGGGCGGCACGGTCCAGCTTGCCGTTGACGGTGGTCGGCAGCCGGTCCACGGTGACGAAGGCGGCGGGGACCATGGCTTCGGGCAGCAGACGGGCGAGGTGCGCGCGCCAGTCGGCGGGGCCGGTGGCGTCTCCCGGACCACTGGCGTTTTTGCTGTTGTCGCCGTCGCCGTCGCCGTCGCCGTCGCCGTCGCCGTCGCCGTCGCCTGTGCCGTGGTCCGTCGCCGGGACGACGTACGCGGTGAGGCAGGGGTGTCCCGGCCGGTCCTCGCGCAGCAGTACGGCCGCGGCCCGTACCCCGGGGTGGCCGGTCAGCGCGGTCTCGATCTCGGCCGGTTCGACGCGTACCCCGTTCACCTTGATCTGCGTGTCGGCGCGGCCCAGGAACTCCAGCTCGCCGCCCGGCAGATGACGTACGAGATCACCGGTCCGGTACATCCGCGCGCCGGGTTCGCCGAACGGGTCGTCGACGAACCGTTCGGCCGTCAGCTCCGGCCGCCCCAGGTAGCCCAGCGCCAGCTGGTCGCCCGCCAGGTACAGCTCGCCGACCGCACCCGGCGGTACCGGCCGCAGCGCCTCGTCCAGCACATGTGTGCGGGTGTTCCACACCGGTCGGCCGATGGGCACCGTGGGAGTGGTGTCGTGCGGCGAGTACGCCCAGGCGGTGACGTCCACCGCCGCCTCGGTCGGGCCGTACAGGTTGTGCACCTCGGCGCCGGTCACCTCGACCGTCCGTGCGGCGAGGGCGGTGGGCAGGGCCTCGCCGCTGCACACGATCCGGCGCAGCCCCGTGGCCCGCCAGGGCGCCGGGTCGTCCAGGCAGGCCCGCAGCACCGACGGCACGAAGTGCGCCAGCGTGACGCGCTCGCGCCGCACCAGCGCGGCCAGCCGGCCCGGGTCCCGGTGCGCGCCGGGCGGGGCGACCACCATCAGCGCGCCGCTGATCAGGGGCAGGAACAGTTCCCACACGGACACGTCGAAACCGACCGGCGTCTTGTGCAGCACCCGCTCCCGGCCGTCGGCACCGAACGCGTCCCGCATCCACAGCAGCCGGTTGCAGATCGCCGAGTGCGGGACGACGACGCCCTTGGGGCGGCCGGTGGTGCCGGAGGTGTGGATGACGTAGGCGGGGTCCTGCGGGGTGGGCGGGACGAGCCGGGAGGCGTCGGAGGGGGCGGTGGGGATGGAGGGGGCGGGGTCCGTGAGACGGGAGAGGGCCGTGGCCGCGGAGGAGAGGTCGAGGAGGCCGCAGGAGCTGGTGAGACCGGCCGCGTGGACGGCGTCCAGGACGGTTCCGCCGTGGCGCTCGGTGTCCTGCTCCTCTCCGCTTCCGGGGCGCGATTCGGTGATCACGGCGACGGGCCGGGTGTCCTCCAGGACCGCGGTCAGCCGTCCCACCGGGTGGTCGAGGTCGAGGGGTACGTAGGCGGCCCCCGTCTTCAGGACGGCGAGCAGTGCCACCGGGAGCCGTACGGACCGGTGCAGTGCCACCGCGACCATGCGCCCGCGACCGGCGCCCCGGGCGGCCAGCAGCCCGGCGAGCCGGCCGGCCTCCCGCTCGACGTCGGCGAAGGTCAGCGTGGTGTGCTCGTCCCGCAGGGCGGGGGCGTCGGGGGTGCGCGCGGCCTGCTCCTCGGCGAGGCGCACCAGGGTGGTCGCGGGCAGGGGATGCGCGGTGTCGTTCCAGGCGCGCAGCTGCTCCAGCTCCTTGGGCGCGGCCGGGGAGGACTGCCCCGCGGGATCCGCGGGATCTGTGGGATCTGTGGGATCTGTGGGATCTGTGGGATCCGCGGGCCTGCCGGAGCCCACGGGCTCGTCGGGACGTGCGACGAGCTGCTCGACGAGCGAGGCGAACCGGTCGGGGCCGAGCCGGGGATCGAGGTCGAGGTCGGCCGCCGCGACCACCCCGAGTCCCGCTCCGAGCGCCCTCACCCGCGCGGTGACCTCGCGGAACGTCGTCCCGGGGTCCAGGCTCAGCGCCCCGGCGCCGTCCAGCTCGACCTCCCGGGCACCCGTCCGCCGGTGCACCACGACGGCGAGCGCGGCGACCAACTCCTCCTCCGACGGGGCGCCTTCGCCGCCGCCGAACCGGTCACGCAGAGCATCCATCACGTCGTCCACGCCCAGGGTCCTTCCGAGAGACCACGCCACCAAGGCCGAGAGCATGGAGAATACCTTCGCGAAGGAATTTTTCAATGCGTGATTTCAGGCCACCTCAGGCGACCTGCGGCGCGGCTCACCTCGCGGAAGCCGCGATGGCCACCCCGGCCACCCCGGTCACGGTGCCGCGGACGGGAAGTCGTACAGGGCGAAGTCGGTGACCGGGCGGTAGCCGATGCGCTGGTAGAGGGCGTTGCTGGTGGGGTTGGCCAGGTCCGCGAAGAGGACGACCTCCTTCGCGCCCGCCGTCCGCGCGGCCCGGCTCACCTCGGCCGTCACCGCTCCCGCGTAGCCGTGGCCCCGGAGTCCGGGCGGGGTGTAGACGGGGGCCACCCGGACCTGGCCGGCGAGCATCGGGGACACGCCCGCCATGGAGACGGGGGTACCGTCGTCGGTCTCCCAGAAGGTGAAGAACCTGTCCGCGAAGTACGTGTCGGCCCAGGAGACGGCGGCGGAGGCCGAGGCGGAGACGGAGGCGCTGTGCGTCGGCGGGACGTCTCCGACGGCGACGCCGAACTCGTGCTTCCAGCGCCGTAGTCGCTCGTGGTCGTCGGCACCGGTGGTCCTCGGGCGGCCCGGTGGGAGCGGTGCGGGCGGGGTGAGGGCGTCGAGGCGGTAGAGGCGCTGGCATTCGTGGAGGACCGGTGCCGCGGCGGTGTGACGCCGCCATGCGGCGGCGAACGCGGTGGCGGTCATGTGTTCCGCGCTGACGCCGGGGACGTGGTGGCCGGCGGCCGCCAGGCGGACGGCGAGGGAACCGGCGTCCCCGGGGGTGAGCGGGGTGAGATTGAGCCGGTGGGGCGGGGTGTGGAAGAGGACGGCTTCCACCTGGCCTCCTTGCTCCAGCCAGCCGAAGAGGGGCGCCTCGGTGCCGTACGCCTTCGGCCCGTGCGTCCGCAGCGTCCCGGTCACCGTCAGCGGGACGGTGTGCAGGGCCGGGCGGGAGCGGAGGAAGGGGGTGGTCCGGGTCAGGAAAGCATCGAGGTCTTCGGTCAGGCGCCAGCCGTCGGGGTGCATGTTCCATGATTTCTTCGAAGGACCGTGCGGGTCACTGTATTTTCCGCGTGCGACGGCCCGGCTGCGGCTGGTGTCTTTGAAAGTGTCCCCGCAGGCACACCACGTCGGAGATCATGCAGCATGCGATCGGACGGCTGGCACCTCACCGAAGACGTCGACGAATTCCTCGCCCGGGCCGGAGACTTCCTGTGTTCACGGCCTGCCCTGCACACCACTTTGCTGACGTTGATCGAGAAACTGCGGACCGGCGGGGCGGGGGCGAACGGTGCCGGAGGCCCGGTGCTCGGCCGGCTGGAGCGCGGGGGCGAGGTGCGCGCCGCCTTCTACCGCTTCCCGTCCGGCAGCCTGAGCGTCACCTCTCTCACGGCCGACGAGGCCGACTCGCTCGCCGCCCACCTGGTCGCCGGCGGCTGCGTCCTTCCCGCCGTCAGCGCGGACCACGAGACCGCCGGCGTCTTCGCCGAGGCATGGCGGCGGCACACCGGCGCGACGTCGGCGCTCCGCGTCCGGCTCCACCTGTACCGCCTCGGCACGCTCACCCCGCCGGATCCGTTCCCCGAAGGCCGGGGCCGGCTGCTGGGCGAACGGGACCACGAGCACCTCATGCGGTGGTGCCGGGAGTTCGCAGCGGACGTCGAGGAGGACGTGGTCGTCGACGCCGCTTCCTGGGCCGGGACACGCTTCGCGGAGAAGCGCTACACCTTCTGGGAGACCCCGGACGGCACCCCCGTGTCCATGGCGGGCGTGAACCCGCTGGTCGGCGGCCAGGTCCGGGTGGACCCCGTCTACACCCCGGCCCACCTGCGCGGTCGCGGCTACGCGGCTGCCGTGACGGTCGAGGTGAGCCGGGCCGCGCGGGCGGCGGGCGCCAAGGAGGTCGTGCTGTACACGAACGCGGCCAACCCCACCAGCAACGCCCTCTACCAGCGCCTCGGTTACCGCCGGGTCACCGACTGGGTCCTGTACGACTTCACGTACGGCACGTCAGCGCCGGAGGTCGGCTGACGACGGGGCGGTCCGGGCACCGGTCGGCTCAGCTGAGGGTGACGGACCGCAGGGTCACCAGTACCTTCTCGTGGCCGTCCTCGACGACACTGGCGACGATCCCGCCCGTGGGCAGGAAGTCGTACGACCCCTGTGCGGTGAGGACGGCGGAGTGCGAGACCCCGTTGTAGTCGTACGTGATGGTGGCCGGTACGTCGGTGGCGTTGACGTAGACCCACAGGGTGCCGGGGTAGGTGACGGCGAGCGCGCCGTCACCCTGGACGCACGCCGGTGTCCCGGTGTTGAGATCGGTCGTGGTGGCCCCGGACCACACGATGAACTTGGTCTGCAGAGCCTGGAGGACCCCGCCGAGCCCGATCATGTCGCAGTCGACCTGGCTGACGGAGGCGGTGGACGCCTGGGCGGCGGTGCCGGGGAAGACGGTGAGGATCACGGCCGAGGCGGTCACGGTCAGTAAGGAAACGGCCTTCGCGACAACCGTCCTGGGGGCAACGGTCTTGATTGCTGAGCGCATGGGTGCGTCCCTTGGGGCTGGGTCGGCTGCATCACCGACGGCTGACGGGTGCGCCGGGCGGCGACGGGCCCGTGGAGGCGCGTCGCGCGTGTCCGGTCACCGCAACAGTGGCGGGCGCCGGTACAGCCGTGCCATGACAGCGGGGGAGGTCTGGTGACCTCCCCCGAATTATGGGGAGCCGACGTCGTCAGCGGGCGTTCCACAGGTGCCACAGGAGACCGCCGCTGTGTGGGGTGCAGCGGCGGCGGTCCTGGGGTCCGCTCTCGATGCCGACGGCGTCGGCAACCCCGCAGCTGGTCACGCTGAGGTACCAGCCGCGGTGGACATCGAGACCGTCGGCCGTCGGCTGCTGGACGGCGGCGGACACCGGCGGGGGCTGAGGAGGTGTCGCGGGGGACAGGAAGACGGCAGATGCCACCGCGGTCAGACGGAGCCCGGCCATGGCGATCGCCACGAGTACGGGCAGGGCGGCAGTGCGTACGCGATTCCTGCGATTCGCTCGGTTCGCTCGGTTCATGCGGTTCATGCGGTTCATGGAGAAGGCCCTTTCGGCGAAGGACGGGAACCGGCCGGGAGTCGTGGTACGACGCGGCCGTGGACGCCGATGTGCTCACCCGCAAAGGTGATTCACGGCGTCGGTGGGCCGATTTTGCGGTGGTTGATGACCTTTCACAACCGGATCCCGCTTGCTTCGCCCATGTCGGGATAAATAGATTCCTGACCTGCTGGGACGTGCTTGTCCCGGGACGCGAAGCAGCCCGCGGGACGCCGTGGCCGGACCGCAGGGAGACGTCCTCGATGACCGAGCGCGGGCGAGCGGGACATGTCGCAGCGGCTCGACAACTGGGTGCCGCACTGCGGGGTCTGCAACAGCGGTCGGGCCGTACGCTGCGGGCTCTGGAAGAGCGGGTACGCGTCAGCGACTCGTCGCTGTCCCGCTACTTCCGTGGCGACACCGTCCCGCCCTGGCCCGTGGTCCGCGACCTGTGCCAGGCGCTGGGGGCCGACCCCGCCGGCTACCGGGCCCTGTGGGAAGCAGCCGACCGCGGGCAGCCCGACGGTCCCGAACTTCCCGAACACCCCGAACCGGCTGTGGGCACGCTGTGTGAGGACACGCAGGGTTCCTCCGGCTTCAGGTGGTGGCGCAGGACGCGCGGTCGCCTCCGCGGTCGCTGGGTGTGCGCCGCCGCCGGAACCTCGGCCGGGCTGCTCATGGGTGTCCTGCTCACCTTGCCCGGCCTGTGGACCGTGTCCGCCGATTCCGCGGGCGACGCCAAGGCTCCCGACCCGTCCGTGCAGGGCGGTGAGATCCCCAAGAACGCGCCGGCGCTCGCCCAGTCGTCACGGATCTTCGTCAGCCGGGCCACGGGGAGATGCCTGGACGACAGTCTCGACCAAGGGCTGCGTTCCTACGGATGCAACGGGATGTCCTACCAGTGGTGGACCGTCCGTCAGTCCGCCGACGGCACCCGCCGGCTCCGCGGGCACGCCACGGGACGCTGCCTGGCCGACGGCGGCGCCGGTCTGCGTGCCCTGCCCTGCGACAGGACCACGTCCCAGAAGTGGGTCTTCACGTCGGGGGACGACGAGGCTGTCGGCCTGAGGAACAAAGCCACCGGGAGATGTCTGGACGACAGCACTGCCGGCCTGCGCGTGCTGCCGTGCAAGGACACACACCACCAGAAGTGGGCCTAGGCGCGGCAGGAGTTCTGGATCGGGGACTCGGCCGGGCTGCCGGTCTCGTCCCGGATCGGGCATGCCGCCCCGGTGCCTGTCAGGCGGTTGACAGGAGTGCGCGCATCGCCGTGAGTGCCGACGGCTCGACCCGGTAGTACACCCAGGTGCCGCGCCGCTCGGAGGAGAGCAGGCCGGCCTCCTTGAGTTTCTTCAGGTGGTGGGAGACCGTCGGCTGGGAGACGCCGACGTCGGAGATGTCGCACACGCACGCCTCGCCACCCTCGTGGGAGGCCACCGAGGAGAACAGGCGCAGCCGTACCGGGTCGCCCAGCGCCCTGAACATCCGCGCCGCCGTCTCGGCCTCCTCCGCCGTGAAGGGGCGCTCGGTCAGCGGTGGGCAGCAGACCGCACCGCCCCCGGCCGTCTCGGCCGTCTCGGGCTCCTTGAGCTCCTCGGGCTTCTCGGGTCCGAGGAGCGGTAGTGCCTTCGTGTTCGACATGCGTCTATGTTCACATATGTCGAAGCAGGCGGGCCGGCGCGGGTTTCCGCTCCGGCGGCGGCACGGCCTGGGCCCTCATCGGTTCCGACATCGGTTCCGACGAGGCGCGGGTCGTTCCCGATCGCTCCGGATCTAGGCTGGGTTCGCACCGCCGCTCCCTCTGGAACTGGAGTTGTCATGCGTGTCTTCGTCGCCGGTGCCACCGGCGCTGTCGGCAGTCTGCTCGTCCCGATGCTGGTCGCGGCCGGGCACGAGGTCACCGGTACCTCCCGGTCCCCGGCCGGGACCGAGCGGATCAGAAGCCTCGGAGCCACGGGAGTCCGGGCGGACGCGCTCGACGCGGAGGGACTGCGGCACGCGGTCCGCGCGGCGGCACCGGAGGTGGTGATCCACCAGCTCACCGATCTCTCCGGCGCGGACGGGGCCGCCAACGGCCGCATCCGCCGGGAGGGCACCCGGAACCTGGTGGAGGCCGCGAAGGCGGCCGGGGTCGGCCGGATCGTCGCCCAGTCGATCTCCTGGGCGTACGCGCCGGGCGACGGTCCGGCCGGGGAGGCGGTACCGCTCGACGGCACGGCCGCTCAGCCCCGCGCCGGGACGGTGGCCGCTGTCAGGGCCCTGGAGGAGACGGCGGCGGAGCTGGAGACAGCGGTCCTGCTGCGCTACGGCCTGCTGTACGGGCCCGGCACCTGGTACGCACCGGACGGCGCTCTCGCGGCTGCCCTGGCGGGCGAGCCGTCGGCGCCCTTCCTGGGGAGCACCGTGGCGAACGACGCGGTGAGCTCGTTCGTCCACGTCTCCGACGCGGCGGGCGCCGCGCTGGCCGCGCTCGACTGGCCGGGGGGACCGGTCAACATCGTGGACGACGAGCCCGCCCCCGCCCGTGAGTGGCTTCCGGCCCTGGCCGAAGCCCTCGGCGTGCCCGCACCCACCCCGGTGGCGGGCCGGCAGGAGTGGGAGCGCGGCGCTCTCAACGCACTGGCCCGCGGTCGGGGCTGGCAGCCCGAGTGGCCGACCTGGCGGACCGGTTTCGCCGCCCGGTGCGCCGTCCGGTGAGTTCTCCGGAAGCCTGCTGAGGCCCTGCACCGCCGTCACCGCCGTCACCGCCGTCACCGCCGTCCTCGGTCGGTCGGCGGTGGTCACTCGTTCCGTTCGCCGGCCTCCCGGGCCGCGTGCTCCAGACGGGCCCGGTATGCCTCCCACCAGGCATCGTCGGCCGGCACCATGCTGTCGTTGTCCTGGGCCATCCCCACCCCGCCGTCGGTGAGTTCGCGGATGATGTCGGCGTGCCCGGCGTGGCGCTGGGTGTCGGCGATGACGCGTACGACGGCATGGTGCAGGGTCACCTCGTCCTTGCCGCCGGGCCACCAGGGCACCCTGCCGACCGTGTCCAGCGGCAGTGCGGCGAGGGTCGCGTCCGAGTGCGCCCAGGCGCGGCGGTAGAGGCCGACGACGGACGAACGGGACTCGTCGGCCGTGGCCCACATGTCCGCGTTGTCCTCGGCGCCCTCCTCGAACCACGGCAGCGGTTCCCCGGAAGGGCGCCCGAACGTGTCGCCCAGATAACCGAGTTCGATGCTCGCCACGTGCTTGACCAGGCCCAGCAGATTCGTCCCGGTCGGTGTGTGCGGGCGGCGGATGTCGTACTCCGGGAGCCCCCCCAGCTTCCACAGCAGGGCGTCCCGGGCGGACTGGAGATAACGGTGGAGGTCGGCCTTCGGGTCGTACGTCGTCGTCATGGCGGCAGTCTGCCGTGCACGGCGGCGGGGCGGGACCTCCACGAGGACGGACCTCCACGAGGGTGAACTTCCGGTGTCCCGCCCCGCCGCCGGCCGGCTCTACTCCTGGTGCGAGAACGCCGAGTCGAAGGACGCGGACGGGAGCGGCCACAGCAGGCCGCGGACGTACGCCGCCGCCTCCGCCGCGCCGCGCAGGCGGTCCATGCCGGCGTCCTCCCACTCGACCGACACCGGGCCGTCGTAGCCGATCGCGGCGAGGGCGCGGAAGCCGTCCTCCCAGGGGACGTCGCCCCGGCCGGTCGACACGAAGTCCCAGCCGCGGCGCGGGTCGCCCCAGGGAAGGTGGGAACCGAGGACGCCGGCGCGGCCGTTGCCGGGACGCAGCCGGGTGTCCTTGCAGTCGACGTGGTGGATGCGGTCCTTGAAGTCCCAGATGAAGCCGACCGGGTCCACGCCCTGCCACATCATGTGCGACGGGTCCCAGTTGAAGCCGAACTCCGGCCGCCCGCCCAGTGCTTCGACCGCCCGGACGCTGGTCCAGTAGTCGTACGCGATCTCGCTCGGGTGGACCTCGTGGGCGAAGCGCACGCCCTCCGCGGCGAAGACGTCGAGGATCGGGTTCCAGCGGGCCGCGAAGTCCTCGTAGCCCGCCTCGATCACCTTCGCCGGGACCGGCGGGAACATCGCCACGTACTGCCAGATGGAGGAGCCCGTGAAGCCCACGACCGTGTCGGCGCCCAGCTTGCGGGCCACCCGCGCCGAGCGCTTCATGTCCTCGGCGGCGCGGCGGCGTACCCCCTCCGGGTCGCCGTCGCCCCAGGTGTACGGGCGCACGATCGCCTCGTGGCGGAAGTCGATCGGGTCGTCGCAGACCGCCTGGCCGGTGAGGTGGTTGGAGATCGCGAACACCCGCAGGCCGTGGCGGTCCAGGACGTCGAGGCGGGACCGCAGGTACGCCGGGTCCTCGTCGGCGCGCTTCAGGTCCAGGTGGTCACCGGAGGCGGCGATCTCCAGGCCGTCGTAGCCCCATTCGGCCGCGTGGCGCGCCACCTCCTCGAAGGGCAGGTCCGCCCACTGGCCGGTGAAGAGGGTCACCGGCAGACGCGACGACCGGTTCCGCACGGCGCTCGCTGCGCTCTCTGTGTTCTCTGTGCCCGTGCTGCTGCCGGCGCTCACAGCCCGGCCTCCAGACGGCGGAACATGGCGTGCTGGCGGCGGACCATCACGCTGCCCCGGTACGGCTCGCGGCGGCCCTCGTACTCCGAGGACAGCCAGCCCTCGTAGCCGCCCTGCTTGAGGGTGCGCAGCACGTCGGTCCACGGGATGTGCAGGTCCTCGAGGTGCTCGTCGACCTCGTAGAACTTGGCCTGGACGAAGACCACGTACGGCAGGACGTCGAGCAGGTCGGACGCCGGTACGCGCAGCGGGCGCAGCGGGACCGGGAGGTCCTCCTCGGACTCCGGGACCTTGCCGTCCAGGCCGTCCAGGGACGGCTTCGTCATGAAGACGCCGGTGTCGATCAGCAGGCCGAAGTTCTTCGTGCCGGTGCGCTCGACGAAGGAGATGTAGTCGTCGACGACGGGGTGCCTGATCGGCGTCGGGGCATGGATCTCCGGGCAGATGACGATGTTCTTCTCGGCCGCCAGGTCGAGGGTGCGCTCCACCGCCTCCTCCCAGATGGGGTGGGGCTGGAGGTCGAGGGACACGACGCCGATCTTCGGACGGACGAAGGAGAAGCCGAGTTCGGCGGCCAGCCGGATGTCGCGGGCCAGTGCCTCGTGGCCCTCCTGCGCGGTCAGATCGCGGTCCAGCCACATGCGGCTGTCGATCCAGGAGCCGTAATTCGTGGGCGTCAGGCCGTACTTGGCGATGTTCCGGTGCCAGGAGTCGATCCACTCCGCGGAAGGCGCCGGATATCCGGGGATGTTGCCCTCGCCGAGGATCTCGATGCCCGTCGCGCCGATGTCGTGGATCTCTGCCATGACGTCCTCGAGGGTCATGGAGGTGTTCATGTCCCCGGTGTACGAGTACGTCGACACGCCGTACTTGAAGGTGCCGTCCGTGCCGCCGACGAGGGTCAGCGGGCGTTCGGCACGGAACACGTTGGGCTGGAACTCGACGGGGTAGTACGGGGCACGCAGCCGTACGTCGACCGCGACCCGGTGCACGCCGCGCTCGAGCCCGCCTTCCAGCGGGACGAACACCGACGCCGGCTCGTCGAGGTTCCAGCGGGCACCGGTCGACGCGCGCAGCTCGGCGAGCGGGAAGCGCCTGCCCTGCAACTCGACGGCGGTCTCCTCGTACGACCAGCTGCGCCCGTCGACCGTCACTCCGACGCCGTCGACGAGACTGCTCGACAGGCCGCGGTAGTTGGGGTTGCGCAGGTGGATGCGGAAGCCGGTCGTGCGGCCGTTCTCCGCGACGTTGGCGAAGCCCCAGTTCTGGATGATGTCGCGCTCGAGCACCGAACACTCCTTCGTGCGATGACGTGCCGGCCCGGTGACCGGGACGGGCGGTGGCGGATGCCGGGGGAGCGGGCCGCCCGCTGCGCGGGGCTGTGCGGTGCGCGCGGCTCGCTCCCCCGAACGTCCTCCCGCACTTTAGCCCGCGATGTGCATTAGTCAAACCTTTGGTCGGTGATGGATGAGGTGATGGTGGCGGCGGCTGCTGGGGTGGGAGTTGCCGTCGTGGGGCTTCTGTCGAACCTCTTGTGTTTTGCATTATCCGTGCGTATCGTCCCCGGCGTCGGCAGGGCGAAGCGCATCTCGAAGGCGGATGCGCGGACGGCCGGCCTTCCCAGGCCCGACGTCGAGCCTGGTGATCCGGAGGAACAAGCAGCATGAGCAGCAGCAAGTCAGTAGTGGTGGTCGGCTACGGCACGATGGGCGTGACCCACACCCGCAAGATCACCGGTGTCGAAGGTCTCGACGTGACCGGCGCGGTGGACACCAACTCCTATCGGCAGGAGGCGGCCCGCGAGGACGGACTGCACGTCTACCCGGACCTCGCCGCGGCACTGGCCGACGACACCGTGGACATCGTCCTGATCGCCACCCCCAACGACGACCACTTCCCGATCGCCGTCGCCGCGCTCGGGGCCGGCAAGCACGTGCTGTGCGAGAAGCCGGCCATGCTCGACAGCCAGGAGATGACCAAGGTCGCCGAACTGGCGGAACGCCAGGGCCGGTTGTTCATGGTTCACCAGAACCGCCGCTGGGACCCCGACTACGCCGCCATGAAGCGCGTCTACGACGAGGGCACCATCGGCCCGGTCACCTACGTCGAGACGCGCATCCACGGCTCGCGCGGCATCCCCGGCGACTGGCGCGGCGAGGCCGCCCGCGGCGGCGGCATGCTGCTCGACTGGGGCGTCCACCTCGTCGACCGGCTGCTCCTCATGGTCGGCGCCCCGCTGACCACCGTCTACGGCTCGCTCAGCCACGACCTCGGCAAGGAGGTCGAGGACGGCGTCAAGGCGTACCTCACCTTCGCCAACGGTGTACGGGCACTGGTCGACGTCAGTACGTCCAGCTTCGTCACCCTGCCCAAGTGGTACCTCCAGTCCGCCCGCGGTACGGCCGTGGTCGAGGACTGGGAGATGCACGGCAAGGTCGTCGTCCTGGAGGACGAGGACGAGGCCGACGCGACCCCGATCCAGGCCGGCGCCGGGATGACGAAGACGATGGCGCCCCGCCTGATCGACTTCAAGGCGCTCGCCCGGATCCAGGACTCCGTCAGCGTGCTGCCGCTGCCGGACGTCGCCCCGGACATCGACGACTGGTACCGCAACGCCCTCGCCGTGATCGACGGCATCGACGGCATAGACGGCACGGTCGTGGTCGGGCAGACCGTCCGCAACGACCAGGTGATCCGCACGCTGCGGGTGCTGGAGGCGATCCGCGAGTCCCACGAGACCGGCACGGCCGTCGTCTTCGAGCCTGCTGCCGAGACCGCTGCCGAGACCGCTGCCGGGTCTGCTGTCCGGCCTGTGGCCGCAGGCGCCTGACTCCTCCCTCCCCGGCCCACCCCTCGGCCTCCCGCCCCACCCCCACCCCCCTGTACGAAGATCGGAAGACCCCCATGACACTCCGCGTAGGCATCGTCGGATGCGGCTTCATCGCCGACCTCAAGCACTTCCCCTCGCTCCTCGACGTCCCGGAGCGCGCCGTGATCACCGCCGTGTGCGACATCGAACCCGGCCGCGCGGAGCGGGCGAAGGAGAAGTACGGCCTGGAGGCGGCGTACGTCACCGCCGACTACAAGCGCCTGGTCGACGACCCGGACATCGACGTCATCCACGTCTGCACCCCGAACAACTCCCACCGCGAGATCACCGTCGCGGCGCTGGAGGGCGGCAAGCACGTCCTCGTCGAGAAGCCGATGGCGATCACCGGCGAGGACGCCCGCGCGATGACCGAGGCGGCGCGGCGCACCGGCAAGAAGCTGACCGTCGGCTACCAGAACCGTTTCCGCAAGGACGCCCAGTTCGTCCGGCACGCCGTCGACGAGGGCCGCCTCGGCGAGATCTACGTGGGCCGCGCCTACGCGGTGCGCCGCCGCGGTGTGCCGACCTGGGGTGTCTTTCGTGACAAGGAGAAGCAGGGCGGCGGCCCGCTGATCGACCTCGGCGGCCACGCCCTCGACCTCACCCTCTGGTACATGGACAACTACGAGGTCGACTACGTCGTCGGCCAGACCTTCGACAAGCTGCGCGACAAGCCGGCCGGCAACCTCGGCGGTCCCTGGGACCCGGCGACGATCACCGTCGAGGACTCGGCCTTCGGGTTCGTCCGGATGAAGGACGGCGCCGTGGTGACCCTCGACGCGTCCTGGGCGCTGAACGTGCCGGACAACCGTGAGGGCTGCACCACCCTGTGCGGCACCGAGGGCGGCGCGGAGATCGCCTCGGTCGACGGGACGTACGTGGCCAGCATCAACGGCGTCGTCGGCGGCGAGCTCACCGAGACCGCGCCGGAGGCGAAGGCCGGCTACTTCGGAGTCTCCGGCGCGTCCGACAACCCGGGCGCCGGGGAGGTCCGTACCTGGCTGGACGCCATCGAATTCGACCGGGACCCGGTGGTCCTGCCGGAGCAGGCGTGCCGTGTCACCGAGATCCTCGAGGCCGTCTACACGTCGGCGGCCTCGGGCAAGCCGGTCGCGTTCTGACCGCGACCCGCACCGGCACCGGGCAGGGCAGGGCGGCGAAGAGGCCGCGAGGGGCGATCGGAGAAGATACGGACCTATGAGTACGTACCTCCCGTTACGCGTGCGGCGCGCCGCCCTGCCTCCTGCCTGCCGGGCACCCCCTATGACCTGCAAGGTCATACCCATCAAGGAGATCTCAACGATGAGTGATTCCCCCGTCATGGACACAGCCGGGTCGGCCGGGTCCACGCCCGCGCCGGACGGGCCGGTGGCGCAGCCGCCGCACCACGACCAGCCGGGTCTCGGCGAGCGGCTCGGCTACAGCCTCGGCGACCTGGCGTCCAACCTCACCTGGACCACCGTCTCCAGTTATCTGCTGTTCTTCTACACCGACGTCGCGGTGATCGCGGCGGCGACGGCGGGCACGCTGATGCTGGTGGCCCGGGTGCTCGACGCCGTGTTCGACCCGTCGATCGGCATGCTGCTGGACCGTACCCGCACCCGTTTCGGACGGGCCCGGCCGTTCCTGATGTTCGGCGCGCCGGTCCTCGCCGTCCTGACGGTCCTGACCTTCGTCACGCCCGGCTCCGGCGGCAGCGCCGACATCGTGTGGGCGTACGTCACCTTCATCCTCGTCGGCCTCGCGTACTCCGCGGTGAACGTGCCGTACGGCTCGCTGATGCCGATGATGACCCGGGACTCCGGGATGAGGATGAAGCTGTCCGCGTTCCGCTTCTTCGGGGCGAGCATCGGCCTGATCGTCGTGTCCACCGCCACCACCCCGCTGGTCGACGCCCTCGGCGGCGGAAACCAGCGCCGCGGCTTCCTGCTCACGGTCACCCTGTACGCGATCGTCGGGCTGATCCTCTTCTGGACGGTGGCCGCGACCGCGAAGGAGCGGGTCCCCTCCGCCGCCCCCGCCGAGGTCGAGGCCCCGATGCGGACCGCGCTGCGCGCCACGCTGACCAACGGACCCTGGGTCGCGCTGTTCGTCCAGACCCTGCTGATGTTCGCGCGGCTCGGCGTCATCACGGGCGGTGCGATCTACTACGCCCTCACGGTCGTCGGGAACCCGTCCGCGATCTCCCTGATCCTGCTGGCGTACTCGCTGTCCGCGCTCGCCGGGTCCGTCGCCACCCCGCCGGTGCTCAAGCGGCTCGGCCACCGCAACGGCATCATCGCGGGGCTCGTGGCCTCGATCGTCCTGACGGTGCTGCTGGTCCTGTTCCGCCACACCATGCCGGCGTTCCTCGCGGTGTTCTTCCTCTCGGGTGTGGTCGGCGGCTTCGGGTTCGTCGCGGCGCCCGCGCTGGTGTCGGACACCGTGGAGTACCAGGAGTACAGGACCCGGCAGCGCAACGAGGGTCTGCTGTACTCGGGTTACAGCTTCGCGACCAAGGTCGGTACGGCGCTGGGCGGCGCGATGCTGGCGTGGGGCCTGGGCGTCATCGGCTACCGGGCGGACGCGCACGGCGGTCACATCGCCAACGGTGTGCTGTGGCTGTACCTCGGCCTGCCGGTGGTGCTCGCGGTGCTGCAGATCGTCGCCCTCGGCTTCTACCGGCTGGAGAAGCGGCTGCCCGAGATCACGGCGGAACTGGAGGCCCGGCACGCGGACGACGGGATCTGACGAGGTGTCTGACGGGGGATCGGACCGAGGAACAGTCGGAGGACGTGCGGCATGACGCCCGGTGCGCGGTGGTGGGGAACCGTGCACCGGGCATCGGTGTCCGCCGACGCCGATACGATCGTGGGGAGGCGAGCAGACGGACATGGGAGACGTACGCGCGATGCAGAAGGCGCAGGCAGCGCACAAGAGCGGGGGCGAGCCGTACGACGGACTGGCCAAACTGCTGGGGGCGTTGCGGACCCACCGGATCCGCACCCGACCGGAGCTTGCGCGTGACGCCGCCCTCGGCCGCAACATCGTCTCGGCCGATCTCCGTATCGCCCAGGACCTGGGCCTGGCCGTCCCGGCGGGCACCGCGCCGTCCAGCGGGGGCCGCGCGCCCGAGCTGTGGCGCTTCGTGGGCGAGCGCGGCGCCATCCTGGTGGCCTGCGTCGGCGCGGCCGCGATGCGGCTGGCGCTGGTGCAGCTCGACGGCACGATCGTCGCGCGCCGCCATACGGAATGGCTGGTCAGTGAGGGTCCGGAGCGGACGCTGACCCGCATCGCGGCGGAATTCGACGCGCTGCTGGACACCGACGGCCGCCCCGAGCTGTGGGGCATCGCCGTCGCACTGCCCGGCCCGGTGGAGCACCAGACGGGCCGCCCCGTCGACCCGCCGATCATGCCGGGCTGGAACGCGTACGACGTGCGCGGCTGGTTCGCCGAGCGGTACGGGGTCGGGGTGTGGGTCGACAACGACGTGAACGCGATGGCCCTGGGCCACCTGGTGCTGGACCCGACCGCCGAGAACCTGATCTACGTCAAGGTCGGCACCGGCCTCGGCGCCGGTCTGATCTCCCGGGGCTCGCTGCACCGCGGCAGCCAGGGCGCGGCGGGCGACATCGGCCACGTCCGTGTCGAGGACCGGGACGATGTGACATGCCGTTGCGGCAGGACCGGCTGCCTGGAGGCCTACGCGGCCGGCTGGGCGATGGAGCGCGACGCGATCACCGCCCACGTCGAGGGTCGCAGCGCCTATCTGACCTCCGTGATGCATGAGAACGGCCGTATCACCCCGGCGGACATCGGCAGGGGCACGAAGCTCGCGGAACCGACGTGCGTCCAGCTCACGGCGCGCTCGGCGACGCGGGTCGGCAATGTGCTGGCGGTGCTGGTCAACTTCTTCAACCCGTCGCACGTGGTGCTGGGCGGCGGCGTTGTGGAATCGGGCGAGCTGTTCCTCCAGACCGTGGAGCGCATCATCCACGAACGGGCCATCAGCCTGGGCACCCGGACGCTGCGTGTCTCGGCAGGCCACCCCGACCAGATCGAGGGACTGCTGGGCGGCGCCCGGATGGTCGTGGACGCGCTGATGGAACCGGCTTTACTGGCCGAGTGGGCCCCGGTGGGCTCCCCGGCGGGCGTTCCGTCGATCGTGAACCGCAAGATCCAGGACGAGCTCGACGCGGCGTGACGGCTCCGTGTCGGTATGCGGTACGAGGTGTGACCCGTCGGTCGATGAACTCAGCGGCGGTCTGTGGCCCGTGGATGTCCTGTACCTGCGAAGGTGATCCAACAGGTGTCACGGGCGGTGTCCAGGAGATACCAGACGCGCCCTCCACCGGTCACCTCGATCTGCCACTGCTCGCAGGTCTGGCCCCGGAAGGTGCCATGAGCCAGGCTGCCTTTCAGCCGATGGTGGCGGGGTGTCTCGGCGGCCGGTCTCGGGTTCGTCCGCATGATGATCCATGTGCGGTACGTGTTCTCCCGCGCCTGCTGGGCGAGGCAGTTCCACCCCTTGGCCGAGGCCGCGTCCGCGAAGCGGACTTCCCAGTGACCGTCCGGCGCCGGTGGTGCGGTGCGGTCGCCGCGGCCCGCGCTCACGCGGCATCCTGCGGATCCGGCACCGGGCCGAAGTCCTCGCTGTGGTCCCGGGTCAGAGCTGCCAGCAGCTCCGGGTCCGAGTGTGCCTCCGCCGTGTGCTGCCAGGCGATGAGCATCTGGGCCACGGACGCGCTGTTGCCGACGGAGTCGGCGGCCCGCATGGTGTCGACGAGCTCGATGGCGAAGGCGTGGACGTCGTGGTCGGGCAGGAAGCGGATCCAGGGGAACGCATCCGGCAGTATGTCCAGAAGCAGTTCTGGACCGCCGGGCTCGCGGCGTGCCATCGCTGCCAGCATCCGGGTGGCGGCTGCCACCACTGTCTGATCCTGTTCCGCCCGCGCCGCGGTGGTCAGGACGAGGTCTTCGCCGTCTCTGCGGTGCAGCAGCAGCCGAGGTGCTTCCTTCAGCCGGGCAAGTGTCTGTCTGTTCTTGTTCACCAGCTCGGAGAAATTCACGGCGGTGTTGTCGGTGGGCATGACTTTGAAATTACTTCGAAAGGCGTCGGGTGGCCATCCCCCACGAGAGTGATCGGGCGGCTGCCGGCCGGCGCTGGTTTTTGGCCGGGGTCAAGGGAGATGTCCCTCTGCTTTTGAACCAGGAGACGAGAATCGACCACCACCGGAGGGCCACGCACCCGGCCACTGGCTCAGCAGGCCGTGGGGAGCGGCTCGGCGGACCGGCAGTCGCGGCAGCGTTCGACCGATTCCGGTGCCCGGAAGCCGCGGTCGCAGCCGTCGCAGTTACGGATGGGGTGGACGAGGGGCTGCCGCTCCGCCGTGTCCTCCGCGGGTGTTTCCTCCAGGGATCTCCCCGTGGGGGAGGGGAGCAGCGGGAGCGGTGTCTCCCGGAGGCGGTAGGCCAGGATGGCGACCGGTCGGCCGAGGAAGACGTCGGGGAGTCTTTCGGTGAGCAGTGAGACGATCCGCACCCTGTCCACGCCTGCCGCGAGCCACTGGCCGATGGCGGGGGCGATCCGTGCGGCTTCCGGCAGGGAGAGTTCGAGGCGGGGGTCGACCCGGCGCAGCGAGGTGAGCACGGCGAGGACCTGCGGGTCGATGTCGGCGAGTGTCGCGGGTCGTTGCGGTTGCGGCTGCGGCTGCCCCGGTTCCGGCTGGGGCTGGTGCTGAGGTGGAACAGGGGCGGGTGTGTCCACTACTGCGAGTGTCCGGCCGCCTGTTGCCGCCGCGCGTGTCGCCTTCCGTGCGCGTGGCCGAGGTGGCGTCGGGTTCGGAGGCTTCGGCGGGCCGTCGGGATCGGGGTGGGTGCCGCCGCCGGGTACGTCGTAGAAGTACGTGCGGGTGCAGAAGCGTCCGTTGGGCTGCTGCTCGCGGCGGCGGACCAGGTGACCGGCGGCTTCCAGCACCCGGAGGGCCCGGGAGATGAGGATCTCGCCCTCGTCGAAGTGCTGGCACAGGTCGTCGATGCCGATGCGGGTGCCGTCGGGCAGGGAGGCGATGTAGACCCCGACTCCGACGGTGACCGCGCTGCCGGGGAGCTGGGCGAGGCTGTTGGAGAGCACGGTGAAGTCGGTGTCGAGCCGGGTGCGGACGTGGATCACGCCGAATGTCGGAGTTCCGGCGTCGGTGGGTGAGAGCACGTTAGACTGCGAATCAGCCATTGGGAAGCTGCTACTTCCTGATCGGTAAGGCCCCCGTTTGGGATTCCGTTTCCCTCCCGGGGGCCGTACTTTTGACGTTTGGTGGGGCGAACGTAACGGCCCCTGTGTCGCCTCCGCAAGCCAGTCACCCGCACGGGTGACGTGGCCGGGGAGGGAGGGTGGGCGGGTAGTTCTTTACCCCAGTTCTTTAAGGAGGGTCGTTGCCCACCGACCCCTCGCGGACAAGGATCCGGCCAGCTCAGACACCGTGACATAGCCGGTACCCAGCCCACTGGGTGCCGGTGGCGGTGATATCGAACCCTCGGTCGAACGGTTTTGTGTTCGAGGGGTGAGGGGCGAAGGGGTGAGGGGCGGGCTCGTACAGGAGTTTGCCGTTACAAATGGAAATAATGTGATCCGACTGCACCGTCGGCAAATGGACTCGGCAGTTCACCTCGGCCTGATTCATCGGTTTCTCCCCGGTGTCGACAGCACCGGGCACCCGCGAACCTGTGAGCCGACCGGACGAACCACGCCTGATTCCTGAGGGACCCGGCGTCGCTCGCTCCCGGTTCAGCAGAGGGCCGTGGACGTTCGTACGTCGTCGAGTGCTTGCCGGGTGAGTTCGCCGAAGTCGCAGTCCCTGTCGGCATCGGTCCAGCGTTCGTGGGCGATCGTGAAGGCGAGCGAGCCGAGTTCTGCGGCCACGCGAGCGGTCAGAGCGGGCACGCCGCGCTGTTCGAGCGCCTCGATGATCGATGCGATGAGGCCGAGGTTCTTCAGCGCTTCGCGTTCCTGGAGTTCGGGGTTGGCGGCGATCACCGCCTGCCGGCGGGTGACGAAGGAGCGGCGGGCGGGCGTGAAGATGTCTTTCCCGGCCGCGTCGAGCGCGTGAGCGACAGCTTCGAGCGGGGTGGCGGTCGCCGGTGCCGCGGCTATCGCCTCGGTGAGCAGTCCGTCCATCGTGCCGCGGCCGAAGAGCACTTCCCGCTTGTCCTGGAAGTGCCGGAAGAACGTGGTCTTTCCCAGTCCCGCGCGCTGCGCGATGTCGATCACGGACGTGTTGTCGTAGCCGCGTTCCTCGAACAGGTCGAGGGCGGCCTGGACGAGGCGTTCGGGGGCGTTCGGTTCCCAGCGGGCCATGACGACAGTTTACAGGACTTGGTTCCGTCACTCGTGTACAGTGCGGAAAGTGAAGGGACCAAGTTCCGTCACTCGTGTGCCGGAGGTCTGCCCAGGGAACGTGCCGTCTTCCGCCGGACGAGAGGCCCCGGAGCGCCGGAGTCACGAGAGGTCGTGAAGGCGCACGCCGGTCCGGGGGCCTCCCCGCAGGGCCGGATGTCCTTTCGCAGGTCACCGGCACGATCCTCGACGACCAGCTCGACCGGCTCACCCTCCCTGTCGCCGCGGCCTGCCCCCGTCGCACGGGACCCCACCAAGAAATGAGTGAAGGGACGACGATGAAGCGGATCCAGTACCACCAGTACGGCGGGCCGGAAGTCATGCGGCTGGAAGAGTTCGAGCCGGCACCGCTCGGCGCCGACGAGGTCCTTGTCCGGGTGCGCGCGGCCGGGGTCAACCCGATGGACTTCGGGATCCGCGCCGGCCGCATGAAGATGGTGACCGGCCGGAGCTTCCCACGGGCGATGGGCTACGACTTCGCGGGCGTCGTCGAGGCGGTCGGCGACCGTGTCACCCGGCTGCACGTCGGCGACGAGGTGCTCGGCGGACCGCCCATGAAGTCCTCGGGCGCGTTCGCCGAGGCGGTCGTCGTCCCGGAGAAGCGCGTCGTGAGGAAGCCCGCGAACCTCTCGTTCGAGGACGCCGCCACCCTCCCGACGGCCGGGGTCACCGCACTGCAGGCCCTGATCACGAAGGGAAGACTCCGGCCGGGCCAGGCCGTGTTCGTGCACAGCTGCCTCGGCGCGGTCGGCCGCTCCGCCGTGCAGATCGCCCTCGCCCACCGGGCCACGGTCGCCGGCAGCTGCCGGGACACCGCCAGGTCGGAAGCGGCCGCCCTCGGTGTCGACCCGGTTGTCGACTTCGACTTCGAGCCCGCCTCGCTCGCAGGGCGGTTCGACCTCGTCCTCGATGCCGGCGGTAAGTACTCGCTGCCGATCAAGGCCGCGCGCACGATGCTCAAGCCGGGCGGCGGCATCGTCAGCGTCGCCCCCACACCCGCCAACCTTGCCCGAAGCTTCCTGCCCGGCCCGTACCAGGTCCTGGTCACCCAACCGGTCACCGAGGACATCGCAGAGGTCGCGCGGGCTGCCGGCCAGGGGACGCTGCGGTTGCCGATAGCCCGCACCGTCCCGCTCTCGCAAGCCATCCCGGCACTCACCGAACTCGAACAGAACGGCACGGCCAAACGAGGCAAGCTGATCATCACGCCGTGACGACCCTCCACCGTCGTCGCGGCCACGCCGGACGGGACAGCGGTGGAGCAGTCCGCCGGCCGGCCGTCATCGCTCGGCGCACGGTGGGCGAACGGCGTACGGGTCACCGGTCCCCGGAACAGCCGCGGCGCCCCCAGCGAAGGCGGCTACCGGCCTCCGCGTCACGGTGACTTCTCGCGGCTTTCGTCACCGGCGAGCGGCCCGTCCCCCTCGGGGGCCTCCCCTCCCGCCCCGGTCGGACGGCTCGCGGACAGCAGAACCGCCCTATCCCCTCCATCGCAAGGAGAGCTGATATGAGGACCACGACCGTTGACGAGCCGCAGAGGGAGGCGATCGAGCAGCATTACGGCCCGCTCGGCCCGCACTCCGTCGAACTCACCGACGGAATAGGCGTCACCATGGACGACGGCGTCGAACTGCTGGGCACACTCGCCCTACCCGTAGCGGCCGGCAAGGTACCGGCCGTACTCATGCGCACGCCCTACGATCCCGCCTCCTTCCCGCCCGAAGTGGCCGCCTTCCACATGGGTGAAGTGATCGCCTGGGCGTCCCACGGATACGCGTGCTTCCTACAGTCCACGCGCACCACCACCTCGTACTTCTACGAAGCCGCCGACGGTCTGGCCACCGTGCGCTGGATGGAGCGGCAACCGTGGTTCGACGGGAACCTCGGCCTGAACGGCAGCAGTTACCACGCCTTCACCGCCTGGGCCACCGCTTCCTCGCGACCCGCCGGCCTGAAGGCGATCTCCACCGCGATGTACAGCACGGACCGGGTCAGCTCCTGGTACCCCGGCGGCGGCTTCGGTCTCGAACTGGCGCTGAGCTGGACCGCCGTCCAGCAGGCCGGCGGCGCCGCCGTCGGCGAGGAACTGTACGACCACCTGCCGCTCGACCAGGCGGACACCGCGGCCACCGGCACCACCCTCGACTTCTACCAGGAGCGCCTGGCCCACGACGGCGCGGACCCGCACTGGAAACCCCTGAATTTCGCCTGGTTGCTGGACGACCCTCCGGCGCCGATCCTGCACATCGACGGCTGGTACGACTACCACCGCACCTATTTCTGGCAGGACTTCGAGCGCCTGAACCACAACAGCAGCGATACGCCCCACCGTTTCGTCATCGGACCGTGGACGCACGCCGCCCCCGACCCGCGCATCTGCATGGCGGAGAAGCTGGCCTGGTTCGACACCCACGTACGCGGCGACGGCACCGGTCACTTCGCCGCCCTGAGCTACTACCGCACCGGCGCAGATGCCGGCTGGCACGAGATCGAGAAGTGGCACGAGCCGGAGACCACCGTCTTCCACGCAGGCCCGGACGAGCAGTTGCTGGCCGCCTCGCCCGATCCGGCCGAGCGGGTGGAATGGACCTACGACCCGGCCCACCCCACCCCGTCCGTCGGGTTCGTCACCCTCGGCACCGGAGACGCCGGCGGTCTCTGGGACAGCGGCGCCCTCGAACGGCGGGCAGATGTGCGCGTGTTCACCAGTGCGGTTCTGCGAGAGCCGCTGGACCTGGCCGGCCACGCGTCCGCCACCACGACCTTCTTCTCCGACGCGCCCAGCGCCGACCTGTTCCTGCGAGTCCTGGACGTCCACGAGAACGGGCAGGTCCACAGCGTGGCCGACGGCATTCTCCGCGTCACCGGTCCCGGCCTCGGCGAGGGCGTGCCCGTCAAGGTCGATCTCGGCCCCGTCGGGCACCGCCTCGTGGCCGGCCACCGCCTTCGTCTGCTGGTGGCCGGCGGGGCCCACCCCTACTACAACCGCAACCTCGGCACCGGTGAGCCGACCGCGACGGCCACCCGGACCCGTGTCGCGCGCCAGGCGGTCGCAGTCGGCGGCGTGGACGGCCTGCGTCTCTCCCTTCCCGTCGCTCGCTGAAGCGTGCCCGACGACCGGGCAGGTGCACGACCGGATGGCGCAGCCCCTCCGCGGACGGCCGCACGGCGTGCGAGCGCGGGGTACGAGGGGGACGGCGACAGCGACTACCCGTCCGACGGGGGCGTCAAGCGGTGAGCGGCTTCGCCGGTGCTCCGGCCAGGGGCGCTCCGGGTCGCGTGCAGCGATGCCAGGAGGTGCAGCCGGTCCGCGTCGGCGCTGTCCGGCTCGGCCGTCCAGACCAGCATGACCGGACCGGGCGCGCCGGGCAGCGGATAGGTGTCCCAGTCCAGGACGATGTCGCCGACCTCGGGGACGCGGAAGGTCTTGGTGCCGCTGGTCGACGCCCCTACGTCGTGGCGGGCCCACAACCGCCGGAACTCGGCGCTGCGGATGCTCAGTTCACCGACGACCGCGGTGGCACGCGGATGGGTGGGGTCGGTGGCGACGGCGGCGCGCATCATGCCGATGTAGTCCAGGGCCTGCCGCTCCCAGTCCGGACAGCTCCGCTGGCCGGTCAGCGTGTCGTCGAACATCAGCAGGAGCATGTTGAGCCGGTGCGGCGGAAGGCCGACCGGGCTGCCGAGCAGCGCCTCCGCCATCGGGTTCCAGGCGAGCAGGTCCAGGTGCCTGCCGAGCACGACCGCCGGGGTGTCCATCACCCGCAGCAGCCGCCGGGTGCTCTCCGGTACCCGCTCCGGACCGCGCTCCACCCGGGCGAGCACGGGTCGACGCGCGGCGTGGGCGAGGGCGAACAGGTGCCGGCGCTCCTCGTCGTCGAGGAAGAGCGCGTCGGCGAGCGCGTCCAGGACCCCGTCGGACGGATGTACCTCCCGGCCCTGCTCCATCCGCTGGTAGTAGTCGGTGCTCAGCCCGGCCAGCAGCGCCAGCTCCTCGCGTCGCAGCCCGGTGACCTTGCGCCGGCCGCCCGGCTCAAGGCCGACGTCACGGGGGAGCAGCCTGCCGCGCCGGGCACGCAGGAAATCCCCCAGCTCACGGGCGTACGGATGGACCATGCCGCAAGTGTGCCGCCGCACCGGGCGTCCAGGGTAGGTCCCGCAGACCTAGGCAACCGGGAACCACGGAACCCGCGCGTGGTGCTCCTAACGTCGTCGCTCCACGCACGGCGTCCACGACGTCTGCGGTGTCTACGACGTCTTCGACGCCCACGTTTCCGAGGAGCAGCGCATGGCCGGATGGACCGCCGACCGCATTCCCGACCAGCACGGCCGGATCGCCGTCGTGACCGGTGCGAACTCCGGCCTCGGCCTGGTCACCGCGACCGAGCTGGCCCGTCACGGCGCCCACGTCGTGCTCGCGGTCCGCGACACCGCCGCCGGTGCGGAGGCCGCCCGCCGGATCGGCGGCGACGTCGAGGTGCGCCGACTCGACCTGGCCTCCCTCGACTCGGTACGCGCCTTCGCCGCCGCTCTGGCCGCCGATCATCCGGTCGTCGACCTGCTGGTCAACAACGCCGGCGTGGTCCTGCTCGGTCCGCGCCGCGTCTCCGCCGACGGATTCGAGCTTCAGTTCGGCACCAACATGCTGGGCCACTTCGCGCTGACCGGCCTGCTGCTCGGCACGCTGGCCGCAGCACCGGAACCCCGTGTGGTCAGCCTCAGCTCGATCACCCACAAGAACGCGCACCTCGACTTCGACGACCTGATGTACGAGCGCCGCTACCGGGCCGCTGCCGCCTACGGCCGCTCCAAGCTCGCCACCACGGTCTTCGGCATCGAGCTGGACCGCAGGCTGCGCGCCGCCGGGTCGCCGGTCGTCAGCGCACTGGCCCACCCCGGCCTCACCCGCACCAACCTGACCCCGCGTGCCTGGGAACACCGAGGCCGGCTCGGGCGGGTGATCGCGCGGCTCGGTCTGCTGGCCACCCAGCCGGTGGAACAGGGCGCGCTGCCGCAGTTGCGGGCCGCGACCGACCCCGGTGTGCGCGGCGGCCAGTTCTTCGGGCCGGCCAAGCTCTTCGAGACCCTGGGCCGCGTCACCGAGGCCCGCCTCAGCCGGGAAGCGGCCGACCCCGCCGTCGGCAAACGGCTCTGGACGGCGGCCGAGAAACTGACGGGAGTCAACTACCTCTGACCCCGGGAGCCGAGAAGCCGTCGGTGCAGGTGCCAGTGGCCCGGGGAAAACTTGCCTGGATTGCCAACTTTCCTGAACCAGGCAAGTTGGCGATCCAGGCAAGTTTTCCCCCAGAGGGACTTGCCTGGATCGGGAAAGTTGGCGTTCTGAGCAAGTTTCGGGGTCCCGTCACGCGGCTCGGGGCGCTCCCCGACGTGCACGGGGCCGACCCGGACTTGTTCCCGGGCTCGGTGCTCGTCCCCGTTCCGTGGAAGGCGCTCGGCCTGTCGGCCGTGTCGTCTGCCGCTACGTTCACGGCTTGCGTCGTGCAGGTGTGGTTCTCTCGGACGGTACTCATGTACGTCACGTCAATCTGGTATGTCTGGAGGATCGTGGTACCCGGGTCGTGAGGTCGTGGTGGCAGCCCACGCGATTGCTGACCCCGTTCAGGGACACCGGGTGCCGAACGGGGCTGCCCTTTCCGAGGTCGTCAACGCCGGAAAACCGGTGGAGCCGTCGGAGCGCGTGACCGTACGGTCCCTGGGGTGACCTACCTGAGTCCTCTGGGATATCTGCTCGGTGTCGAAGGCGCCGCTCTGCTGCGCGGCTTCCGGGAAGGAAGCGCCGACCGGGCGTTCGTCGAGGCCCGGGTCGCCGAGATCCGCGCCCTGCTGGACTCGCCCGCCCTTGCGCATGCCGAAGGCGTGACGGCGACTGAGGGCACCATCAGTGCGGCCGACGTCTACCGATCCTGGGCGGCTCACTATGACGCCCCCGGCAACGACATGATCGACATCGAGCAGCCCGTCGTCCGGCGCATCCTGGACGGCCTGCCCATCGGTGCGGCGCTGGACGCTGCCTGCGGCACCGGCCGTCACACCGCCTACCTCCACCGGCTCGGCCACCGGGTGACAGGCGTGGACGCCTCGCCGGAGATGCTGGCCCGGGCCCGCGAGCGCCTGCCGGACGTCGACTTCCACGAGGCCGACCTGCACCGTCTGCCGCTCCCCGACAACGCGGTCGACACCGTCGTCTGCGCGCTCGCCCTGACCCACATCCCCGACCTGGCCCCCGTGCTGGCCGAGTTCGCGCGCGTCCTGCGTCCCGGCGGACACCTCGTGGTCTCCGATGCCCATCTGCTGGTGTCCTACCTCCGGCCGACGTTGGCCCGCCCTCCCGGCCCGGACGGCCGCCCGTCCCTCCTCACCGAGTACCACCGCCCGCTCAGCGCCTACCTCGCCGCAGCACTCCCCCTCGGCTTCCAGGTCCGGCACTGCGAGGAACCCCTCCGCCCGCGCCACTCCCTCGACCCCGACACCGCCCCGGACCCACTCCCGACCCACATGTCGTGGGACCTGCTGCGCTGGTGCCCGGAAGCGTCGGCCGCGGCCCTGGACGATTTCCCGATCGTGGTCGTCTGGCACTTCCAACTCGAAGGTGACGGGCAGTGCTGAGCATCGATGTCACCCGGCCGCTGCGGCAGCCCGTGCCGGCGACCCGGACCGCGCCGACGGCCGCCCCGCCGGTCAGTCACGCGTCGTGAACGTCGCCGACTTGTCCTCGAACACCGTGTCGCCGTTCTTGCCGGTGGCCAGCGTGGCGACGTACCACGTGTCCTGCCCGGCCCCGGCGGCCTCCGTGGCGTCGGCGGCGGTGACCGGGACCCGGTAGACGCAGCGCAGGGTGTCGTCACCGGCGGGCTTGCACGTGGCCGACTCGACGTTCTTCAGGTCCTTCTCGGTCAGCGGCTTGTCCGCGAACGCACCCTTGGGCCAGGCGAGCACCTTCAGGCTCTTGAGCCCGGACGGCGCGGTGACCTGCGTGGTGAAGGACAGCGAGCCGTCGTGGCCGGCGGCCGGGGCGGTGTAGCGGACGGCACTGTCCTTCAGTGACGGCGGCTGCTCCCCGGCCTGGGCGAGGGCGAAGGCCCCGGCCGCGCCGAGGACGACGACGGCGGCGGTGGCGGAAAGAATGATGCGTCGGGACATGGTCGGTTCCCCCGTGGATGATGGCGACGGTCGGCGCCAACTCCGTTGGCATGCCGCGCCGTTGTGGTCCCGGCGCGTTCTCCCGCGCCGTTGTGTCGATCCTCGCCGCGCACCACCGCCCCGGCCATGAGTACGTGTACTCAACCCCCGTACTCAACCCCTGCGCTTCGGTGACTTCACAACACACCGACAGTTGCCCCTGATGCCGGCGCCTCGCGGCCTGGGGGGGGCTGAACCCTGGGAACGAATATTGTCCGGTCTCGGTGAAGGTGCGGCAGCGTGAGTGCTTGACCTGGGGTGCCTCAGTTTGACTGAGATGGGGGTGGATCGGCTGTCTCGCTCAAACTGAGGTGTCGCCCGGCCAGGGCGGCGCCGTTCGGAACCGCCGAGGAATCTCAGGCCGGCCCTGTCCTGTGAAGATCGCGGTTCGCGATGCCTTGCTCAGTGCGTCAGATCGAGTACGGCCGTGCAGTGCGGATCGTCTTCCGGTTCCTCGAACAGTTCCCGCTCCTGCGACCGGGAGAACACCTCCGCGATCACGGCCGGTCCGGCCTCCGCAAGCCGGACATCGCAGCCCACGATGTCGGGATCACCCTGATGGCGTACGTACAGCCGCATCCGGCCCTCGCTCAGGTACAGGAAGCCGACCAGGAGTGACTCGGCCTTCTCCCGCTCTTCGTAGCCCGGAGCCGGACAGCTCAGTGTGGTGAGCAACGTGTGCGCTCGGTCCTCCAGTCGCTCCTCGCCGGGCACGTCCTTCGAGAGCCTGATCAACGGCGTATCGAGGACGTTGCCCACTTGACCGCCGGAGTAGAACCGCACCTCACCCGCCTCGTGCCGTACACGGCTGACTGCCTCCCACGGGAGCAGCACCTCGTCCTGCTGGGAGAGTGGGATCTCGTAGATGGTGAGGAGATCATCGACGGTCGCCTTGCGGCCGCCGAGCGCGATCCGCACGGCCGGCGCCCCGTCGGGGCCGGGGAGGACGCCGCGGACACGCATCTTCTTCACGATCGGTGCCTGCGTGTAGAGGATCAAGTGGCCGGTCACGTCGGCCTGTGCCACGGCCACTTCCCACGGCGTCATTGCGGGTGTCTCCCTGTTCAGCGTTTGAACTTGGTGGCGGACTGGTTCATCCAGTTCGGGCACTTCCTCATGCCCTTGCAGTAGGCGGTGATGACACCGATCATCTGCCCGCTTCCGGCGTCGTACCGCTTGTCCTGAGTACGGCGGGTGACCTGCGCCTTGACGATGATCTTTACCTGTGGGTGCGTGCCGTCAAAGGCGTAACCCCAGTATTCCAAGCCCCCCTTGCCGTCGTTCTTGTCCGCCTTGCCGTTCAGGGGAGCGTTGACGATGCGGCAGGTACGGATGTTGTGGTTGCTGGAGAAGTGGGCCCAGCCCAGTTCGCTGTTCCCGATACGGGTGGGTACGTTCCGCCCGTCCAAGTCCTTCTGCTGGCACTTCTTGGTCTTGTTCCAGTGGGGGGTGTCGGCGTGCGCGGCTCCCGTCTGTCCCAAGGCCACGACGGCAGCCGAGAGGGTGACGAGCGATGCTTTCGTGATCCTCTTCATGCACCTGACCATGTCACACAACTGCGGCCCGACTCATCCCGATTTCGGTGCGGTGGCTGACGTTTCGAGAGAGCCGTTGGCCACGTCGGCAAGGGCCTTCTGCTCAGCGGCGTCCTGGATGGTGTGTGCGATGACGCGGAGCTGTTGGATGCACCAGGGCTTGGCCGTTGTACGCAGAGGGCTCTCGTTGGGGAGCCGCCGTTATCAGAGAAATTTACATCGCCGAAGATGCCGATGCAGAGTTTGTTACACCCAGAGGGTAACTAAGTCTGCGATTCTGTGTAACTATCTCTGTATGGACCGTGCTGAGCAGGTGGCTGTTCTCTCTGGAGCCGCCGCAGATCAATGGGGCCTGGTGACGGCCGCGCAAGCCAAGGATCTGGGCGTCAACGGTGTGCAACTGCTGCGACTGACGGAGGTCGGCCTCCTGTCGAACGTGGGCCGTGGCGTCTACCAGCTGACCGCCGCGGGCGTCCCCACCCACCTGGAGGTGAAGGTCGCCTGGCTGCGCCTGCAGCCCAAACAGTTCCTGTGGGATCGGCCCGTCGGTGCCCCGGACTCCGGCGTCGTCTCCCATGCCTCCGCCTGCCAGCTGCTGGACCTCGGGGACATTCCGGCCCCGAACGTAGAGATCAGTGTCCCGCGTCGGCGGACCACGACCGAACCGTTCGTGCGTCTGCGTACTGCGCAGGTTCCACCGGCAGAGGTCACCACAGTCGACGGCCTCCCCGTCACCACAGCCATGCGCACCATCACCGACCTGCTGCACACCGGTGCCGATGGCGGACACGTCGGCGGAGTCGTCGCCGACGCCGAACGTCGCGACCTGATCACTGTGGACGACTTGGCGAAACGGGTCCAGCCGTTCGCCCGGAAGTACGGCCTGAAAACCAGTGCCACCGGATACGACCTGATCTACCACCTTGTTGCGCAAGCAGGTGAAAGTCTGCGCCGCCAGGAAGTCGACCGGGCCAGCCGGGAAGGGTTCGACCAAGCCGTCCACCTTCTGGCTGAACGCCCCGACCTCGTTGAACTCATGTGGGTGACACGGGCCGCAGCGCGTCGACGGAACACCCCGTCGCCCATTGCATCTGCGCTTGGCCCTGCGTTGATGGAGTCGATCCGCAGGCTGTCGCAGCCGAATCCGGCGATGGAGGAGGCAATGCGGAAGGCGTTGGTGCCGTTCGCGGAGTCGGTGCGTGCTATGCAGCATGCTGCCGTTCTCCCGCCCAGCACCTTCAAGGCCCTTGAGCAAGTAACTGCTCCCCCGCCGACGCCCGGAGGCACAAACCCTTCGCCCGGCCCCTCGGACGCAGAAGACAGCGCCCCCTCCAGCGGTGACGATCAGGAATCGGATGGCACCAGCAGCCAGGGGCCGGAGGAATCCGGCACTCAAGCCAACTGACTGTTGATCAGCTGAGCGTAGAGTCTGCGGATAAGCCAGCACGCCAGGGGGCGATTCGTGGGCAAGACCTACCAGACTCCGACGGCTTTCAGAACCGCTCTGAACCAGTCGGCCAAGAAGATGTCCAAGCAGACGGGCATGAACGTTGCTGACCTCATGCGGATCTTCTACTTCAACCGCCTCGCTGCCCGCGTCTTCACTCTGGATCCTGACGGCTGGCTCATCAAAGGCGGCCAGGCTCTCCTCGTCCGCTACCGGGGTGCCGCCCGCCTCAGCAGCGACATCGATCTGCAGACCGCCCAGCCGGGATCGACTCCGGACGAGGCGCGAAAGCGCGTCTTGGAAGCCGCCGCCCACGACCTGGGCGACTTCCTCCGCTTCGCCCCCGGCAAGTACACGTCGGCGGCCGATCCCACTCGCGGCGGCTCTCAGTACTTCGAGGTCTACCTCGGGCCCAGCCGCGTCGACAGCGTCAAGGTGGACATCACGGTCCGCCGCTCCCTCGCAGGCACCCCCGAAACCCTTCCCCTCGCCCCCGTCGTGGACCTGCTCTGGCCCATCGACTGGCCTGTCGTGCGGCTCTACCCCCTCATCGACCACATCGCCGACAAGATCTGCGCCCTGTACGAACGACACGGCGACGAAAGCTCCAGCCGCTACCGTGACCTGGCCGACCTGTTGCTGATCAGCCAGCAGGAGACGGTCGATGGCCCTACGGCCTACCAGGCTGTACACCAAGAGGCCGAACTCCGGCGTCAGCGAGGCATCGATCTCACACTGCCCAGGAACTTCGAGGCACCCGGAGCGGCCTGGCACGACCACTACCCGGCTGCCGCGGCACTGGTCATCGGCCTCCAGGGATGTCGCACTTTCCCGGAAGCAGGCCAAGCCGCCGAGATCTTCCTCAACCCGCTGCTCGACGGCAGTGTGAGGGGGAACTGGGATCCCTTGAAGGGCACCTGGCCGTAGCGTTTCGTCGCCTGCACGAGCTGGGCCTCAACCACCTGTACAGCCGGGACCCTTCTGCTGTGGAGTTGGCCAACGACGTGCTGCGTAGCGACCGCATCGTCGACGAAGTCCAGGCCGTCACCCGCTGCACCGCCGTCCGATCGGATGCCCATGCGGTACCGTCCGCTTGACGCCGCCGGCGCAGGCTGCCGAGCAGTGCGCGATGCGCAGGGTAGTTGGACATAGCTGAGGCTGTTATCTGCCGAGGCGCGGAGCAGGCCGCACCACGTCACCAGACCGGGTCTCTCTTCCGCCTTGTGACCAGAAGAGAGACCCGATGCCCAGTGCCAACAAGCCGTAGCGGTCCTGCTCGTAAGCTGTCAGGAGCCTTCAGCAAGCCGATCAGGAACGTGCCTGCTTCGGGGCTGAGAGAGACGTTCTGCCGCCAGTACGGCAGTGCTGCGGTTGCCGGTCTGATCCGTTGTCCGGAGCTTTCCGCCTACGGTACGAGCGGCAGGGTGCTGCCCGGTCCGGATTTCGGATGCTCGGCGTGGGGGGTCGTCAGTTGCCCGGGAATCGTGGGCGTCGGTACTGCGGCCCTCTTCGGCAGCCCGAACATCAGGCTGGACGGCTGCCGGGTCCTGCGGTCCGACACGACGACTCCGCCCCGCCACTTGCCCAGGGCGTCCTGGTACCGGAACTGCAGGTTCTTGAGCTGCTCTCCGTGCTGTTCCCGCAGGGGTCGGTAGGCGTCGTCGCAGTGCACGTTCCAGGTCACGTCGCTCAGATAGGCGTGACAGGCGATCGGGAACAGCAACGACGAGACCAGAAGGTCCGCGACCTGAAGAAGCGTGTGCGTGTCGCTGTGTCCGAAGACCGGTGACTCGATGACCCCGCGCAGGCTGTCACCCCCCGTGCGGAACTTGCGGGTGGTCACGCAGTGCACGTTGGGTGCGTTCTTCACCTTCGTACGGCTGTCGAGGACCATCATGCCGCGGGAGTGCTCGTGGGCGAGCTGGGCCTGAAAGGTCTCGTTCAGCGCGGCGACGGACGCCGGATAGACCCCGGATTCGTCGAACGCCTGCCCGACTTCCTTGATCCATACTCGGGCGAGGATCCGGGCCTCGTGCTCCTTGAGCATCCCCAGCAGCGAAGCCACCAGGTCCATGGCCGCACGCCGCCAGTTGTGGTTGCCGGCGCGGAGGTTCTTGCGGACGTCCGAGCCCTTGATCTCGTGCTGGATCAGGTCGGAGAGCTGTTCCGCGTGCTGCAACTGGGGGCGGTAGTGCTTCTTTATGTCGAGAAAGGCCCAGGTGAGGGACCTGAGCTGGGTATGGGGAACGGTGAAACCGCCGACGACGAGGACCGGTGGGGCGTCAGGGCGCTCAGGATCCAGCGTCTGCCCGTTGCCCGCCTCGTCGATGTAGCACAGATGCACCGATCCTCCCGGGACACGTCTGTGGCCGTCCCCGAAGGGACGGCCACAGGGTCTGCGCAGCCATATGCGCGATGTTTTGCTTGCTGATACCGATCGTGCCAAGTCTGCTACGGATAGTCAAGCGTACGTCACTCTGCGTTGACCTGTGGGTGGGGCTGGCTTGGATGCCGGGCGTGACGTTGTGAGTGATCGTCCGGGGACAGCCTTCGCCGGTCCCGGCCGACCCCGCTGTCGCATGTCCGGCCCGCCAGGTGGGCAGGCCGGAGGCCAGGGCGGTGCTGCGGGGCCTGGCCCGCTGAAGGACGTGGGGGGAGAGTGAAAGGCAGCGAACGCGGTGGGAACAGGGTGGCGGTGGTGACCATCACCTTCAGAACGATCAGTCGCGTTCCGCCGCGCGGGAGGCCGCCTGTCCGCTTCTTCGGGAGGACCGGCGGGTGATGCGCCGGGTCATGGGCGTGCCGCGGGGACGCCGCCGATCTGCGCTCGGAGCGCGCGGCATCGCCTACTCGCTCTGCAGGAGGCGGGCCAGTCAGCCGTCGATGTCGACCTTCCCGGTGTCGACGGCCGTCTCGATCCAGTCCGGCGTCGCCCGCACCCGCCCGGCGTCCTCGGACACCACGCCGGCGTAGGGCCCGAGGCTGCCCGTCAAGCCGGTTCAGCAACAGGCATTCAAGACGCCGGTGCCGCCGAGGGCAGGATCCGGCGGCGGGCGGTGAGGGCTGTCAGGAACGCGGTGGGCAGGAAGACGGTGTCGCAGGCGATCATGGCCATGGAGAAGAACGGGATGCCGAGGAGCACCGCGATCCCCACGTGCTCGCACATCATCACGGCGATCAGCACGTTCTTGACCTTGCGGTTGGCCAGGGTGAAGGGGAAGGCGACCTGAAGGATGACGGTTCCGTAGCTCAGCAGCAGCACCAGCACCGTGTTGCCGGCGAGGAGCGCGGAGAGCCACGGCCAGGGAGCGAAGTACTCCAGCCTGAGCGCGTAGTGCAGGGCGCTGCCCTGTTCCCACCGTGAGCCCTGCACCTTGTACCAGCCGGAGGTGGCGTAGATCAGGCAGACCTGAGCGGCGATCGCCAGCATCGCGGTGTTGTGCAGCATGGACGCGCCGGCATCCAGGAGCGCGCGGGCCTCGCTCCGGGGGACCCAGTGATCGGCGGCGTACCACAGCCCGTGTACGGCCCACAGTGTCCAGAGCACGAGGGGCCATCCCGTGTCCCAGCCGAACGCCAGCAGCAGGAACAGACCGGTTGCCGTCCACAGGGCGACTCCCGTCCGGTCGGTGCGGGGGGAGTCCGCCTGCTGCCGGGTGCGGGCGCGCCGTGCGTCCAGCGACCAGACCTGGGCGCAGCGGGTGAAGACGAGGTAGAGCACCATGATGCGCAGGACGTTGTCGCCGCCGTCGCCCACGAGGGGGTTGCGGTTCTCCAACGAGAGCACCCCGACCATGAGGATGACGGACATGGTCCTGGTACGCCAGCCCAGCAGGACCGCGAAGGCCGAGGCGACGGTCAGGGAGTAGACGATCTCGAACCAGACCCGGCCGCCGGACCACTGCAGCACACTGAAGGTGCCGTCCAGACGTCCCAGTTCGAGTGCCATGTCGTACGACAGCGGGCTGCGGTCGCCGTAGAGAACACGGCGGTGAGGCCATTCCCGGCACAGGAACGCGGCGATCACGAGGGACAGTCCGATACGGAAGGCCGCGGCCTGGTGGGACGCCCGAGTGGTGCAGATGAGGTGTCCGAGGCGGGTGGCGCCGGTACGGATGCGGGTCGCATGGGAGCGGCCAGGTGCCGCGGGGGTGCTCGGCGAGGATGTCACGGTGCTCAATCACAGTCCCTTGTAGTCCTGGCCGGTCACCGGCCACCAGGGCAGTACGCGGTAGGTGGTGGTGTCGGGCGTCTCCTCGCCGGTCCACGACGGGGGCGGCACCATGGTGTAGCGGCCCGCGATCTGGACCGCTGTGATCGTCTCGCCCCGCCACCGGTGTCCGACGCGCTGGAGCACGATGCGCTTCAGATAGGCGCCTGCCACCACTCCGCGGACGCCCTTGGGCTGGTTGTCCGGCCCGTGCAGCGCCTCGGAGTTGTCCCAGGCGATACGGAGCATGTTCTGGCTCGTGTGACTCGGCGCCGGGTCACCCTTGATCGCCGTCACATCCTGGTCGGTGAGGTTGACCCACCCGGAGACATGCTGGACGCGGTGGGCCCCCGTGGTCCGCAGGCGGACGCCGATGGCGTCGTTGCGCTGCTTGGGGTTGGGCGCGAACAACTTCCAGTCCTGCCCGAACTCGGGCTGCACGTAGGAGTCGATCAGCGCCTGGTCGCGGGTCTTGAGGACATTGGCGGGGGCGAGGGTCAGAAAGATCATGGTCACGTGCACCAGGAGGGCGGTCGCCAGCACGACGGCGGTCGACGCCAGCAGTCCGATCGACACGGGTGACCACGTGCGTCCCACGGCGCCCTGAAGTCCGGGATCCTGCCGCGCGTCGTCCGGGCCTTGCACCTGTCCGGCGACGGACCCGGGAGCGGCAGAACCGACTCCTTCCGCCTCCGGTCGCGGAGGGGGCAGACAGCTCGTGGCGTCCGGTACCGCTTCCGTCGTCTGTGCGGTGGGTGATTTCCTGGAGACTTCCATTCTCTTCTTTCTGCTCGGCGGCCTGTGCGGTGAGGACCACTCACCGCACAGGCCGCACGTCCGATGTGCTTCAGCTGCGGGTGCAGGTGGCATCGGACCGCACCGGGCATGTTTGAAGAGGGCGGCCCGGTCCGTGGGTGACGGGTGTTCCGCTCAGCTCAGGGGGCAGGTTGCGGTGGCCTTGTCGGTCCATGAGAGGCCGGCTGCCGCACTGAGCACGTCGGCGATGTCGTTGATGACGCTGCCCCGGGACCGCACGTACCACTGCGCGAAGTTGTTCGCGTTCTGCGGATCCCAGATGTACGTCAGCAGCGGATCCGCGGGGGCCCCGGCCGCCACACCCGCAGCCGTCCGCGCGAGCGTGTCCGTGTACGGAGGCGTGGGCAGGTCGCTCCAATGCGAGGTGGCCGGGTCGTAGGGCGCGGGCCAGTTGTCGAGGCCCTGGTTGAACCAGTAGCCGGGGGAACACCACTCGTTCGGCGGCGGGGTGGTGGTGGTCGTGGTGGCCGTGGTGGCCGTGGTGGCGGTTGTGGAGGTCGTCGTGGTGGTGGCTGTGGTTGCTGTGGTGCCTGTGGTTGCCGTGGTGGCGGTCTGTCCCGTGGTCCCGCTCGTCAGGCCGATCAGTCCCGTGGTGAGCCCGATGCTGCCGAGAATCGTCGGGGCGAAGACCGCGTCATTCGTGCAGTAGCCGAATTTCCCATTGCAGCTGTGGATGAGCTGGTAGCTGTCGACCTTTTTCTTGTCGTACTTGTCGTGCTTCTCGTATTTGTTGTGGCCCTCCTTCTTGTGGTTTTCCTGCTTCGTCTTTCCGTCCCCGCCGTCGTAGGCCGGGGGCAGTGTGCTGCTCCGGGAAATCTGTGCTGACCAGGGAGTTTCCCATCCCATGGCCTGCGAGGCAGCCGTGGTGCCCACCGTGACGGTGAGTACGGAGGCTCCCACGAGCAGGGCTCTGATGGCCCGCATGGCGCTCCTCTTTCTCTTTTCCTGGTGAAGTTCCTGTCTTGCGCCTTCGGACGGATTGAATCAAATAAGGGGCAGGTGGGCCGGTAAATCCGGCTGCGGTTTCCGTCCGTCGGTGAGAAATGCGCCAGGAGGGTGAATGCGCGAAGCGGAGTCACGCCCTTGCCCCGGCTTTAGTGGCGTGGGTCACTCTGCCGGTGTGGAGAGGGTCAGAGCAGGGGAGTTTTCCGGGGCCGGGGGTTCGGCGGGGGCTGTCGTCGTGTCGGCCGCGCAGTACAACGCGCGCTATCGGCGGTTGGTCGGGGGTGGGGCCACCGTGCTGTCGGCCGGGTTCGATCTGCCGACCCAGCTCGGGTACGACTCCGACCATCCGGATGCCGCCGGGGAGGTCGGGCGGGCGGGGGTGGCCGTCGACTCGCTGGATGACATGCGGGTGCTGTTCGGCGGGGTGCCGCTGGAGGCGGTTTCGCTGTACCTCACCGCCGACGGGCCCGCCGCTCTGCTGCTTCTGCTGTACCAGCTCGTCGCCGAGGAGCAGGGGGTGGAGGGCGAGCGGCTGCGGGGGACCGTCCGGAACGACATCCTCACCGAGTACATCGTGCGGGGGCGCGGGCTCTTCCCGCTGGTCCCCTCGTTGCGGCTCACCGCCGACCTCTTCGCCTACTGCCGTGCCGAGCTGCCCCGCTGGCGTCCCCTCTCCCTCACCGGGCACCGGCTGGTGCGGGCCGGGGCCTCGCCCGTGCAGGAGGCCGCGTTCGTGCTCTCCCACGGCATCGAGTACGTGCGTACCGCCGAGGGTGCCGGGCTGGACGTGGAGGAGTTCGCCTCGCGGCTCACCTTCCGGTCCGGACGGCGGGTCTGGGCGCGGGTGATGAAGGAGCGGTTCGGGGTGCGCTGGCCGGGGGTGCCCGGGGCCTGGCTGCCGCGGTTCCTGGTCGGGGACGGCATCGACGCCGGGATCGGCGGACTGCTGGACCGGGTGGAGGCGCTCGGGGGCGCTGCCGCCGGCATCGAACTCGGCTTCCAGCGGCACGAGATCGGGTGGGAGGGCGGCATCCTGGGCGCCGCGACCGTGCCCGGAGACCAGTTCCGTGGCGGGTCGGCCGTCGTCCTGCGGCAGCGTGAGCGGCTCGCCAAGGTGCGGGCCTGGCGGCACGGACAGCGTGTCGACGGTGCTCTCGGTGCGGTGCGTGCCGCCGCCGGAGGGACCGGCAACGTGCTCTATCCGCTCAAGGACGCGCTGGCCGCCGGAGCCACCGTCGGCGAGGCGTGCGGTGCCCTGCGTGAGGTGTGGGGGGAGTGCCTGGCGCCGAACCCGCCGGACGAGTACCGGATCTCCTTCACCGGCCCTCCCGCGCGCGAACCCGCGCCCAAGGAGCCCTATAGCGCGCCCGGTTAACTTCCCCGCGGCTGCCCGGCACAGGGTCCACCTGGTGGTCCGTCGTCTGAACGGCGCAGCTCACACCACCCGGCGGACCGGTAAAGGACCGACAGGAGCCGACACGTATGCCTCTGGAAACCAAGAACGTCCGCCGAGTCGACCGGGTCGTCATCCGGTTCGCCGGTGACTCCGGCGACGGTATGCAGCTCACGGGCGACCGTTTCACCTCGGAGACGGCGTCGTTCGGGAACGATCTGTCCACCCTGCCGAACTTCCCGGCCGAGATCCGCGCCCCTGCCGGTACCCTCCCCGGCGTCTCGTCGTTCCAGCTGCACTTCGCCGACCACGACATCCTCACCCCCGGTGACGCCCCCGACGTCCTCGTCGCCATGAACCCCGCCGCGCTCCGGGCCAACATCGGCGACGTCCGGGCCGGTGGCGAAGTCATCGTCGACACCGACGAGTTCACCAAGCGCGCCATGCTCAAGGTCGGTTACCCCGTCAGCCCGCTGGAGGACGGGTCCCTCGAGCGGTACCGGCTGCATCCCGTGCCGCTCACCACCCTCACCGTCGAGGCGCTGAAGGACTCCGGGCTCGCGCGGCGCGACGCCGTGCGGTGCAAGAACATGTTCGCCCTGGGCCTGCTGAGCTGGATGTACCACCGGCCGACGGAGGGGACGGAGAAGTTCCTCCAGGCGAAGTTCGCCAGGAAGCCCGGCATCGCCGCCGCCAACGTCACGGCGTTCCGGGCGGGCTGGAACTTCGGGGAGACGACCGAGGACTTCGCGGTCTCCTACGAGGTGGCGCCGGCCGCATCCGCGTTTCC
>NZ_JBEYWE010000034.1:0-1020 GCF_040644295.1 Streptomyces sp. NPDC047000
CGTTCGTGATCGGACAACTCGAGCAGCAACGGCTTCGGACCCGGCATCACCCCACCCTACAACCGCCCGCAAACTTCCGACTCAGGACACTAGGGCTTGCCCTCGGCCTGACCTGCGGTGGACGAACGCAGGCGCGCCGCAGACGGCCGATCGATTCCCCGCTGTTCCCCGTAGTTCCCCGCACGTTCTGGCACGCGTCTGACACGCGTCATTCGTCGTCGCACCTCTCCAAGACCAGTCCTATGGAGCCTTGTTCGAGCCTGTTGTTCTCCTCCAGGTGAAGGTGAGCGCCGTCCGGCGTGCCGTCCTGAGCGAGAGTGAGGAGGTGGCCGGCCAGGGCTTCAACCCGGCAGCGTTTGCCTCGATGACGATCTCGCGGCCCAGGTTGCGGACCTCGATGCGTGTGCCTTCCTCCCACGTGACTCTGGTGATTCAATCGGTCGCTGCACTCACGCGAGTGTTCATCGACGGAGCAGCGCTAGCTTCAGGGGCCATGCCCCAAGCATCGCGTACCCCGGGCCAGCCGCGACGCCGAGACATGAGTGATGACCTCTTCGTCCCGAACTTTCGGCGGGAAGGTCATGTACGGTTCTCGGGCTGCTCAACCAGCCGTGGACGGCTGCTGAGGTTCAGCGTTGGTCACTGAGGTTGCTGTACTTCCGTGCTGTACAGCTTCGAATTCTTGGCGAGCGGCGGCAAGGCTGTTGCGGCTGGTCAGGGTTTGGGGGTGGGTGTCGCCCTGAGGTTCCCCCGCCGCCCGGTAGGCGGCGGCGAGGTTGTTGCGGCTGGTCAGGGTGTGGGGGTGGGTGTCGCCCAGGATTTGTTCGCATTGGGTGAGGGTGGCCTTCAGCAGGGGGATGGCGCGCCCGAGGTCCCCGGCCACCTGGTAGGTGGTGGCGAGGTTGTTGCGGCTGGTCAGGGTGTCGGGGTGGGTGTCGCCCAGGATTTGTTCGCATTGGGTGAGGGTGGCCTCCATCAGAGGAATGGCCCGCCTCAAGTCCCCCGCCGACTCATAAGCCG
>NZ_JBEYWE010000034.1:1117-1520 GCF_040644295.1 Streptomyces sp. NPDC047000
CGGCAGCCAGGTTGTTGCGGCTTATGAGGGTGTGGGGGTGGGTGTCGCCCAGGATTTGTTCGCATTGGGTGAGGGTGGCCTCCATCAGAGGAATGGCCCGCCTCAAGTCCCCCGCCGACTCATAAGCCGCAGCCAGGTTGTTGCGGCTTATGAGGGTGTGGGGGTGGGTGTCGCCCAGGATTTGTTCGCATTGGGTGAGGGTGGCCTCCATCAGAGGAATGGCGCGCCCGAGGTCCCCGGCCGCCTGGTAGGCGGCGGCGAGGTGGTTGCGGCTGGTCAGGGTGTGGGGGTGGGTGTCGCCCAGGATTTGTTCGCATTGGGTGAGGGTGGCCTTCAGCAGGGGGATGGCGCGCCCGAGGTCCCCGGCCGCCTGGTAGGTGGTGGCGAGGTTGTTGCGGCTGGT
>NZ_JBEYWE010000034.1:1616-78279 GCF_040644295.1 Streptomyces sp. NPDC047000
TGGTCAGGGTGTCGGGGTGGGTGTCGCCCAGGACCTGTTCGCGCTGGGTGAGGGTGGCCTCCAGCAGGGGGATGGCCCGTTCCAGGTCCCCCGCCGACTCGTAGGCGTAGGCGAGGTTGTTGCGGCTGGTCAGGGTGTCGGGGTGGGTGTCGCCCAGGACCTGTTCGCGCTGGGTGAGGGTGGCCTCCAGCAGGGGGATGGCCCGTTCCAGGTCCCCCGCCGCCCGGTAGGCGGTGGCGAGGTTGTTGCGGCTGGTCAGGGTGTCGGGGTGGGTGTCGCCCAGGACCTGTTCGCACTGGGTGAGGGTGGCCTCCAGCAGGGCGATGGCCCGCCCCAGGTCCCCCGCCGCCCGGTAGGCGGTGGCGAGGTTGTTGCGGCTGGTCAGGGTGTCGGGGTGGGTGTCGCCCAGGACCTGCTCGTACTGGGTGAGGGTGGCCTTCAGCAGGGGGATGGCGCGCCCGAGGTCCCCGGCCGCCTGGTAGGCGGTGGCGAGGTTGTTGCGGCTGGTCAGGGTGTCGGGGTGGGTGTCGCCCAGGACCTGCTCGTACTGGGTGAGGGTGGCCTCCAGCAGGGGGATGGCGCGGGCGGTGTGGCCTTGGTGATGGAGGCGGTGGGCAGCTGTGTTGTACGCATTGGTGAGGGGGAGGCTGGGGTGTCCGGGTGGGGCTGTGGCAGCGAGGGTGACGAGGTGTGGGATGAGGGCGTCCCACTGGCTGTCGGTGGCGTTGTCCTGGCCCGGAGGCGGGGCGAGGGCGTGGAGGACTGCTTGTTCGGCACTGACGCGCCCTTGGAGGTGCCGGGGCTGTTGAAGGCTGTCGGTGGTTCGGGGTGTACGCAGGACGGTTTGGACCAGGCGGTGCATGCTGAGGGTGGTTGCGGTGGTGGTGATCATGCTGTAGGCGGCCAGGGTGCCAATGGCTTCGGCGATGTCGTCCGGGTCGGTGCCGGGCAGGGTGAGCAAGGTGTGGGGGATGTCGCCGGGGGCGAGCCAGGCGGCAGTGTGCAGCACCTGAACGGCCAGCGGGCCCGCCTGTTCCAGGGTGTGGAGGGTGACGTTCCAGATGCGGGCGATGGTGCGTTCGGCGTCGAAGCCGTGGGCGGTCCTGTCGAGTTTGCTGCCCAGACGGCGGCGGTAGGCGTCGAGGGTGATGCCGCGGTTCTGGGCGAGGTAGGCGCCGGCCTGCTTGATCGCCAGAGGAAGGTGCCCCAGATCGGCGGCGAGGGCCCGGGCATCGGCCTGCTGGTGTGCTGTGGGGGTGGTGTCCTTGAAGACCAGACGGCACAGCAGGTTCGTGGCGTCGTCCGGGTGGAGGCTGCCCAGGGGCAGGGTGGGGGCGGTGTCGGGCCAGCCGGTGATGCGGCGGCTGGTGGCCAGATGGTGCCCCTGGTGCAGTGCCCCGGTGTAGGGGGCGAGGTCGTCCGGGTCGTCGACATTGTCGTGGACCAGCAGCCAGCCGGGATGCCAGGCCAGCCACTGCCGCGCCCACGCCACCTGCGCCCCACGCCCGGCCTGGGCGGCCCAGTCGGGAACCAGCTGCTGGGTGAGGCCGGCCAGGGAGGTCTCGATCTCGTCGGGGGAGGCGGCGTTGATCCACCAGATCAGCGTGTAGTCGCCGCGGTGACGGTGGGCGTAGTGCAGCGCGAGCGTGCTCTTGCCGATCCCGCCCAGGCCGTGCACGGTCCCGCTCTGCGTGATCGCACCCTCGCGCCGGTCGGTCAGGATGCGCCGCAGCCAGGCCAGCTCTTCCTCACGCCCCAGGCACAGCGGCGGCGGAGGAAGGTTCGAGGTGCCCGGCGCCGCAGCGACTCTCTCCGCCTGCTGCAACGCCTCGGCAGGCAGCACGATGTCACCCGTGTAGGCATCTCTGATCCGCCCGGCCGCGATTGAGCGCTCTCCCGCTGCACGGATCCGCGGCTCAAAGACGGCCTCGTTCGCGCTCATGCCCGTGGCAGGGTGTGACCGTCGCCGGTGATGGCGGTGGTGATGTGCTGAGCGGCGATCGACCGCTCACCGGATGCCGTGATGGTGACCGGGCCCGCGGCCGGGGCGGGCAGCATGGCCGACAGTTCCTCCCGCAATCCGGGATCGTCCTGCAGCGCACGCCTCAAAAGCCGCCCCAGCACCGCCGCGGAGTAGGTGTCGTCCTGCTCGTCGGCGGCCTCGTCCACGACCCGTTCCAGCTCCACCCGCCCCGGCTCCTCCCGGCGCTGCCACAGCAGCTGGAGAATCCGCCGACCCAGACCCGCCGTCCCCTCAACCGCGGCACCCACCGCGGCTTGCTCGGCCCGGCTGAGGACTGCCGTCCCGTACGCGGTCACCGCGGCCGATATATACGGCGTGGCCTGCTCCACCAGCTCGACGATCTCCGTACTCACGAACACTCCTGACCATGCGCCACTTTGCTGTTCCGGTGACCCAGCGTAGGAACCGAAGACGCCCCGTGAGTACAAAACGGCTGAATCGCCTGCTGCGGTTCCACGCCGACGCTTCGCGAACGCGGCCCAGCCGCAAACGGGTTGCTTCTTCACAGGGTGTTTCCACGCGCCCGGGGTGCCTTACATGCTCGTGTACACCCGCTTTAGGAGAGAGGCGGGGAAGCGGGGCCGTTGACCTGGAGCTTCGATACCTGGCCAGGCTGCCGAGAACTCGACCGTGAGACACCCCCGTTGACCGTGGCTGACCCTGGCATCTGGCACGGCAGTGGCACGAACCTCAGCCGACGAAAGTCAGCCACGATGGCGGGTGCGCCGACCGACCACGCACGCGTATGTTTCCTGCACCCCCACCGCCCTCAGCCACGTTACTGGTTTGTGTCGTCAACTAGAGCAAGCCGCGACGGCCGACCCCGTGACGACGGTGCACGAGCGCTGAGCCTGGGAAGCTGCAATTATTCGCGGAGCACTTGATCGCCCACCTGGGCGAAGGGTTGATGTCCGGTTTCATGGTCTTTAAATTCGCATGAGGGGTGTTGGGTTGCCGATGGTGGGCCAGACTCGGGCTGTACGCGCTGGCCTATGGGCGAAAATATCCCGCAGGACCTGAGGGATCCCTGACAACTTGAATCTTATACCGGTCCGCAGCCTCTTCGATAAGGTCCCGAGAAATCTCGCGGTCGTCGAAAATGTGGAATATGTTTCCAACGTCTATCCCGCTTTTCTCGCTGAATATGGCGATGTTTTCAAGCGTGCCCGAAGGGTCTCTAACCGACCTGAAATAGATTCCCTTAATTCCTTCATTTCGAATCTTTTTCGCGAACTGCTGACTTATCGGATAGGGAGGGCCAACCTCATTCCAGAGGTTGGGTTCCATGTCGCGGAGGCCGACATTTGCTGGGGACATCACATTGCAAACATCAATGGATGTGTTCAGTGAGACAGTCGCCATTCTGTTCTGGAAAACGGCACTTTCGCTTATGGCCAACGCGCCCAGTCGAACAAATACCTCTACGAAGGCTCCCAGTTCCCTGCTCGCTGCGTAGCAGGTTCCTCCCGGGTCGCTCCCGTCTTTGACCTCCCTTACGGGATCGTGGCGGTTACCCGGTCGCCACTCCCATGCCTTGCCCTTGTCGTCGTAGTAGTAACCCGCGAAGCCAAACCAAATGGCGCTTCCCGGATCGCCGTGCGGCGTAACCTTCGGATATATTCGGTAGAAGTAGCAGTAAGTCTCGACCGTGAATATGGGATCCTCGGTGGTCATCTAGACAACCTCCCAGCGGTCACGCTTGCTGACATACTCAGTAGTTCAATCTGGCTGCCTTCCAAACTTGCTTCAGGCTCGTCGATTATGGACCGTGGAGCCCGACCGTCGAGTTCTCTTTGCGGAGTTGAGGCCCAGGATATGACGACGTCTGAGCGATAGGTTTTGCCGAGCTGTGTCCGGAAAACCTCCAAAATGGTGCGGGCGCTATCCTTTAGTTCGAGCGTGTAGGAGTCGTCCCTAAACTGCCAAATTGGAAGAAAAGTTTCGTCGCGACCTTTCAGGCCGACCAGAAATCCGGTTTCTACGTCTTTTTCGATCTGATCTTCAGTCTTGCCCGGGGACCTCGAAGCTACTTCGCTTGCCCGTAGACTGATACCTAGTGCCAAATGCCAGAGAACGTTACTTACCGCAATCGAGGCGACATCTTTTGTGATGGCAAGATACGTCGGGTCGTCATGGAAGTCAACATTTTCCCGCCCCTGCCTTTCGATGGTGTCCCATCGCTGGCCGAATTCGCTTCGGAAAGCCTGAGTCATGAATTCTGTGAGGCTCTTCTCTTCCATTTCTTCATCGTAGCTGAAGGTGTCCGTCGGCGCGCGACGTAGGAGTCCTGTCCGAGGTTTCACGTGGCTGATGGGGCGGTCGGCGGACGCACCTTTGCATGCAATTTGGGCCGGAGCTTACTCACGCGGTTGGCCTCGCGGCTTCGGGCTGGAGTTGCTTTGGCACGAGGGGTCATTGTCGGTAAGCTTCCGGCGCGTCGGACAGCTTGTAACCTGTCCGGCAAAGCGCGGCGTTGGGGGCCATGACCTTCGAAGCTCGCGCCGAAGCGGCTGCCTAAAGTCGTGGAGCCGATTGCCCCAGCCATAGCGGGTGTTTCCCACTTCATGCCTGCAGTTGGCCAGCGCGCCGCCGGGCGCGGCCAGCCGGGGCGGAGACAGGAGGCAGGCCGCGCCCGGCGGCGCGCGCCCGCGCCGTGCGCGGGCCTTGAACCTGTAGAGAAGGTTGTTACTCAGGTGGTGGCTGGGATGTGCCACAGTGGGGCTGCGAACCGGTCGGGGTGCCTGGTGATGAGCAACTGGCGTAGGTCATCGCGCTGGGAGCCGTCGAGGCTCAGGGCTTCGGTGAGGTGGCGGAACGTGGTGTGCGTGATGCCGCGGCTTCGGGCTTCTGCCTCGAACTGGGCGAGGTGGGGTAGCAGCGTCTCGGTGTCGAGCTTCGTCGGGTGTTGCTCCTTGAGCCAGAGTGCCTTGTTGCGCTCGTAGTCGATTTCCGAGAAGCCGCAGATCTCGCGGCTCAGGACCTCGGCCTCGTCCAGGGTGGTGGTTGAGGCGATGGCGCGGGCCAGTTCGTTGCGGCTCAGGGCGTTGTCCAGGTCGACCTCGTGGACCGTCGGGCTTTCGTCGGTGAGGGGGACGGGGAGGCCGGCGTCTCGGACTTGGCAGGTGCCGCGTACGCCTCGGGCCGTTGCCGCGAGCATCCCGGTGGCTTCGGAGGGGTGCCATTCCAGGGCCGTGTTGATCGGTTCGGTGTCCGATGCTGTGAAGGTGTGGACGAGGGGGCCGAGCAGGGGGCGCAGGTCGTCGGGAGGGAGTTCGCCGTCGAGGCCGGGGCCTGCGATCAGCAGTCGGATCGGTGCGTTCACCTGGGCGCAGGCTGCCAGTGTCAGGGCATCGGCGAGCGGGCTCTTCAGGGTCGGTTCGTCGCCTCGGGCCAGGATGTCGCCTCCGACGTCGAGGAGGTCGACCGACGTCGGGTCAAGGTGGGCGATCAGGTCCGTGAGCTGGCGGGTGATGCCTTCGGCGCCGTGCTTCGGGTCGATCAGGGCGAAGGTGTGCGGGAGCTCTGCGGCCAGTCGGGGGAGCGTGGAGCCCGCGGGTGCGATGGGGCGGGCGGTCGCCGGCACGGTCCGGACAGTTGGGGTGAGCGGCTGGAGGCCGGTGAAGTTGTCGGCTCCTCGGGGGCCCGGTACCGGGTCGATCAGCAAGCGGTCCCATGCGTACGTGAGGATCACCGCATGGTCGCAGTCACCTCCGTACAGGGCCGCGTCAAGCATTGCGGCGGCGACTGCGTCGCCCCCTCCTCCTGCTGCGACGATCAACCGCGTCATGGGCCCCAGCCTAGGGGGTAGGCGGTTGACCAGTCACTCTATAGTGGCTAGAGGCTATAGCCACTTGGACGAGGAGGGGACATGCCTCAGATCGAGGAGGCACAGCCGAAGTATCTCCAGATCGCGCACTTCATCCGCGATCAGATCCTTCGGGGTGACCTGCGGCCCGGGGACGAGGTTCCCTCGGAACGGCAGCTTGCGGCGGCCTGGAAGGTGTCCCGGCCCACGGCGGCGCGGTCGTTGGAGGCGTTGAGTCATCAGGGGCTCGTCGAGAAGCGGCAGGGGTCCGGCACGTATGTGCGGAGCCTCGAAGTGAACCGGCGGGCGCGGGAGTTGTACGGGCGGGCGCGGCAGACGGGGAAGATCTACACACCCGGTGAGTTCGCGGTGATCACCTCGGCGGGATGGCTGGAGGCGCCTGATTACGTCGCTGAGGCCCTTGGCCTGGTGAAGGATCTCCGGGCCGTGCACCGTCAGCGGGTGACCAATAACCAGGATGGGCCGATCACGTTGTCCACCTCGTGGTTCGCGTCGGACGTCGGGCAGCGGGCGCCCAAGCTTCTGGAGCCGGAGCGGATCCAGGAGGGGACCCTGATGTACGTCGAGAACATGACCGGTCGGCAGGGCAGTTACGCCGAGGACCGCATGTGCGCTCGGCAGGCCACCGAGGAGGAGGCGGCGGATCTGCGGCTTGAGCCTGGTTCTGCCGTGCTGATCGTGCATCACGTCGTTTTCGACCTCCAGGACCGGCCGTTGGAGTTCGCTGAAGCCACCTACCCGCCGCACCGCTGGGCTTTCGAACAGGGGTACCCGCTGACCTGATGATTCATCACTTCGGGATTCATGCTTGCGCACCGCGACTGGCTAATGCCACTATCCAGTAAGTGGCTAAGGCCACTTACGGAAGGGGGCACGGAGTGACGAGTCAGCGGCCGATCCGGGAGGCCGGCGTACCTTGCCGGGCTTGTCGGGGGCGCGGATGGAAGCGGGTTGGTTCGCGTACGTCCTTGGCGCTTGCCGTTGCCGCCGATCGCACTCGTGCCACATCGAAGCGGCGCTGTCCCGACTGTGACGGCAGCGGCAAGGAGTGAGCGCGGATGGCCTACACGATCGACCGCTACCCCTCCGCGGACTCTCCGCGGCTCGGTGCGATGACCTTGCATCCGACCCCTGAGTCCGTTCCCCGGGCGCGACGCTGGTTCCGGAAGTTCATCGCCCCCTATGACCCGGCCTGCTCGGTCGAGGACTGCACGCTGATGATCTCGGAACTCGTGACCAATGCCATCCGCTACGGACAGGCGGACGAGTCGTGGGTCGTGCGAGTGGAGTGGTTCCGGGAGGGGGCCGCGCTGCGGGTCGAGGTGCACAACCCCGGCTTTCCTGCCAGCGTGCGGCTTCGTCGTCCCGACGCCGACGACGCGCACGGGCGCGGGCTGCTGCTGGTCGACTCCATCGCCGAGTCCTGGCACTCGGGGCCCAGTCGGTTCGGCGGCACGGTGGTGTCGTTCCTGGTCGCCGATGCCTGGCCGGTATGAAGGGAATGCCTTCTGCTGGTTCTGTCACGGGGGATTCCTCGCTAGTCTGGTTGACCGGTTGACTTGGCCAATCACGACAGGCGGCGGCGTTCATGGCGTATGAAGTGGAGGCACCCAAGTACGTACGCCTCGCTCAGACCCTTCAGCAGCGCATCGAGGACGGCACGTACCCGCCCGGCACACGCGTTCCCAGTGAGAACCAGCTGGTGCAGGCGTTCGGGATGTCCCGCCCTACGGTCGTCCGGGCGCTGGAGCTGCTGAAGCGTGACGGCTGGCTGGAGTCCCGGCAGGGGTTCGGGACGATCGTGCGGGGACGCCCTGCCGTCGTCGAGGAGAAGGACCGCCGCGGGCTCGAAGCTCTCACACGTGACGAGTCGCAAGCGCGTGGGCGCCTGGTCGAGGTCGGTGAGGTGCCGGTTCCGGCGCGTGTCGCCTCTGTGCTGGGGCTGCCGAAGCGGGCCAAGGCGCTCGTGCGCCGGTTCCTCGTCGAGGAGGACGGCGAAGCGGTCGAGTTGGTCTCCTCGTACTTCCCCGCCGGCCTGGTCGAGGGCACGGAACTGTGCAGTCCCGGGCCGGTGACCGGCAGTCTCCGCGAGCACCTGGAGACCCGGCGGAAGGTTCGCTTCGACCATGTGACGGAGCGCGTGTCGGCTCGGCTGCCGGGGAGTGAGGAAGCCGCGCTTCTCGATCTGCCGAGCGGCGTGCCCGTGCTCAGTGTCCTGGTCATCGCCCGTGATGCTTCCGGGCAAGCTTTGCAGGTCTCTGACATGCTGCTTCCTGCCGACCGGCAAGAACTCGAAGACACCTACCGGCTCAACTGAAAGCGTGGGCGGGCGCTGTCTCTGCGGTGATCCGCCTCAAGCGCGCCGACTGGCGAGTCGGTACACCACGTAACTGAAGCCCAGGATGACGTCGACCGCCGCCCACAGAGCGATGACCAGTCCGACGCCGATGGTGGTCCCGACGTTGCTGGCGTCATTGCACAGGTCCAGTTCGTCACCCGTTAGACCCTGGCAGTCTTCAGGTGTGCCGCTGCCAGTTGCAGCACCTGCGATCACCCAGATCAGGAACAGGGCCTGGATGGCGAGGAAGAGCCACAGGAACACTCGGTGGCGTTTCCTCGGTGGCGGCGTTGTTCCGGCCGGTGGGCTCGCCGGCGGACTTTGCGGAGGTCTGGGCCAGGAGGGCGGCAGTGAGGCCGAGCTCTGCGAGTCAGGGGCACCCCACGACGGTCGATGCCGCGAGCGGTCGCGCCTTCCCATGTCACGCCCTCCTCTGCGTAGTTGCTGGCTTCATGGTGCGCTCGCGGTATCGATCCCGCTCGTTGGCTGCCCGACGAACCTACTTGACAAGTCAACCTGCCATCTCTAACGTCAAACTTGCTAAGTCAACCTGTCAGGTGGCGGGTTGGTCCGATTCTGAAGGAGACATTTCTGTGCGCACCATCCGTGTGGAGACCTCGGCGGCGACGATCCTGCTGACCGAGGCGCCCGAACCGAAGGTTCGTGACCGTCAGACCGGTGAGCGGGCCGTGGACGCCGTGAGCGGTGAGCCGCTGATGACGATCGGGGTCGTGTACATCGAGGACGGTGAGTCGTCGCTCATCAAGGTCACCGTTCCGGAGAGCGGCGTCACGGCGGGCCTGACGCTCGGCGCCCCGGTGTCGCTGGTCGGTCTGGTGGCGCGGCCGTGGGAGAGCGTGTTCAACGGGCAGCAGCGGCACGGCATCGCCTACCGGGCCTCGGCCGTCGCCGCGGGCGTGTTCCCGATGGTTCAGGCGGGCTGATCGACGTGACCGACCTGGTGACGTGGGCCGAGCTGGGCGGAACTCTCGCTGCCATAGGCGGCGGGGCCTACGCCCGGCGGGCCTGCCCGGCGGCGTACTGGTCGACGGTCGGCTTACCCGCCTCGGTGGTCCGGCTGCTGGCCTCGTACTCCTCGACCATGGACGCCTGCGGGCTGACGGTCGAACCCTCGCGGTGGCGGGCGCTGGCGGTCAAGGCGACCACGCGCCGTGAGGTGCGGCCGGTCCCGCCCCGCCGGGGCATGATCCGCCCCACCTCGACGGGCCTTCGGATGCGGCTGCGGCTGGCTGCCGGGCAGGAACCGGCGGACGTGGCGGCCTCGGCGGAACGGCTCCGGCACGCCTGGGGCGTGCACGCCGTGTACGTGCGGGACGTCAAGCCCGGTGTTGTGGAACTGCGGCTCGTCGGCTTCGACGTCCTGCGCAAGGTGCGGATGCCCAAGCGGGCTGCCGGCGGGTTCCTGCGGGTGCCGGTGGCGCTGCGGGAGGACGCGACCGCGTTCGTCCGCGACTACCAGGCCGTGCCGCACGAACTCGTCCTGGGCGCCACGCTGTCCGGCAAGTCCATGTACCTGCGCAACCTGATCGCGAAACTCGCGGCTCAGTCCGTGGTCCTGGTCGGCATCGACTGCAAGCGCGGGGTCGAGCTGGCGCCGTTCGCGGCCCGGTTCTCCGCGTTGGCGACCGATCCGGACCAGGCCGCCGAGCTGCTGCCCGTGCTGGTGAAGGAAATGGAGGACCGCTACGACCTGATCAAAGCCCGGCAGGGCATCGCGCCCGGTACTCCGGACGAGGAGATCACCTCGGACGTGTGGGGACTGCCCGAGAGTGAACGCCCCGCGCCCATCGTGCTGTTCGTCGACGAGGTGGCGGAACTCTTCCTCGTCGCCACGCGCAAGGACGAGGACCGGCGGGACCAGATGGTCACCCACCTCATCCGCCTCGCCCAACTCGGCCGCGCGGCCGGCATCTACCTGGAGGTGTGCGGGCAGCGCTTCGGGGCCGAACTCGGCAAGGGCGCGACCATGCTGCGCGCCCAGTTGACCGGCCGCGTCTGCCACCGCGTCAACGACGAAGCGTCCGCCAAGATGGCGCTCGGCGACATCGCACCCGAAGCGGTCTACGCGGCCTGCTCCATCGCCCCCGAACTGCCCGGCCTCGCCGTCGTCGGCGACACCTCGGGCGGCTGGTCCCGCGTCCGTACCCCGTATCTGTCCCTCTCCGATGCCGCGGCTGCCTGCCGGGAGTCGGCGTACCTCGCCCCGGACCTTCCGGCGCTCGCGCCCTTCCGGCCGTATGTCCCGCCCGTGCCCGAAGCGGCCTCCGGGCCGTCGACCGCACCTCGCCCGGTCGCCGAGTAGCCGCACCCGATCCATCGGCCGGCGCGGCCGTCCCGCGCCGATTCCCTACCCCCGCCATGCCCGGAACCGGAAGGAGTGGCGCCGTGCGTTCCCTGCCCGTCCGCCTCGACGCCGTACTCGTCCAAGCCCTGATCGCCGCCGCCCTGTCCTTCGCACATCTGCACGACCTGGCCTCGGCCGCCGGACAGGACGGCTGGAAGGCGTGGGCCTATCCGGTCTCCGTCGACCTGCTGTTGGTGGCGGCCTGGCGGCGGCTCCGCTCCGGCGGGTCGAAAGCCGGCGGGTGGTGCTGGTTCCTCGTCGCGCTGACCGCGTCGCTCGGCGCCAACGTAGCCACTGCCGGACTCCTCGACCTCGACGCCGTACCGGCCTGGCTGCGCATCCTCGTCGCCGGATGGCCAGCCGTCGCCTTCCTCGGCGGCACGCTCCTCGCCCACGGACCACACGAAGAGCCCCAACCGCACGAAGAGCCCGAACCGGTGGCGGCTCCGGCCCCCGAACTGCCCACTGCGGCAACCGAACCGGTCCCGCCGTCCACCACCCTCGTCCCGCCCGCCCTCGTCGCCCACGCACGCAAGGTCGCCGACGAGCACCGTGCCCGAACCGGCACGCCCATCGACACCTCCACCCTTCGCGCCCGGCTCGGTGTCCCGCTGCCGCTCGCCGAAGCAATCGCCGCCCAACTCACCTGACCTCAGGAGCACTTCCACTCATGCGACCGTCCACGCTCCGCGCGCTCAACCGGGCCGCCGAGCTGACCCGTCAGAACCGCCTCACCGAAGCGATGCTCATCGCCGAACCCGTGATCCTCACCGCCGACGAGTACGAGGGCGAGGAGATCCGGCGCTGGCTGTTCGACCACGTCGCCGACTTCACCGGCGAGAACCACCCCGACTCGAAGGAGTTGCCCTGATGCCCGTCAACCGCCGCTTCCGCCGGGTCGTCCGGATCGGCCCCGTCCAGGTCGGCACGTACTACGACGGCCGTGGCCGCGAGAGGCACGCCGCCGTGTGCACGGCTCCGCGCTGCGGCTTCTCCGCCGACTACGACAGCCGTACCGCCGCCGAGCTGGCCGCACGCACCCACCGCTGCCGCGTCCGCTGAGGAGATCCCGTGACCGTCTCACTGCCGCTAGTCCTCATCCTGGGCGTCATCGCCTGGGCCGCGATCAAGTTCCTCGGCGTCCGCCTGTGGGTCGCCGTCGTGATCGCCCTGTTCGGCTTCTGGCTCTCGCACACCTTCCTCGCCCCCGCCATCGAGTCCGGCACCCGCTCCGGTGTCGACGTCGTCAACGGCACCCACCACTGAGAGGAGTCCCGCCATGTTCCGGCCCCAACTGCCCCCGCCCCCGACCCTGCCGACCACCCTCACACCCCAGCAGAACCAGATCCCGGCGCCTTCCGCCGGCCGCTCGCTCACCCCCTGGCTGGGCCCGGCCGCCGCCGTGGTCGTCGTCGGCATCGTCCTCACCGCGCTCCTGGCGGCCGTCGCCGTCACGGCGGTGTCCGTGGCCGTCGCCGCCGTGGTCCTGCGCTCGCTCCTGAGCGGCGCCACCAGGCGCTGACCGGCCGCCGGGGCGGCAAACGCCGCCAAGCATCCCGCCGCCCCGGGGCCGTCCCTCCCAACCACCGAAACAGCCGAAAGGGACTCCCATCCTTACGCACTCGACCCCGCCCCCGCTGGCGGAGCTGAGCACCCTCGCCGCCAACGGCACCATGCCCGCCCTCGCCCGACAGCTCGCGGGCCTGGGCGGCTGTACCCACCCGATCCGCCTCGACGGGCAGCGCACCGAGTACGGCGTCGACACCCGCACGGGCGAGATCGGCAACGTCCTACACCGCCTCGACTCGGCCACCCTCCCGGCCGGGCACCTCCTGGTCCGCTGCAACAACCGCCGCACCACCCGCTGCGCTGCCTGCGCGGAGGTCTACCGCCGCGACACCTACCACCTGATCACGGCCGGCCTGCGCGGCGGCAAGGGCACCCCCGAACAGGTCGCCACCCACCCGCGCGTCTTCGCCACCTTCACCGCGCCCGGCTTCGGCCCGGTCCACAACCGCCGCACCGACGGCCGCCCCTGCCGCTGCGGCACCCGCCACGACCAGGACGACGCCGTGCTCGGCACGCCCCTCGACCCCGACTCCTACGACTACGAAGCGGCCGTCCTGTGGAACGCGCACGTGGGCGCCCTCTGGCGGCGTTTCTCGATCTACCTCCGCCGAGAGGTGGCCAAGCGGGCCGGGCTGACTCAGCGCGCCTTCCGCGACCACGCCCGCATCTCGTTCGCCAAGGTCGCCGAGTACCAGAAGCGCGGCGCCGTCCACTTCCACGCCGTCATCCGCCTCGACGGCCCGGAAGGCGGCGACACCCCGCCCCCGGTCTGGGCGACCGCCGAGCTGCTGACCGATGCCATCCATGCCGCCGCGACCGCCGCGCGCATCGACGGCCCGGTGATCGACGGCCGGGCGCACACCTTCGTCTTCGGGCGGCAGCTCGACGTCCGCCCGATCCGCTCCGCCGACTTCGACGGCGGCCAGGACCTGACCGAGCGGGCCGTAGCGGCGTACATCGCCAAGTACGCCACCAAGGGCGCCGAAGCGGCGACGGGCACCCTCGACCGGCCGATCAGGTTCCTCGCCGAGCTGGCACAGGCCCGGATCACCGACCACGTCCGCCGCATGATCCGCACCGCCTGGGCCCTCGGCGCCCGGAGAGACCTCGAACACCTCCGGCTGCGGGCTTGGGCCCACATGCTCTGTTTCCGCGGCCACTTCGCCACAAAGTCCCGCCGCTACTCCACCACCCTCGGCGCCCTCCGCACCGCCCGCGCCGACTGGCGGCGAGCCCAGACGGCCCCGCCCGTCCCGCAGGACGGCGAAACGACGCTGGTCCTCGCCCACTGGGTGTTCGCCGGAACCGGCCTCAGCGCTGCCGAGACCTGGCTGACCGCGTCTCTTGAACCCGCCCTCGGAACGGAAGGGGAGCCCACTCATGGCTGAGCTGTCGACCACTGTCACCAGGCCTGAGCCGTTTGACTCGACCCTGGCCCTCCTGACGGTTGAGGAGACGGCTCGGCGGCTCCAGATCGGCCGTACGACGTGCTTCCGGCTCGTCCTCGCCGGAGAGATCGAGTCCGTCACGCTCGGGCGGCTCCGACGGGTTCCCGCCGACGCCGTACCCGCCTACGTGGCCAAGCTGCGCCACCGACCCGCCCAAGCGGCCTGAGGGGGACGGCATGGCAGAGCAGAAGCGCACCCGTCAGCCCAACGGGGCCTCGACGATCTACCTCGGCAAGGACGGCAAGTGGCACGGGCGGGTGACCGTCGGTGTCCGGGATGACGGTAAGCCCGACCGCCGTCACATCGAGCGCAAGACGAAAGCGGAGGTGACCCGGGCCGTCCGCGAGATGGAGCGGGCGCGGGACGACAAGAAGCTGAGGAAGCCGGGGCAGAGCTGGACGCTGCAAGCCTGGCTTGAGCACTGGGTGGAGAACATCGCCAAGCCGTACGTCTCGGAGAACACGTACGACGGCTATGAGGTCGACGTGCGAGTCCACCTCGTCCCGGGCCTGGGCGCCCACAAGCTCGACCGCCTGGAGCCCGAGCACCTGGAGCGCTTCTACCGGAAGATGCAGGCGGCCGGGAGCTCCGCCGGCACCGCCCACCACGCTCACCGGACGATCCGGGTCGCGCTCGGTGAGGCCGTGCGGCGCGGGCACGCCGTCACCAACGCCGCGGAGATCGCCAAGGCCCCGCGGCTCGAAGAGGAGGACATCGAGCCGTACACGATCGAGGAGGTACAGAGCCTTCTCGTCGAAGCGGCCAGGCTCCGTAACAGCGCGCGCTGGGTCGTCGCCCTGGCGCTCGGCCTGCGTCAGGGGGAGGCGCTCGGCCTGCACTGGGAAGACGTCGACCTCGACGCGGGGTACGTCCGTATCCGTAAGAACCGGTTGCGGCCCAAGTACGCCCACGGCTGTGGAGACGACCCCTGCGGGCGGAAGGCCGGGTACTGCCCTCAGCGCCAGCAGACCCGCCGTGAGCACAAGTCCACCAAGTCCCGGGCCGGACGGCGGACCATCGGCCTGCCCGATCCGCTGATCAAGATTCTCCGCCAGCACCAGGAGGCCCAGGAGCGGGAGCGGATCGCGGCCGGTGCCGATTGGGAGGGCAAGGGGTACGTGTTCGCCTCGCCGGTCGGCGGCCCGCTGAGCCCCAACACCGACTTCCATGTCTGGAAGCGGCTTCTCCGGGACGCGGGCGTACGGGACGGACGTCTCCATGACGCTCGCCACACCGCCGCGACCGTCCTGCTGATCCTCGGCGTCCCGGATGTCGTGATCGACTCGATCATGGGCTGGGAACCTGGGGGAGCCGCCAGGATGCGCGCTCGGTACATGCACGTGACGGGTGCCATGCTCAAGAAGGTTGCCGACCAGGTTGGTCATGCGCTGTGGGAAGGTCAACCTATGTAGTCAGCGGGGTCAGTAGCTGTTGACCACGGGCCCAGACCGTTAGTCGGTCTGGGCCAACGCTGTATGTAGGAAATTCCAAGGCCGTGCGGCGTGCAACTCTCTATCTTGTCTGACATGCTGCCTCGTCATATCCGCCAGTACGGTCGTATCGTCCCGCTTTCCGCTCTCTCTGGTGAGGTGGGGGTGAGGTCGTGGGATCCTCGTTGAACGGTGATGCTGCGCGTCGCCGAGACGCGGTACGGGGATTGCGTCGTATGCGCGCTGTGCCTCCGGGCATGGCGGGGTACGACGCGCAGCGTCTGCGGACGTTTCAGGCAGCGCTGGAACAGTCAGAGCAGTTCTTGGGTAGCGCTGAACGCGCTGGCTATGAGACGAAGCCGGTCTATGCGTTCTACGCGCTCTCGCAAGCGGGACGAGCGATCGCTGCGGCCTCAGGGCACCTGGCGGACAGCGAGTACCGCCCTTCGGGCCATGGCATGAGGGTTCTCGATACCCGTGACCAGGTAAACCTATGGGCTACCCAGGTTGAGGTCAGCAAGGCCGGTACGCCCCAAAGCGTCGCTCGGGCGATGGGATCGCCCATGTGGCCGGCGAAGAGTCGATTGTCCCTTGCAGACGTGTGGTCGCTGGTTCCCGAGACCGCCAATGAGCATCCGCCCTCGGCGGTGCCGAGTGTCTTCCCTGCCCTTCGTTATGTGGCCCAGGTCACCCGCGGCCCGTGGGAGGTGGCCCACGTCTATGGCGCCCCTTTCAACCTCTTCAGGCTGAGGGAGGACTCGGGTGTGATCACCGAGTGGTTGTCCCGCTACCCGACGCTCGCTGGGTGGCAAGGCGGTACGTCCACTCACACCAAGGCGCTCCCTGCTATCGAGTGGGTTGGTGGTGAGTTGCGGACGACGCTGCGCTGGCCGCGGCCTAAACCTGATGACTCGGGGCAGTTGGATCCTGCCCAGTGGGTCCGGCACGCTGTGCAATATCGCGGTGGTTGGTGGGTCTTGCCGACCCACCTCGGGATGAGCCAGCCTGTGCAACCGATGATGGCCTGGTGGGCGGCGCTCTTGGCGCTCTCCACCTTTGCTCGCTACGAGCCGGAGGCGTGGGCAGCGATGATCAATGTTGACAGTCCCGGGTCCCCGGCTGTGGCGATTGAGTACTTCCTCGACACAGCCTTGGATGCCATCCCCGAGATGGTGGCTGGAGCCCTTGCCTACGTCTCGGCGTTCGCCTCGGACCCGTACGTCGCGGCGACGGGGAGCTCGGTAAGCGACTGAGACGGAAACTGAGACGGACAACGTCGAAGGGCCCCACCGCGAACGGTGGGGCCCTTCGACATCGTGCCCGGTGAGGCACTGGCGGAGGATACGAGATTCGAACTCGTGAGGGGTTGCCCCCAACACGCTTTCCAAGCGTGCGCCCTAGGCCTCTAGGCGAATCCTCCGTCGGAAACATTACATGACCGAGAGGAGTGCTTGCGAACTCGATCCGGGCCGCTGACATCGGGTACTGTGAGCGCAGCCCCTCACGTGGCGCTATCTGACTGAACTCCCCCAGGGCCGGAAGGCAGCAAGGGTAGGTCGGCTCTGGCGGGTGCGTGGGGGGCGCTTGTGTTCGCCCGCACACGGGGCGGCCGGACGGGGCGGCTTGTCAGTGGGCGCCTATAACCTCGTAGGCGTGTCGTCTCTCGCGCTGTACCGCCGTTATCGCCCGGAGTCGTTCGCCGAGGTCATCGGGCAGGAGCATGTCACCGACCCGCTGCAGCAGGCCCTGCGCAACAACCGGGTCAATCACGCGTACCTGTTCAGCGGGCCGCGCGGCTGCGGCAAGACGACCAGCGCGCGGATCCTCGCCCGGTGCCTGAACTGCGAGCAGGGGCCCACGCCCACCCCGTGCGGGGAGTGCCAGTCCTGCCGGGACCTCGCTCGTAACGGGCCCGGGTCCATCGACGTCATCGAGATCGACGCCGCCTCGCACGGTGGTGTGGACGACGCCCGTGACCTGCGCGAGAAGGCGTTCTTCGGGCCCGCCGGCAGCCGGTACAAGATCTACATCATCGACGAGGCCCACATGGTCACCCCGGCCGGGTTCAACGCCCTGCTGAAGGTCGTCGAGGAGCCGCCCGAGCATCTCAAGTTCATCTTCGCCACCACCGAACCCGAGAAGGTCATCGGCACCATCCGGTCCCGGACCCATCACTACCCCTTCCGGCTCGTACCGCCCGGCACGCTCCGCGACTACCTCGGTGAGGTGTGCGGGCGGGAGGACATCCCCGTCGCGGACGGGGTGCTGCCTCTCGTCGTGCGGGCCGGAGCCGGCTCCGTGCGTGACTCCATGTCCGTCATGGACCAGCTTCTCGCCGGTGCCGGGGCGGACGGTGTGACCTATGCCATGGCGACGTCTCTGCTCGGGTACACCGACGGGTCGCTCCTCGATTCCGTCGTCGAGGCGTTCGTCACCGGCGACGGGGCCGCTGCCTTCGAGGTCGTCGACCGTGTCATCGAGGGCGGTAACGATCCCCGGCGGTTCGTCGTCGATCTGCTGGAACGGCTGAGGGATCTCGTGATCCTCGCCGCGGTTCCCGACGCCGTGGAGAAGGGGCTCATCGACGCTCCCGGCGATGTCCTCGAGCGGATGCAGGCCCAGGCCGGCACCTTCGGGCCCGCCGAGCTCAGCCGTGCCGCCGACCTGGTGAACGAGGGGCTCACCGAGATGCGGGGCGCCGCCTCGCCCCGGCTCCAGCTCGAGCTCATCTGCGCCCGTGTCCTGCTGCCCGCCGCCTACGGGGACGAGCGGTCCGTCATGGCCCGGCTCGACCGGCTGGAGCGCGGGGTCAACTTCCAGGCGGCTCCTTCCGGGGGCGCGGGAGCGGTCGCCATGCCGGCCATGGCGTACGTCCCCGCGCCGGATGCCCATGGGGCAGCGGCCGTGCCCGGTGCGGGTGCGGCCGTGCCGGGTGCCGGTGCGGGCGGCGTCGCGGCTGCGCGGGCCGCCGCGCGTGTCCCCGGGGCGGCGGGCGTTCCGGCGGCTGCCGTCGCCCCGCCGGCCGCGGTCGTGGCGGAGCCTGCGGCTGCCGTCGCCCCGGCCGCTCCGCCCCCGGCTCCGGCCACGTCCGCCCCTGCCCCGGCGCAGGCTCCCGGCGCCTGGCCCACCGCCGCCTCCGCCGGGGGCGGGCGGCGGCCCGGGGGCTGGCCCACCCCCGCGGGGGCCGGGCGGCCCGCGGCTCCGGCCTCCGCGCCGGCGCCTGCTCCCTCCGCTCCGTCCGCTCCTTCCGCGCGGCCCTCCGCGGCTCCGGCCCAGGCCGCCGCCCCGGCCCCCGGCGGGCCCGACCCCCGGGTGCTCTGGCCCAACATCCTCGAGGCCGTCAAGAACCGACGCCGCTTCACCTGGATCCTGCTCAGCCAGAACGCCCAGGTCACCGGGTTCGACGGCACCACCCTCCAGCTCGGGTTCGTCAGCGCCGGCGCCCGCGACAACTTCGCCGGCAGCGGCAGCGAGGATGTCCTGCGGCAGGCGCTCGCCGAGCAGTTCAACGTCCACTGGAAGGTGGAGGCGATCGTCGACGCGTCGGGGGGCGGATCGGCTCCTCCGACGGCGGCTCCGGGATCCTTCGCGCAGCCTCAGCCGCCCGTACCGTCCTCGGGCGGCGGCTACGGCGCGGGTGGCGGGTACGCCGCGGGTGGTGGCTACGGCGCTGCCCCCGCCGCCCGGCCGGCAGGCGCGCCGTCCGCCGCAGGGCCCGCGGTGCCCGCGTCCGGCCCGGCCGCCCCCGCCCGTTCGCCCCGGCCGGTCGCCGCCCCCGAGCCGCCCCCCGTCGCCCCCGAGGACGACATCCCCGAGGACGACGATCCCGACCTCGACGAATCCGCCCTCTCCGGCAAGGACCTCCTTGTCAAGGAGCTGGGCGCGACCGTCGTCGAGGAGTTCGTCAACGACTAGCCGGCCCCCGCGTAGCCGGCCCCCGCGCGGGGAGGGAGGGGAGGGCGGAGAAGGCGGAGAGGCCGCGTCCCGCTCGTAGGAAGCCACGGACATATCCGGCTCTCTCCCTCGGAAGCCCCCACAAACCGCCGAAGCCCGCTCCCGATAGGCTGACCCCGTGAAGGTCCTCGTCATCGGCGGCGGCGCCCGCGAACACGCCCTGTGCCGTTCCCTGTCCCTCGACCCCGACGTCAGCGCGCTGTACTGCGCCCCCGGCAACGCCGGTATCGCCGAGGTCGCCGAGTTGCGCCAGGTCGACGCGCTGGACGGCAAGGCCGTCGCCGCGCTGGCCGGCGACCTCGAGGCCGACCTGGTCGTCGTGGGACCGGAGGCCCCGCTGGTCGCCGGGGTCGCCGACGCCGTACGGGAGGCGGGCATCCCCGTCTTCGGGCCCTCGGCCGAGGCCGCGCGGCTCGAGGGGTCCAAGGCGTTCGCCAAGGACGTGATGGCGTCGGCCGGAGTACCGACCGCCCGCTCGTACGTCTGCACCGACGCCGAGGAGGCCGCCGAGGCCCTCGACGCCTTCGGGCCGCCCTACGTCGTCAAGGACGACGGGCTCGCCGCCGGCAAGGGCGTCGTCGTGACCGGCGACCTCGACGCCGCCAAGGCGCACGCCGCCGGGTGCGAGCGCGTGGTCATCGAGGAGTTCCTCGACGGCCCCGAGGTCTCCCTCTTCGCGATCACCGACGGCAGGACGGTCCTCCCCCTCCAGCCCGCCCAGGACTTCAAACGCGCGCTGGACGGCGACGAGGGCCCGAACACCGGCGGTATGGGCGCGTACTCCCCGCTGCCCTGGGCCGATCCCCGACTGGTCGACGACGTCCTGGAGACCGTGCTCCAGCCGACCGTGGACGAGATGCGCCGCCGGGGCGCGCCCTTCTCCGGTCTGCTCTACGCCGGCCTCGCCATCACCTCGCGCGGCGTACGGGTCATCGAGTTCAACGCCCGTTTCGGCGACCCCGAGACCCAGGTCGTGCTGGCCCGCCTCAAGACCCCGCTGGCCGGAGTCCTGCTCGCCGCCGCCGAGGGCACCCTCGACGACCTGCCGCCGCTGCGCTGGAGCACCGACGCCGCGGTCACCGTCGTCGTCGCCTCGCACAACTACCCCGGCACCCCACGCACCGGCGATCCGATCACCGGCCTCGACGAGGTGGCCGCCCAGGACGCCCCGCACGCCTACGTGCTGCACGCCGGGACCCGGCACGAGGGCGACGCCGTCGTCAGCGCGGGCGGCCGCGTGCTGTCCGTGACGGCCACCGGCAAGAGCCTCGCCACGGCACGTGAGCGCGCCTACACCGCCGTCACCCGCATCGGGCTCGACGGGTCCCACCACCGTACGGACATCGCCGCGAAGGCGGCCGGGGAGTAACCCCGCGCCGGAGGAGCGGCTCCCCCCTCGGAGGAGCCGCCCCCGCACGGCCCCAGGCCCCGGATCCCGTGCCCGATCGCCGGGATCCGGGGCCTCGTCGTGTGCCGTGCGCCCCCGTCCCCGACCGAAGCCATTCCATCGGGTGACCGATGGCCCTATCCGGCTGACGCGGGACGAGGCCCCAACTAGGGTGCCGCGCAAGCGGTCCGGCACTTGGCCCACCGGCATTGCGATGTCAGTGACGGGTGCCACAGTGGGGGAATGAGCAAAGCCGGGACGGATGCGGGCAGGACGGCAGGGAGGGGGGACTACCAGAGGTGACCGGTATGGGTGGTGGCGGTGTCGAGACGGGCGCGCCGGACGCGCGGGCCCGGGCCCTCGCCGTGCTGCGGGTGCGCAGCCGGGCCCTGGCCGTCGCCCTGCTGCCCGCCGCGCTGGCCGTGATCCTGATCGCCGGTGCCACCAGCGGCCACCTCGTAGGCCCCGGCTGGAACGTGGCCCGCGCGGTCGTCGGCGCCGTCGCCGTCGTCGTCCTGGCGGCCGCCCTCGGCGTCGCCCTCGTCGTCGCCCGCGCCCGGCCCGCCGTCAGCCCCACGGTCCCGATCGCCGAGAAGTCCGCGCCCGATCTGTACCGCCTGGTGCGCGACCTCGCCGACCGGCTCGACGTGCCCGTCCCGTCCGCGATAGCCCTCACCCCGGACTGCGACAGCTGGCTCGAGGACCGCACCCACCCGGCCCACGGCCCGCCGCCGCGCACCCACCGCGACGGGACGGCCGGTGCCCCGGGCCCCGCCTCCGGCACGCGCCGTACCGTGGCCGCGCCCGTGCTGGTCATCGGCTCGCCCTTCCTGTGGTGGATGCGCGTCGGTGAACTGCGTGCCGTCCTCGCCCCGGTCGTCGCCGGTACGGGACCCTCCGCCCACCCGGACATAGCCGCCGCCCGCCGCTTCGTACGGGGGCTCGACGCGGCCGTCGCGGTGTCCGCCGTGTCCGCCGTGTCCGGCCGCGGGCCCCTCGCCCGCTGGGCGCTCGCCGGTGCCGGCCGGGCGGCGCGGCTCCTGCTGCGCGGCTGCCGGGACCATGTCGCCGAGATGGAGCGTGGTGTCGCCGCCGCGGCGGCCGAGCGCGCCCAGTCCGTGGACTACGGGCTGCGGATCGTCGCCCAGGAGCAGGTGGGCCTCGCCTACGCGGGCTGGGACCGGCTGCTCACCCGGGTCGCGCTGCCCGCCTGGCGGATGGGCCGCTGGCCCTCCCGGCTCGACGCGGGCGTGGTCGCGGCGCTGACCGAACTGTCCCGCCGCGACCGGCTGGCCGAGGGGTTCACCTCCCGGCTGGGCGAACGTCCGGCCTGCGATCTCCTGGAGGAGCCCGGCGCGGTGGACGAGGCCGCCTCGCTGCTCGCCGCGCGCCTCTTCCACGGGGGTCCCGCCGAGCCCGGCCCGGACTGGTCCCCGGTGGACTGGCAGGAGTATCCGGACGAGGTCGTCGACCGCACCTGGCGCACCGACGCCGCCCGTCTCCACCGGGTCCTCGACACCCTCGGCGTCCGCCGCCCCGCCGGCTCGGCCGCCTCGCACTCCGCGGGTTCCCCGCACGCCCGGGGGTCGTCGCACGCGGTGGGGTCCTCGCACTCCGTGGGGCCGACCCTGGACCGGGTCCTCGACCACCTCACGGTCGGCCCGGGGGCCACCACGCCGGATCCCGGCCCCGGTCCCGGTATCACTTCCGGCTCCGGTCCCGGCCCCGGTCCCGGTTTCCCTCCCGCGTCCGGCGGCAGGGGTGCCCCCGCCCCTCCCGAACCCCAGCCGCCCGAGCAGCCCCCCGAACCTTCCGAGCGCCTCGATCCACTCGAGCCCCCCGAGACCACCGAGCGCGGTGCCGCCCTCGCCGCCGGTCTCAGCGCGGAGCTGGCCCGGGAGGAGGCGGCGGCGCCGAAGGGACGGCAGGACCGGGCCTCGGCGCCAGGAGCAGGCGGCGCCGCTCTCTGGGACGACGGCACCCTCCCCCTCTTCCCCCTCCAGCCGCCGCGTGCCGCGCGGGACCTGCTCGCCGACCACGTCACCGCGATGGTGTGCTGCGCCGCCGTGGACACCGCCGGTGCCGTCCCGGGCCTGGACTGGCTCGACGGCCCGTCCCTCCTCGTCGGCGGCACGCGCGCGGCCGACCTGGGCTCCCGGGTCCTGGCCCTCGTCGAGTACGGCGACCCCGTACCGCTGCGGGAGTGGCTGACGGACCTCGGTATACGTCCCGAGAAGCCGGTACGGCTCGTCTGACGCCGTCGGGGACGGGCGGTGGCGGTCCACAACGGCAACGAAAAGTGACAGAGTGTGCGCGAAATGTGATGTGCTGGGCCCGAACGGGCCGACGCGCGCAGAAGGCGTACGGCAGGCGTACGGCAGGTGTGCGGCAGTCGTACGACGAGGGAGGGACGGCGATGGGGCCGGACGGGATCCGCCGCTGGGAGTCGGGAACGCTCGCGCACGCCGTGACGGACCCCTTCGGCCAGGCTCCGCTCCCCTGGCTGCGCGGCAGCGAGGCCTACTTCGACGGCACCGGCCTCCTGGTCCCCTGGTACGTGGACCACTTATCCCCCTCCGCCCTCTCCGCCGCCTCCGCCTCCTCTGTGACCCCCACCGCCTCAACCGGCCCGGTCACCGCTGCCGGACCGGTCACCCCCGCCGCCGCCCTCCGCCGTGCGGACGACGTCCACCGCCAGATCAAGGGCTTCACCTCCACCGGCGCCGTGGCCCCCGGCGAGACGATCGACTTCCGGGTCACCGTCGATCCGCCCCAGGACTTCACGGCCGACGTCCACCGCATCGGCCACTACGGCGGTGAGGGTGCCGCCCGCATCACCACCAGCCCCCGGCTGACCGGCATGACGCAGCCCGCTCCGCTGACCGCGCACCGCACCGTCTCCTGCCACCACTGGTGGCTGTCCTGGCGGCTGCGGATCCCCTCGTACTGGAGCCCGGGCGCGTACGTCGCCGTCCTCACCACCGCCGACGGCTACCGCACCCATGTGCCCTTCACGGTCCGCGACGACCGCCCGGCGGACCTGCTCCTGGTGCTGCCCGACGTCACCTGGCAGGCGTACAACCTCTACCCGGAGGACGGCCGCACCGGCGCCAGCCTCTACCACGCCTGGGACGAGCAGGGACGGCTGCTCGGCGAGGCGGACGCGGCGACCACCGTCTCCTTCGACCGGCCGTACGCCGGTGCCGGCCTCCCGCTGCACGTCGGCCACGCCTACGACGTGATCCGCTGGGCCGAGCGGCAGGGCTACACCCTCGCCTACGCGGACGCCAGTGATCTGCACTCCGGCCGGGTGGACCCGACCCGGTACCGGGCGCTGGTCTTCCCCGGGCACGACGAGTACTGGTCGGCGAACATGCGGCGCACGGTGGAGCGGGCCCGGGACGTGGGGGTCTCGCTGGTCTTCCTCTCCGCGAACAGCCTGTACTGGCAGGTGGAGCTGGCGGACTCCCCGTCCGGTGTCCCCGGCCGCCTGCTGACCTGCCGCAAGCGCAAGGGGCCGGGCAGACCGGTGCTGTGGCGGGAGATCGACCGGCCCGAGCAGCAGTTGGTCGGCATCCAGTACGCGGGGAGCGTTCCCGAGCCCTGTCCGCTGATCGTCCGCAACGCCGGGCACTGGCTCTGGGAGGCGACCGGGGCCGGCGAAGGCGACGCGGTCGAGGGGCTGGTGGCGGGCGAGGCCGACCGCTACTTCCCGCGCACCGCGCTCCCCGCGCACGAGGCGCGCGTCCTGCTGGCCCACTCCCCGTACACCGACGCGAAGGGCGCCCGCCGGCACCAGGAGACGTCCCTGTACCGGGCACCGTCGGGCGCCCTCGTCTTCGCGTCCGGGACGTTCGCCTGGTCCCCCGCACTGGACCGCCCCGGCCATGCGGACGCCCGCGTCCAACGGGCCACCGCAAACCTGCTGGACCGCATCTGCGAACGGTTCTGAGCCGCCCACCGCGGCCTCGCCCCGGCCCCCTCCCCGACCCCCTGTCCGTCGTCCGCCGTACGGATACGGGAGAATCGAGCCACTTGGACATCACCACGGGGAGGAACCGTGTCCGGATTCGTCGAGAAGCCCGAGCCCCTTCAGGTGCCGGGTCTGGTGCATCTGCACACCGGGAAGGTGCGCGATCTGTACCAGAACGAGGCGGGCGACCTCGTGATGGTCGCCAGTGACCGTACGTCCGCGTACGACTGGGTGCTGCCGACCGAGATCCCCGGAAAGGGGCGCATTCTCACGCAGATGTCCCTCTGGTGGTTCGACCGGCTCGCCGATCTGGTCCCGAACCACGTCATCGGCACCGAGGTGCCCGAGGGCGCCCCCGCCGACTGGCAGGGCCGGACGCTGGTCTGCAAGTCCCTGCGGATGCTGCCCGTGGAATGCGTGGTCCGCGGCTATCTCACCGGTTCGGGGCTCGCCGAGTACCGGGAGTCCCGTACGGTCTGCGGGCTCGCCCTTCCCGAGGGGCTGACGGACGGTTCGGAACTGCCGGGGCCGATCTTCACGCCCGCGGCCAAGGCCGCCGTCGGCGACCACGACGAGAACGTCTCCTACGAGGAGGTCGCCCGCCAGGTGGGCGCGGACACCGCCGCCCGGCTGCGGCAGACGACCCTCGCCGTCTACGGGCGGGCCCGTGACATCGCCCGCGACCGCGGGATCATCCTGGCGGACACCAAGTTCGAGTTCGGCTTCGACGGCGACACCCTCGTCATCGCGGACGAGGTCCTCACCCCGGACTCCTCGCGCTTCTGGCCGGCCGACCAGTGGCAGCCGGGGCGCGCGCAGGTCTCGTACGACAAGCAGTTCGTCCGTGACTGGCTCGTCTCGGCCGAGTGCGGCTGGGACCGCCACAGCGAGCAGCCGCCGCCCCCGCTGCCCCAGCACATCGTGGACGCCACCCGGGCGAAGTACATCGAGGCGTACGAACGGCTGACCGGCACCAGCTGGTCCTGACGAACCGGCTCCGGAAGACGGAATGCGAAAGGCCCCCGGTTTCCCGGGGGCCTTCACTGGAGCGGACGACGAGGCTCGAACTCGCGACCTCAACCTTGGCAAGGTTGCGCTCTACCAACTGAGCTACGTCCGCATTGCGCCGTGGCGTGAGGGCAACTATACCCAACCCCGCGGACGACTGAGCCGTCCCCGCTGTGGTGACCTTCACACCGGCGCCGTACCGCGTCGCCGACGGCACAGAAGATCACCGAGGGGGAGGGGGAGAACGGGGGAGATCTTCACGGATCGGATCTCCGCAGATCACGCAAAGAAAAACCCCGGCCCATTGGACCGGGGTCTCATTCCCGAGCGGACGACGAGGCTCGAACTCGCGACCTCAACCTTGGCAAGGTTGCGCTCTACCAACTGAGCTACGTCCGCATTGCCCCCGACCGGCTCTCACCGATCGGCGCGGCATCAGCCTACCTGATCCACTGGAGTGGTCGGGACCGGCGATGCAGAGCGGGTGACAGGAATTGCACACTGCGCCTTCCCCCTGGAAGGAGGATGTTCTGCTACTGAACTACACCCGCGTGTACCCCGTGGGATCCGGCCTTTCGGCCTCGCCCCTCGGCGTGCTCCAGACATTAGCTGATCAGCAGGGGGGTAGCGCAAGTCGGTGGGTCCGAGAGGCGGCGGGGCACGCCCGCGGGGCCCGCCGGCGTGCCCCGCGGAACCCCTGCCGACCCCTTCCCCCGTGGCGCCCTTGCGGCGCCCTTGCGGTGTCCCCGCGGGCCCCCAGGTGCCCGTCGCCGCTACTGCGCCGCGTTGAACGCCTCGTAGACCTTCTTCGGGATCCGTCCGCGGGCCGGCACGTCCATCTTGTTGGCCAGGGCCCAGGCGCGGACGGCAGCCGGGTCGGGGGCGACCTCCGTCTGGCGGTACGTCCTGCCCGACTTGGCCCGCTTGCGGCCTGCGTCCACATACGGCGCGAGCGCCTTGCGCAGTTTTTCGGCGTTGGCTTCATTCAGGTCGATCTCGTACGACCTGCCGTCCAGCCCGAAGGCGATCGTTTCCGCCGCTTCCGAGCCGTCGATGTCGTCAAAGAGAGTGACCACGACCTTCTGCGCCACGAATATCGGTCCCTTCGTGCGGCATCCTCGCACCGGCGTATGTCGGATGACGTGCCGGGACTGTTGCGGAGATGTCGACTGTCCGCTGTTATTGGCAAAGTATCAACGCAGAGCTTTTAATTTGTAAAGTGCGCGGCATTGCGGAGTGAAGCCCGCCTAAAACCCGCGATGACAACCCCGATGACAAGCCTGCCGACAACCCCGATGACCCGCCGAGCGGTCCCGCACAATAGGAACACCCGCTCGCTGCCTGATCTTTCCCGGATCTTTTCGCACGGACCGTCGCGGGATGCCGGACCATGACCTCCGGGCGTGATCCCGGTCACGTACGTTCCTCCAACTCTACCCGAGTAGAAATTTTGGGCGGGTAGTCTGAAGGGACCTGCTCAGCACCACACACCGGGAGTGCCAGTGGCACGCGTCGTAGTCGACGTCATGCTCAAGCCGGAGATCCTCGACCCCCAGGGCCAGGCGGTGCAGCGCGCACTGCCGCGGCTGGGTTTCGAAGGCATCTCCGACGTCCGTCAGGGAAAGCGATTCGAGCTGGAAGTCGACGGGCCGGTGGACGAAGCCGCGCTCGCCCGCATCCATGATCTTGCGGAATCCTTCCTCGCCAACACCGTGATCGAGGACTTCACCGTCAAGGTGGAGGAAGTCGCGGGGGCCGCGAAGTGACCGCTCGTATCGGCGTCGTCACTTTCCCGGGAAGTCTCGACGACCGTGACACCCGGCGCGCGATCCGGCTCGCGGGCGCGGAACCGGTCGCCCTGTGGCACAAGGACAAGGACCTCCGGCAGGTCGACGCCGTGGTGCTGCCCGGCGGTTTCTCCTACGGCGACTATCTGCGCGCCGGGGCCATCTCCCGCTTCTCGCCGGTGATGGGGACCGTCATCGAGCAGGCGAAGGCCGGACTGCCGGTCCTCGGTATCTGCAACGGGTTCCAGATTCTCACCGAGGCGCATCTGCTGCCCGGCGCGATGCTCGGCAACAACCACCTGCACTTCATCTGCAAGGACCAGAAGCTGCGCGTGGAGAACGCCGGCACCGCCTGGACCGCGGACTACGAGAGCGGGCAGGAGATCCACATCCCGCTCAAGAACATGGACGGCCGGTACGTCGCCGACGACTACACGCTCGACAAGCTGGAGGCGGAGGGCCTGGTCGCCTTCCGCTACGTCGTCGACGGCGACGCGGCCGCCGACGGCCACGGCAACCCCAACGGCTCGCTCCGCGACATCGCCGGCATCACCAACGAGGCGGGCAACGTCGTGGGCCTCATGCCGCACCCCGAGCACGCCGTCGAGCCGCTGATCGGTTCCGGGCGCACCGACGGACTCCCGTTCTTCACCTCGATCATCAAGAAGCTGGTCACCGTATGAGCAGGACGCCCCTGGACACGGTCGAGCACGCGGCCGCGACCCCTGACGTCGAGCTGCCCTGGGCCGAACTCGGCCTGAAGAAGGACGAGTACGAGCGGGTCGTGGAGATCCTGGGCCGCCGCCCGACCGGCGCCGAGCTCGCCATGTACTCCGTCATGTGGTCGGAGCACTGCTCGTACAAGAGCAGCAAGGTCCACCTCCGCCAGTTCGGCGAGAAGGCCCCGCAGTCCGACGCCCTCCTCGTCGGCATCGGCGAGAACGCGGGCGTGGTCGACGTCGGCCAGGGCTACGCGGTCACCTTCAAGGTCGAGTCGCACAACCACCCCTCGTACGTCGAGCCCTACCAGGGCGCGGCCACCGGCGTCGGCGGCATCGTGCGCGACATCATCGCGATGGGCGCGCGCCCGGTCGCGGTCGTCGACCCGCTGCGCTTCGGCGCGGCCGACCACCCCGACACCAAGCGCGTGCTGCCCGGCGTCGTCGCGGGCATCGGCGGCTACGGCAACTGCCTGGGCCTGCCCAACATCGGCGGCGAGGTCGTCTTCGACGCCTGCTACCAGGGCAACCCGCTGGTCAACGCCGGTGCCATCGGTGTGATGCGGCACGAGGACATCCACCTCGCCAAGGCGTCCGGCGCGGGCAACAAGGTCATCCTCTACGGTGCCCGGACCGGCGGCGACGGCATCGGCGGCGCGTCGATCCTGGCGTCGGAGACCTTCGACGACGCGAAGCCCTCCAAGCGGCCCGCCGTGCAGGTCGGCGACCCCTTCCAGGAGAAGCTGCTCATCGAGTGCACCCTGGAGGCCTTCCGGGAGAAGCTCGTCGTCGGCATCCAGGACCTCGGGGCGGCCGGCCTGTCCTGCGCCACCTCCGAGCTGGCCTCCAACGGCTCCGGCGGGATGCGCGTCACCCTCGACGACGTACCGCTGCGCGACTCGACGCTCTCCCCCGAGGAGATCCTGATGAGCGAGTCGCAGGAACGCATGTGCGCGGTCGTGGAGCCGGAGAAGGTCGGCCGGTTCCTGGAGATCTGCGAGAAGTGGGACGTCATCGCCACCGTCATCGGTGAGGTGACCGACGGCGACCGCCTGGAGATCTACTGGCACGGCGGCAAGATCGTCGACGTCGACCCGCGGACCGTCGCCCACGAGGGCCCGGTCTACGAGCGGCCGTACGCCCGCCCGTCCTGGCAGGACGCGTTGCAGGCCGACGACGCGAACAGGCTGCCCCGCCCGGCGACGGGCGAGGAGCTGAAGGACCAGGTCCTGAAGCTGGTCGGCTCGCCCAACCAGGCGTCCAAGAAGTGGATCACCTCGCAGTACGACCACTTCGTGCAGGGCAACACCGTCCTCGCCCAGCCCGAGGACTCCGGCATGATCCGCGTCGACGAGGAGAGCGGCCTCGGCGTCGCCATCGCCACGGACGGCAACGGCCGGTACGCCAAGCTCGACCCGTACGCGGGCGCCCAGCTGGCGCTGGCCGAGGCGTACCGCAACGTCGCGACGACGGGCGCGAAGCCGCTGGCGGTCTCCGACTGCCTGAACTTCGGCTCGCCGGAGGACCCGGCGGTGATGTGGCAGTTCGCGGAGGCGGTGCGCGGTCTGGCCGACGGCTGCCTCCAGCTGGGCACGCCGGTCACGGGCGGCAACGTCTCCCTCTACAACCAGACCGGTGACGCCGCCATCCACCCCACGCCCGTGGTCGCGGTCCTCGGTGTGATCGACGACGTCGCCCGCCGCACCCCCGTCGCCTTCACGGAGGAGGGCCAGCTGCTCTACCTCCTCGGCGACACCCGCGAGGAGTTCGGCGGCTCGGCCTGGTCGCAGGTCGTCCACGACCACCTCGGCGGTCTGCCGCCCAAGGTGGACCTGGAGCGGGAGCGGCTGCTGGGCGAGATCCTGATCTCCGCCTCCCGCGACGGCATGATCGACGCCGCGCACGACCTGTCCGACGGCGGTCTGATCCAGGCGGTCGTGGAGTCCGCGCTGCTGGGCGGCAAGGGCGCGCGGCTGGTCGTACCGGACGGGCTCGACGCGTTCACCTTCCTGTTCTCCGAGTCGGCGGGCCGCGCGATCGTCGCGGTACCGCGCTCGGAGGAGGTCCGCTTCACCGACATGTGCGGCGCCCGGGGCCTCCCGGTGACCCGGATCGGTGTCGTCGACGGCGACGCGGTGGAGCTCCAGGGCGAGTTCGATCTCCCGCTGGACCAGCTCCGCGAGCTGCACGAGGGGACGATCCCGGCGCTGCTGGCGTAAGCGGGCGGCAGGACCCAGCCGGACACGGCAGGACGCAGCAGGACCGCGCAAGCAGGCCCCGCCCGGCACTCGGGCGGGGCCTGCTTCCGTCCGTGCTCCGGTCCGTCCGCGGTCGCGGGATGCGCGGATGCGCCTGCGCGTCCGGTTCAGACCGTCACCCACGCCACCGTCGCCAGCAGCGCCAGTGAGCTGACGATCTCGACGACGCCGATCCGCAGCGGGGTGAGCGCGCGCCGGGGGACGGCGGCCGCGCGGATCAGGTAGCCGGTGAAGGGAAGGGCGTACGGCGTCGCGATCCAGGCCGCCGCGCCCAGCGCCACGGCGTGGAAGGCGACGGACGTGCCCAGCATGCGCCGGTCGCCGCGGGCCCGGATCGTCGTGCGGACGAAGAGGAGGGAGCCGGTGAAGTAGAGCAGCGTCACCAGGAAGGTGTCGCCGACCTGCCCCAGGGGCGTTTTGCCGGCCACCGCCACCACGGGCAGGATCAGCACCGACGCCAGGACCGAGACCAGGCCGTTGGCGAGGGCGCGGTCGTGGCGTGCCCTGGCGAAGAAGGCGTTCACCGCGAGGACGGCCGCGAAGACCGGGGCGAACAGCAGGACCCGGGGGCTGGCCACCAGGACCGCGAGCCCGCAGACGGCCGTGACACCGCCGTAGACCAGCAGCTGGGTGCGGACCCGGGCGGGGCGGCGCGTCTTGACGGCCAGCAGGGCGAAGTACGACAGCAGATAGCCGCCCGCCCAGGCCACCAGCAGCGGAAGCTGCACCCAGGAGAAGCCGGCCTCGATCAGACCGGCGAGATACGGGACCAGCAGCATGGCCCAGGCGCCGTGCTGCGGGGGGACCCACTGGTGCTTCCGGCGGCGCCGGGCGGGAGCGGGGCGGGACGCGGTCGGTTCAGACGCCGTCTGCTGCCGGTTCATGCGCTGCCTCGTCCGTGAGGGCCGTTTCCAGGCGGGTGAGTATGCCGTCGAGGACCTGCCGGGCCTCATTCTCGTCGAAGTCCTCGCCGAGCCGCTTGCGTACGCCGTCGTCGCTGAGCAGATGGTGCACGGCGGGCGTCACGTCGTGGCGGGCCAGACAGCTGCGGGCGCACTGCAGGACGCAGCCGTCGATCGCGATGACCGGCCGCCCGCTGGTCGCCTTGCGCACCAGACTCGGTACGTCACCCCCGACACCGGCGATGCAGGACATCTCCGCGACACCGCGGCGGTCGAGCTGGACGGCGATCCAGTTCGTCATCTGCGCCGCGCTGGAGCAGCCGGAACAGGAGTAGACGAGCGGAAGGTCGCGGCGACGCTTGGACAACGGAAGTCCTTTCCGGCGGAACCCCGGCCGGCCACCGGGCGGGTGGGACCTGCAACCAGCAATAAAAACTAAAAGAATTAGTTTCTACCAGCATCGGACTGTAACATACGCCCGTCACCCGTCGGCCACCGCTCCCTCACTAGGCTCACCGCCATGCCTCCCACCAAGAAGCGCGCACGGACCTACGACCCCGTCCGGACCCGGGCCGCCGTGCTGGCCCAGTTCGGGAACGTGCGCGAGGCCGTCCGTACGCTCACCCCCGGGCAGCTCGCGTCGCCGACCCGACTGGGGGAGTGGACCGTGCGGGAGCTGGTCGCGCACATCGGTATGGCCGTCACCGCGGTCCACCGGGCCCTGGAGCGGCCCGCACCGGCCCGGCGCACCGCCGTACTCCTCGACTGGCCCTTCGCCACCTCCGCGAACTCCGCCGCGATCGCCGACTTCACCCGGCGGGTCGCCGTGGAGCACCCCGACCTCGACGCCTACCTCGCCGGTGTCGGGGAGAGCCTCGTCCGGCTGCTCGACGACCACCCGGGCACCCGGCTCCTGGAGACCAATGCGGGCGCCCTGCCGCTGGAGGAATACCTGGTCACCCGTACCGTCGAGCTGGTCGTCCACTCCGACGACCTCGACGCGGCCGTCCCCGGTCTCCACGTCCCGTACGACCGGCAGGCCCTCGCCGCCTGTACCCGGCTCCTCGCCGACGCCCTCGCCACCAGGGCGCCCGGCGGCTCCACGGAGGTCAGGGTGCCGCCGTACGCCGTCGTGCAGTGCGTCGAGGGCCCCCGGCACACCCGCGGCACCCCGCCCAACGTCGTCGAGACCGACCCGCTGACCTGGATCCGCCTCGCCACCGGCCGGGCGGACTGGAAGGAGGAGGTCCGGGAGGGGAGGGTGAGCGCGAGCGGGGAGCGGGCCGACATCAGCACCCTGCTGCCGCTGATGGCCTAGCCGCCCCGGCCGGCCGACCGCCCGGCCGGTCAGCCGGCCGCCGTGCCGCCGATGACGTGGCCGTCGGCGCCCCGGGGATGGCGAAGATGTGCGACGGCTCACTCCACCGCATACGACGCCGCCCCCGCCGGACCCTCGTCCGGCGGTGTTCCGGCAGGTCAGGGCGGGGTGGGCGGCGAGTGATCCATTACGTGCGGGTATCCCCAATTCGGACCAGTGGTCGACCTCGCCTACACTCGGAGCCGTGCCACGTGGTGACGGTCGACTCAATCACGATCTGCTTCCCGGCGAGAAGGGCCCCCAGGACGCGTGCGGCGTCTTCGGTGTCTGGGCTCCCGGTGAAGAGGTCGCAAAGCTCACGTACTTCGGGCTCTACGCCCTCCAGCATCGGGGCCAGGAATCCGCGGGAATCGCGGTCAGCAACGGCTCCCAGATCCTCGTCTTCAAGGACATGGGCCTGGTCTCCCAGGTCTTCGACGAGACCTCCCTCGGCTCGCTCCAGGGCCATATCGCCGTGGGACACGCCCGCTACTCGACCACCGGCGCCTCCGTGTGGGAGAACGCCCAGCCGACGTTCCGCGCCACCGCGCACGGATCCATCGCGCTCGGCCACAACGGCAACCTGGTCAACACGGCCCGGCTCGCCGAGATGGTCGCCGAGCTGCCGAACGACAACCACAGCCGGTCCGCCCGGGTCGCCGCGACCAACGACACCGACCTGCTCACGGCGCTCCTCGCCGCGCAGGTCGACGAGGACGGCAAGCCGCTGACCATCGAGCAGGCCGCGCACTCCGTCCTGCCGCAGGTCAAGGGCGCCTTCTCGCTCGTCTTCATGGACGAACACACCCTCTACGCGGCCCGTGACCCGCAGGGCATCCGCCCGCTGGTCCTCGGCCGCCTGGAGCGCGGCTGGGTCGTCGCCTCGGAGACCGCCGCCCTCGACATCACCGGCGCCAGCTTCGTCCGGGAGATCGAGCCCGGCGAGTTCGTGGCCATAGACGAGAACGGTCTGCGCGCCTCCCGATTCGCGGAAGCGAAGCCCAAGGGCTGTGTCTTCGAGTACGTGTACCTGGCCCGCCCGGACACCGACATCGCCGGCCGCAACGTGCACCTCTCGCGTGTCGAGATGGGCCGCCGGCTCGCCAAGGAGGCCCCGGCCGAGGCCGACCTGGTGATAGCGACCCCGGAGTCCGGCACCCCGGCGGCGATCGGCTACGCGGAGGCCTCCGGCATCCCGTTCGGCTCCGGACTGGTCAAGAACGCCTACGTCGGCCGGACCTTCATCCAGCCCTCGCAGACCATCCGCCAGCTCGGCATCCGCCTCAAGCTGAACCCGCTGAAGGAAGTCATCAAGGGCAAGCGCCTGGTCGTCGTCGACGACTCCATCGTGCGCGGCAACACGCAGCGCGCCCTGGTGCGGATGCTCCGCGAGGCCGGGGCCGCCGAGGTCCACATCCGGATCTCCTCCCCGCCGGTCAAGTGGCCCTGTTTCTTCGGCATCGACTTCGCCACCCGCGCCGAGCTCATCGCCAACGGCATGACCATCGAGGAGATCGGCACCTCCCTGGGCGCCGACTCGCTGGCGTACATCTCCCTCGACGGCATGATCGAGGCGACCACCATCGCCAAGCCCGACCTGTGCCGCGCCTGCTTCGACGGCGAGTACCCGATGGAGCTCCCGGACCCCGAGCTGCTCGGCAAGCGGCTCCTGGAGACCGAGCTGGCCGCCGGTACGGCAGCCCCGGCCGCGGTCGACGCCATCCGTCGCCCGTAAGCCCCGCAGTAACCGAACCGAAAGATCCCAGGCAATGTCTGAGACTCCCCTGACCGGTGCTTCCTACGCGGCGGCCGGCGTCGACATCGAGGCGGGCGACCGCGCGGTCGAGCTGATGAAGGAGTGGGTGAAGAAGACCCGGCGCCCCGAGGTGCTGGGCGGCATCGGCGGTTTCGCCGGTCTCTTCGACGCCTCCGCCCTCAAGCGCTACGAGCGCCCGCTGCTCGCCTCCGCGACCGACGGCGTGGGCACCAAGACCGACATCGCACGCCGGCTGGGCGTCTACGACACCATCGGCCACGACCTCGTCGCCATGGTGATGGACGACATCGTGGTGTGCGGCGCCGAGCCGCTGTTCATGACCGACTACATCGCCGTCGGCAAGGTGCATCCCGAGCGGGTCGCCGCCGTCGTCAAGGGTATCGCCGAGGGCTGTGTGCTGGCCGGCTGCGCCCTGGTGGGCGGGGAGACGGCCGAGCACCCCGGGCTGCTCGACGCGGACGACTTCGACGTCGCCGGCGCCGGTACGGGCGTCGTGGAGGCGGACCGGCTGCTGGGCGCGGACCGTATCCGCACGGGTGACACCGTGATCGCGATGGCCGCGTCCGGACTTCACTCGAACGGGTACTCGCTGGTCCGGCACGTCCTGCTGAACCAGGCCGGTCTCGCCCTCGACGCGCACATCGAGGATGTCGGCCGCACCCTCGGCGAGGAACTGCTCGAGCCGACCAGGATCTACTCGCTGGACTGTCTCGCGCTCACCCGCACCACCGACGTGCACGCCTTCTCGCACGTCACCGGCGGCGGGCTCGCCGCGAACCTCGCCCGGGTCGTCCCCGACGGACTGCACGCGGTGGTCGACCGCTCCACCTGGACCCCGGCCCCCGTCTTCGGCCTCGTCGGCGCTGTCGGCAAGGTCGAGCGGCTGGAGCTGGAGAAGACCCTCAACATGGGCGTCGGCATGATCGCGATCGTGCCCCAGGACTCCGCGGACGCGGCCCTGGCCACCCTGGCCGACCGCGGGGTCGAGTCCTGGGTCGCCGGTGAGATCACGGAGCGCGGCGACAGGACGACCGGTGCGGAACTGGTGTCGGACTACGCGTAGCGACGCGCGTGCCGCGGACCCGAGTGCCGTCCCCGTCGTACCCGTCGTGCGCGCCCGCAGCGGGCGGGATGCCGAGCGGCGGGTACGGGGCGGCTACGGGGTCAAGGGTCGGCGAGGCAGCACGAAACCCGGTCCGGTGCTGAGCCCCGGACCGGGTGTGAGCGGCCATGCCGCCGTGAACAGTTACGCGCCGCGACGGTGCTGTGAGGAGTGATCGTCCTCGTCCTCGTCGTCGCCGTCCTCGTAGAGGTCGGCATACCGTGAGTACAGGTCGTCGTCGTCGTGCTCATCGTCCTCGAAATGCTCACCGTTAGGTGGCTGGTTCGAAGGCGATGCACCCAGCTCTTCGGCCAGGCGTGACAGATCCGTCCCGCCGCTGTTGTACTTCAGCTGGCGGGCGACCTTCGTCTGCTTGGCCTTGGCCCGGCCGCGCCCCATGGCTCGACCCCCTCAACGACGGGGCTCAACGGCCCCAGAGTCTGACACGCGTTCATGATCCGGAACGGGCTCTCCGTGGAGAGACCGGTCCGTAGGGCTTCCACGGTACCTGAGCCCGCGCCCATACGGTACGTCGCCCGCAGGACGGGCGTGTGCGCAGGGCCCTCGAGGCGCCCTGTCCTCGCTGGTCAATGGCGATTTTAACCACTTCTCGGCGGACGACCCGCCGGTCGAAGTGAGAGTTCTCTCCAAGTGGCCCCTCGCAGGTACCGCCGGGGGCCGTACCGCGAGTATCCTCCCCCGCCCCCGCGGGCCCCGTGCGCGGCCCGGAGGGACGGCCGGGAGGCCGCGGGAGAAGCGCGGCGGCCGGGTCCCGCCGGGAGCGGTCGCGGGCCGCCTGCGGAAGATCACGGAGGGTCGCGGACGGCGGCGAAAGGGCGCGTAGAGGTCCGGAGGGGCCCGGAGGGGTCCGGTGCGGTGCGGAGGGGTGCGGAGGGGTGCGAAGCGCCGGGTTCCCCTCCGCCGCCGGTCCCTCCCCGGATGCCGCCGGTGGAATCAGCGGGCGTGGTCCGCGGCGGTCGGCGAGGCCGCCTCGTGCATCCGCTGCTCGGCGATCCGGTCGGCCGCGGCGGCCGGCGGAATCCCGTCCTCATTCGCACGTGCGAAGATTGCAAGAGTGGTGTCGTAGATCTTGGCGGCCTTCGCCCGGCACCGCTCGAAGTCGAAGCCGTGCAGTTCGTCGGCGACCTGGATGACACCGCCGGCGTTCACCACGTAGTCCGGCGCGTAGAGGATCCCGCGCTCGGCGAGGTCCTTCTCCACTCCCGGGTGGGCGAGCTGGTTGTTGGCGGCGCCGCACACCACGGACGCGGTCAGCACCGGTACGGACGTGTCGCTCAGGGCGCCGCCGAGGGCGCACGGGGCGTAGATGTCGAGTCCCTCGACGCGGATCAGCGCATCGGTGTCGGCGACCGCGCTCACACCCTCCGGGTACCGCTCCAGGACCCGCCGTACGGCGTCCTCGCGGACGTCCGTGACGACGACCTCGGCGCCCTCGTCCCGCAGGTGCTCCACGAGGTGGTGGCCGACCTTGCCGACGCCCGCGATGCCGACCTTGCGGCCGCGCAGCGTCGGGTCGCCCCACAGCTCCCGGGCCGAGGCGCGCATCCCCTGGTAGACGCCGAACGCGGTGAGGACGGAGGAGTCGCCCGCCCCGCCGTTCTCCGGTGAGCGTCCGGTCGTCCAGCGGCACTCGCGCGCCACGACGTCCATGTCGGCGACGTAGGTGCCGACGTCGCACGCGGTGACGTACCGCCCGCCGAGCGCCGCCACGCACCGCCCGTAGGCGAGCAGCAGGTCCTCGGTCTTGTCCCGCTCCGGGTCGCCGATGATCACGGCCTTGCCGCCGCCGTGGCCGAGGCCGGCCATGGCGTTCTTGTACGACATGCCGCGTGCGAGGTCGAGCGCGTCGGCGACGGCCGCCGCCTCGTTCGGGTACGGGTGGAAGCGCGTGCCGCCGAGGGCGGGGCCGAGGGCGGTGGAGTGAAGGGCGATCACGGCCCTGAGGCCGGTGGCGCGGTCCTGGCAGAGCACGACCTGCTCATGTCCGCCCTGCTCCGAGTGGAACAGGGTGTGCAGTACGTCAGCAGGTGCGCCGGTTACGTCGGTCACGGTGGTGACTCCTGGGAGGGGCGGCGGTCGGACACCAGCTCCCGTGCGGGTGGCGGGTGCTGTGGCACGAGCGTAGAGCCTGGCGTCGCGCGTCGGACGGGGCCCTGCGGAAGATCAGCCTCCGGTGGGATGCGCGCACCCGTCCGCACCCCCTCCGTGCACCCGTCCGCACCCCTCTCCGTGCACCCGTCCGTGCGCCCCTCCGCGTGGCAGGATGCGACGGGGCTCCGGGCAGGGGCCGGACGGTCTCCGCGCCCGGCAGGCGCCCGGCACGCGCCGGACGGGCGTCGGGCGGGCGTCGGGCGGGCGCCGGGTCAGGCCCGGCGGCGGGGTTTCGGAGTGAGGTCGATGGGGAGGGAGCAGGCGTGCCCAAGGTGTCCTCGGTGATCGTCCCGTACGCGGCCTATCTGCGCGTCTACGAGCCACTGGCCGCCTTCCCGGAGCCGGAGCGCGACCACTGGTCCCGCTACGCCCGCCGCCCCGACCGCCCCTCGTACCAGGACGAACTGCGCCGGTCCCTGGCCGATCTGCTGCCCACCCCGCCGGTCGCGGTGCCGGTGCACGAGAGCGGCGACGCGTTCGTGCTGGAGGCCGACGGCGTGGTCTGCGTCTGCCCCTGGCGCACCCGGCTGCGCGGCTGGCAGGTCCTGGAGGAACTGGGCGACGGCCTCCCGGCGCCGGTGCTGGACGCGGTGCTCCCACCCGTCGTACGGCGCCAGGCCGCGCAGGACTACGAGCGCTGGCTCGCCCGCAACCCCGACGCCCGCCCCTGGATCCGCACGGCGACCTGGCAGGTGCCGCTGAGCTGGTTCGTGCTGGTGTCCGACGCCGAACGGCGCTACGAGAAGGGCACCGGGGAGGTGCCGCCGCTGCTGCGCTACCGCACCCCGATGGTGGAGGCGCGGCGGCGTGTCGCCCGGGGGCTGCGGGCGCTGCGGGACGCCGTCTCCGAGGGGCCGCTGATCGACGGTCTCGTCGACGTGGGGCGCTGGCTGGAGGAGTTCCATCCGCGGTCACGGGTCGAGCTGGACTACGGGGGCCTCGTACACCTGCTGCGGGCCGGCGATCTGGAGGGCGACCACTCGGCCGCGGACGTGGCGGAGGGCATCGAGGCGCTGCGGCAGGGCGACGGGGTGGCGGCGGGGGAGGCGTACACGCGGTTCGCGGAGCGCTGGCGCGCGGTGCGTGACCTGCGGTCGGCGAACTGACGGGACGTCGGACGGGGCCTCGGACGGGGCCAGGACAGGGCGACGGGCGGGGTACCGGTGGGGTACCGGTGGGGGGTATCGGTGGGGGGTATCGGCCGGGGTGGCGGCCCGGCGTCGGTGATCTATGTCACGGCCGGTCCGGAGGGATCGCGCGTACGGTCGGCGGCACTTCGGAGAACTGACGGGGCGTAGGGTTCGATACGGGCGTTTGTGCGAAGGGTGATGGACCGCACGCGCGGGGACCTTGCGCCACTTGCCCCTCCTCATGCCAAAATAGGACAAGGAGTCCGGGGAGGACTCCGTCCGTCCTGGTGTGTCCATCTTGGGTGGAAGCACCGCATTGCGCGCTTTGGGGGGCCTGAAGATGGGTCCGGGGACTCCTGATCGCTGGTGTGACTGATCGTCACAGTGGCGTGACTGTCCGCTATGGCATGGTCCATCGGCTTCCGCGGCTGATGAACACCTGGGAGGGCAATTCCATCGGTTTGGCCGACGCGGCTGGACAGATGGTGTAGTTGTAGTGCCGAGGACAAGCCGTTCGTCCTATAACCGACTCGACTCGCGTCCGCCATTTCGGGCAACGCGGGTCAAGGTGCAGAATTTAGAGGAAAGAACCGAGATGGTTCGGTTCTCCCGAGGAGGCCGCTCATGACCGCTCGCACCCCTGATGCCGAGCCGCTGCTGACCCCGGCTGAGGTCGCCACCATGTTCCGCGTCGACCCCAAGACGGTCACACGGTGGGCGAAGGCCGGCAAGCTCACGTCCATCCGCACGCTCGGTGGACACCGTCGTTACCGCGAGGCCGAGGTCCGCGCACTGCTGGCGGGCATTCCGCAGCAGCGCAGCGAGGCCTGATCAACAACTCCATATCGGGCAAAGCGGCTGGTCCCCCAATCGGTCGCGGTGCCCGAAGCCATAGCTCCAAGCGACGCGGGGTCTGCCCCAACAGGCTCCACGCCCAAGGCATCTAGAGCTTTCTAGGCAAGCGACAGGGTGCGTCGTCGATCGCGCTGGACTCCGCCGAGTCCAGCGCGATCTTTTTTGTGGGCCCGCTGTGGGGGTTGCGGATGCTCTGTGCGCGGCCTTGTCGGACTCTGGGGAGGCCTGTCGGATCCTCTGTGGAGGACTTCTGAACGTCCTCTGCGGCACCCGTCGAACTGCGCGTCGAACGGCCTCACAGGGTGGTGCAATTGCACATATTAAATTGACCTGTGGGATGAGATGGGTGAGTACCGCGGTTTCGGAAACTCATGCGGTGACTCCTGTCACATGCCAGACGCATGATAGCCGGTGACGCACGGTGGCCGGGGGAAGGTTGCAGAATCGTTTTAGCATTCCAAGGGTTTTCGAGCGTCGGGATACCCGGCCCGGTCGGCCCGGCCCGGTCGGCCCGGCCCGGTCGGCCCGGCCCGGTCGGCCCGGTTTGGCTCGGCCGGCTCGGGCCCAGGCTTGAGTCCGGCTCAGTACGCGACCGCGGGCGCCTCGTCCTCGGGGACGCCGGGAGCGGTGCCTTCCCCGCCTTCGGTGCCCTCCGCGCCCTCCGCACCCGCTGTGCGCCCGCCGTCGGTCTCCGCGGCCCCTGGCGGCGCGTCCATGGCCAGGCGCAGCAGGCGGTGGCAGATCGGACAGTGCCGGGTGAGGTGACCGTACGACGAGGCGGCCGACAGATGCGCGCGGAGCAGGGCCCGCGTCTCGTGCCTGACCGATGCCGCCATACGCCACCTCCAGAGAGGCCGTGCCGGGAACGGGGGCCTGTCTCCTGGGTACTGGTGGAATGTGACGCCGTCAAGAGCCCGTGCCCCGGAAGGGGTCGGCGTGCGGTCGTCGGCGCGGGGCTTTTCTCGCCCCCGCCGCCCCTTCCCGTCCCGTCCCTGGGGGCTGCGCCCCCAGACCCCCCTTGTCGGCCCTTCGGGCCTCGTCCTCAAACGCCGGACAGGCTGAAAGTCAGCCTCTCCGGCGTTTGAGGAGCGGGGGTCCGGGGGCAGCGCCCCCGAGGTCGGGAGCGGGAAGGGGCGGCGGGGGCGAGAGAACTCTCCGGGGCTCGGTCCGGACAGCACAAAGGCCCGCTCCTCCGAAGGAGACGGACCAGGCATCAGACGAACAAGCGGTCCTGACGGGATTTGAACCCGCGGCCTCCACCTTGACAGGGTGGCGAGCACTCCAAACTGCTCCACAGGACCTTGCGTTGCGGCACCATTCGTGCGCTGTGCTGCGAGAAGGACTGTACAGGAGCCCGTGCCACTTGGTCGAACTCACTCACCGTGCAGCCGTCGTCACGGCACCTGCGCGTCGATCGCCTTGACGATCCGCTTGTCCGACACGGGGTACGCCGTGCCCAGCGCATGGGCGAAGTAGCTCACCCGCAGCTCCTCGATCATCCAGCGGATGTCCCGCACCGGGGCCGGCACGGGCCGTCCCTGCGGGAGCTGTTCCAGCAGCCACGCGTACTCGTCCCGCATCTCGTGGACCTTCTCCATGCGCGTGGTGTCGCGCTGCACCCCCGTCGGCATCTGCTGGAGCCGCCGGTCCACGGCGATCAGATAGCGCACCAGGTCCGGCAGCCGCCGTATCCCCGCCTCCGTCACGAACCCGGGCTTCACGAGCCCGTCCAGCTGGGCGCGGACGTCCGCGAGGTTGGGAAGCAGCGCCGGGCTGCGTACGGCCTTCAGGCGCCGTTCGCAGGCCTGCCACGCGGCGAGCACCTGCTGCACCTGCCCCACCGCCCGCACGGTCGTGTCGACGATCTCGGCACGCACCTTGTCGTAGAGCTTGCGGTACGACTCCTCGTCCCAGGCCGGCCCGCCGAAGTCGGCGACGAGCCGGTCGGCGGCGGCCATGGCGCAGTCGTCGAACAGGGCCTGCACCGTGCCGTGCGGGTTGGCGGACAGGGCCAGCTTCTGGGGGTTCGTGAGCCGGTCGCCGGCGAACTTCCCGGGATCGACCGGGATGTTGCGCAGGATGAGCCGACGCGTCCCCCGCCACATCGCCTCGGCCTGCTCCGCCTCCGTGTCGAAGAGCTGGACGGAGACCGTGTCGCCGTCGTCCACCAGGGCGGGGTAGGCCTTCACCGGCTGCCCGGCCCGGCGGGTCTCGAAGACGCGGGTGAGGGTGCCGATCGTCCAGTCGGTGAGCCCGGTGCGCTCCAGGGACTCGCCGCCCCGGCGTTCCGCGGTGGCCGCGGCCGCCTGGGAGAGGGCCTGGCGGGCCTTGGGCCGCATCCGCAGCCGCAGCGCCTCCAGGTCCTTGTCCTCGGCGACCTTGCGGCGCCGCTCGTCGACGATCCGGAAGGTGATCTTCAGGTGGTCGGGGAGCTTCGCCAGGTCGAAGTCGGCGGCGTCGAAGGGCACGCCGACCATCCGCCGCAGCTCCCGCGCCATGGTGACCGTCAGCGGCTCCTGGAGCGGCACCGCCTTCTCCAGGAACGCCTTCGCATAGTTCGGGGCGGGCACGTAGTGGCGGCGGACCGGTTTGGGGAGGGAGCGGATCAGCTCCGTGACGACCTCCTCCCGCAGGCCCGGGATCTGCCAGTCGAAGCCCTCGTCGGTGACCTGGTTCAGCACCTGGAGCGGGATGTGGACGGTCACGCCGTCGGCGTCCGCGCCCGGCTCGAACTGGTACGTCACCCGGAACGTGAGCGGGCCCTGCCGCCAGGAGTCGGGATAGTCGGCCTTGGTGACCGCTTCCGCCGACTCACGGATGAGCATCTCCCGCTCGAAGTCGAGGAAGTCGGGCTGCTCCTGCCGCTTGCGTTTCCACCAGGAGTCGAAGTGGGCGCCGGAGACGACGTGTGCGGGCACCCGCTGGTCGTAGAAGTCGTACAGCGTGTCGTCGTCGACGACGATGTCCCGGCGCCGCGCCCGGTGCTCGAGCTCCTCGACCTCGCTGAGCAGGCGGCGGTTGTCGGCGAAGAACTTGTGGGGGGTGCGCCAGTCGCCCTCCACCAGCGCGTTGCGGATGAACAGCTCGCGGGAGACCTCGGGGTCGATCCGGCCGTAGTTCACCTTGCGCTGGGCGACGATCGGGACGCCGTACAGCGTGACCTTCTCGAACGCCATCACGGCCGCCTGGTCCTTCTCCCAGTGCGGTTCGCTGTACGTCCGTTTCAGGAGGTGCTCGGCGAGGGGTTCGACCCACTCGGGTTCGATCTTCGCGTTGACCCGCGCCCACAGGCGTGAGGTCTCGACGAGTTCGGCCGACATCACGAAGCGCGGTGTCTTCTTGAACAGCGTCGAGCCGGGGAAGATCGCGAACTTGGCGTTGCGGGCGCCCAGGTACTCGTTCTTCGCGCCGTCCTTCACGTCCTTCATGCCGATGTGCGAGAGCAGCCCGGCGAGCAGTGAGAGGTGCACGCGGTCGGCGGGCGCGTCGTGTTCGCCGACGTGGATGCCCATCTGCTTGGCCACGGTGCGCAGTTGGGAGTAGATGTCCTGCCATTCGCGAATGCGCAGGAAGTTGAGGTACTCCTGGCGGCACATCCGCCGGAAGGACGACGAGCCGCGCTCGCGCTGCTGCTCGCGGATGTGGCGCCAGAGGTTGAGATAGGCGAGGAAGTCGCTCGTCTCGTCCTTGAAGCGGGCGTGCTGCTGGTCCGCCTGGGTCTGTTTGTCGGCGGGGCGCTCGCGCGGGTCCTGGATGGACAGCGCGGCGGCGATGACCATGACCTCGCGCACGCAGTCGTTCCGGTCGGCCTCCAGGACCATCCGGGCCAGCCGCGGGTCGACGGGCAGCTGGGCGAGCTTGCGGCCGGTGTCGGTGAGCCGCTTGCGCGGGTCCTTCTGGGCGGGGTCGAGCGCGTGCAGTTCCTGCAACAGCTGCACACCGTCGCGGATGTTGCGGTGGTCCGGCGGGTCGATGAAGGGGAACCTCTCGATGTCGCCGAGCCCGGCGGCGGTCATCTGGAGGATGACGGAGGCGAGGTTGGTGCGCAGGATCTCCGCGTCGGTGAACTCCGGGCGGGCGGTGAAGTCCTCCTCGCTGTAGAGGCGGATGCAGACACCGTCCGACGTACGGCCGCAGCGGCCCTTGCGCTGGTTGGCGCTGGCCTGCGAGACCGGCTCGATGGGCAGCCGCTGCACCTTGGTGCGGTGGCTGTAGCGGGAGATACGGGCGAAGCCGGGGTCGATGACGTACTTGATGCCGGGGACGGTGAGGGAGGTCTCCGCGACGTTCGTCGCCAGAACGATCCTGCGGCCCGTGTGCGCCTGGAACACCCGGTGCTGCTCGGCGTGCGAGAGCCGGGCGTAGAGCGGGAGGATCTCCGTCATGCGGTACTGCTTCTTGGTGAGCGCGTCCGCCGTGTCCCGGATCTCCCGCTCCCCGGAGAGGAACACGAGGATGTCACCGGGTCCTTCCGCCATCAGTTCCTCGACGGCGTCGCCGATCGCGGTGATCTGGTCGCGGTCGGCGTCCTCCGACTCGTCCTCCAGTAGCGGCCGGTAGCGCACCTCGACCGGATACGTCCGCCCGCTGACCTCGACGATCGGGGCGTCGCCGAAGTGCCGGGAGAACCGCTCCGGGTCGATGGTCGCCGAGGTGATGACGACCTTGAGGTCCGGCCGCTTCGGCAGCAGCTGCGCGAGATAGCCCAGCAGGAAGTCGATGTTGAGGGACCGCTCGTGGGCCTCGTCGATGATGATCGTGTCGTAGGCCCGCAGTTCGCGGTCCGTCTGGATCTCGGCGAGCAGGATGCCGTCCGTCATCAGCTTGACGAAGGTGGCCTCCGGGTCGACCTGGTCGGTGAACCGCACCTTCCAGCCGACGGCCGAACCGAGCGGGGTGTCCAGCTCCTCCGCCACCCGCTCGGCGACGGTGCGCGCGGCGATCCGGCGGGGCTGGGTGTGCCCGATCATGCCGCGTACGCCGCGGCCGAGTTCCATACAGATCTTCGGGATCTGCGTGGTCTTCCCGGACCCGGTCTCACCGGCGACGATGACCACCTGGTGGTCGCGGATGGCCGCCGCGATCAGGTCCTTCTTCTGGCTGACCGGCAGCTGCGCGGGATACGTGACCGCGGGCACCCGGGAACGCCGCTCGGCGGCGCGGGCCTCGGCTTTGGCGACCTCGCCCTCGATCTCGGCGAGTACGGCGGCACGGGCCTCGGGCTTGCGGATCCTGCGCGCACCCTCCAGCCGGCGCCCGAGCCGGTGCGCGTCGCGCAGCGTCAGCTCGGTGAGGCGAGGGGCGAGAGTGCCGAGGGCGGGGGCGGGATGCGTAGACATACGGGGTCCAGGATCGCACCTCGGGGAAATTCCTGGCCAACCATTTGATTACCGGTGTATACGCCGAGCTGTATCCCGGGGCGGGCGCGGGTGCGTACGGGAGACCCGGGTGCCGCCGGGTCGGTGGCTCACGGGGTGCGCCGGGCGGGCGGCGGCACGGGCGCCGGTGTCGCGTGGGCCGGCGGGACCGGCTGGCCGGGGTGGGCCGGTGGCGCGTGGGACGGCTGCCCGGGGTGGGCCGGTGGGGCGGGCTGGGCGGCCTGCGCGGCGCGGGCCGCGGCCGTGCCGTCGCCTCCGAGCGCGATCGACTTGGCCGTGTTGGACACCGCCTTGATCCCCAGATACGCGGTCGTCATGCTGCTCACGGCGGTGAACGCGGCGGAGAGCACGCCGACCGTCACCGACGTGTCGCCGTCCAGCCGCCACACCCCGACGACCGCCACCCCGGCGATCGCGAGGTTGCTGACGACGACCGCGAGTAATCCGTAGCGCGCCCGGTCCTTCTCCAACTCGACATCCCGCATGACTCCGGCCCCTCCGGCCCCTCCGGCTTCGCGTCCCGGTCCATCGTGGCCTGCGCCTGGCCCGGTCGGACACCGGATACGAAAACACCCCCTCGGGAAAATCCCGGAGGGGGTGTTCGCCCTGGTCGGGCGGTGGTGGCTGGGGCCGGGGTCGAACCGGCGACCTATCGCTTTTCAGGCGATCGCTCGTACCAACTGAGCTACCCAGCCACGAGATACACAGAGTGAATCTCAGCGGTCCTGACGGGATTTGAACCCGCGGCCTCCACCTTGACAGGGTGGCGAGCACTCCAAACTGCTCCACAGGACCTTGCGCTGTGTACGACAGTGTCGCACACGGTTGTACGTGCCCCCAACGGGATTCGAACCCGTGCTACCGCCTTGAAAGGGCGGCGTCCTAGGCCGCTAGACGATGAGGGCTATCGGCCCGCCTGGGCGCTTCGCAGCGCCTCGGGGACGTCATGAAGCATATGGGATGGCGGGGAGGATCGCCAAAACGGTTTACGGCGGCGCGGATCACCTGGTGGACGGGGCCGGGGACGCCGAGGCCGGGGGAGCCGTGCCGGAGGGGCCCGGTGCTGTGCCGGAGGGGCTCCGCGGACCCGACCCCGTGCCGGACGGGGCCGACGGGCCGGGGGTCGCTCCCGGCCGGTTCTCCTCCGGGAGGTGGCGGCTGACCTCCGCCGTCGTCTGCCCCAGCCCGCCCAGCCTGATCGCGTCCCACGCCTGGAGGTGCCGGGTGGCCCGGTCGAAGTAGAGGATCGACGCCTCGACCGGCGCCGGGTACTCGTGCTCCACGGCCCGCAGCCCGCTGCCGCCCGTCGAGCCCTCCAGCCGCAGCCGGGTACCGAGCCTCATGACCTCCGTCTCCTCGTGGTGCAGATGACCGGCCAGCACCAGCGGCACCTCACCGTCCGTCTCCCTGGCCGCGGTCGGCTCATGGGCGACGGCCACGTCCACCGGAGTCCCGGCGGCCCGCTGGTCGCGCAGCGCCGAGGCGAGCTGGTCGCCCGCGAGCTCCTCCGCCGCCTCCCCGCCGGTCTGCACGGAACGGTCCGGGGTGAACTGCGGATCGCCGATCCCCGCGAACCGCAGCCCGGCGACGGTCACCGCACGGCCCCCGTCCAGGACACGGACGTTCCCGAAGCGCCGGGAGTCCTCGAGGTACCGCTGGGTGGTCGCCGAGTCGTGGTTGCCGCGCACCCACACGTACGGCGCGCCCAGGTCGGCGATCGGGTCGAGGAAGCCGTTCTCCGCCGCCGTGCCGTGGTCCATCGTGTCGCCGGAGTCGACGATCACGTTCACCTTGTACTGCCGCACCAGCGAGGCGATGATCTTCCAGCTCGCCGGGTTGAGGTGGATGTCGGAGACGTGCAGCACCCGGATGGTGCTCGGGTCGGGCTGGTAGGCGGGGAGCGTGGACGTGACGTCGTAGAGCTTCGTCACGTTCGTCACCAGCCGGGCCAGCTCCTTCTGGTAGACGTCGAACTCGGTGACGATGCTGCGCGCGTTGCCCACCAGCGAGGGTGCCGAGGACAGCAGCCCGGAGAACTTCGGCTCCAGGACCGACTTGGGGTTCCAGGTGGCGTACGCCGTCGCACCCGACGCGAGCAGCAGCGTCAGCGCCAGCCCGCCGGCGGCCAGGGCGCGGCGCGGGCGCCGGTAGACGGCGAGACCGAGGGCGGTGGCGCCGGAGACGACGGCCACGCCGGAGCGCACCGCCAGGTCGAGCGTGCCGCGCTGCACGTCCCGGCCGACCTCGTCCTGGAGCCCGGACAGGCGCTCGGGGTGGTCCACCAGGGCCTGGGAGCGGACGGGGTCGAGCCGGTCGACGTTGACGTCGAGACGGACCGGGGCGACATGGCTGTCCAGGCGCAGCGCGCCCAGCGGGGACACGTTGATCTTCGTGCCGCCGGTGAGGGACGGGCGCAGGGTCATGGTGGTGTCCATGGGGCCGACCGGGACGCGGACGTCGCCGACGACCAGCAGCCCGAGCCAGGCGCCGAGCAGCACGACGGTGACGAGCCCGAGGGCGCGCGCCCAGGGGCGGGCGACGCCGGGCACCAGGGCCACGACGGGTCCGGGGCGGTGGCCGGCGGTGCCGCGGGTGCCCCGGCGGCCGCGGGGGCGGTCGTTCCGCGGGACGTCGGGGGTACGGGTACGGGCGGGCAGGCGGACCATTGGTCGCGTATGCCCAAGTCCGCCCCCGGATACGCATGGGTATACGGGACGGTTCACGACTCTCGTACGGACGTTCCGTACCGGACAATGGCCCTGTGCTGGAGATGACGCGCGAGGAGTTCGAGGAACTGGTCGCCGAGGCGCTCGACCGGATTCCGCCGGAGCTGACTCGGCTGATGGACAACGTCGCGGTGTTCGTCGAGGACGAGCCGCCCGCCGACGACCCCGGGCTGCTCGGGCTGTACGAGGGAACCCCGCTCACCGACCGGGGCGAGTGGTACGCGGGCGTGCTGCCGGACCGCATCACCGTCTACCGGAACCCGACGCTGCGGATGTGCGCGACGCGGGACGACGTGGTCGCGGAGACGGAGGTCACCGTGGTCCATGAGATCGCCCATCACTTCGGCATCGACGACGCCCGGCTGCACGCGCTCGGGTACGGCTGAGCGGGCCTGTCCCGGCCGTGCCGGGAAGAGGGCGCGTGTCCTCTTGCGGGCGAAGGGAGTTGGGCACGTTGACTTCCTCGAGCCCCGGAGGTGACCGCCGTGCGCCCTCTGCGCATGCCTGCCCGTCCGTACGCCCCCGCCCGCCCGCAGCCCCAGCCCCCCGCGCTGCCGCAGGTGTCCGGGGAACCGCAGCCCCTGCCGGTCCGGCTGCCGGTCCGGTTGCCGACGCAGCTGTCGGCGTGGCTGCCGGCGCGCCCGGCCACCCGGTCGGCCGCGTGGTCGGCGACCGGGCTGCCGGTGCGGCTGGCCGCCGTCGTGGTGGCCGTCACCGCCGCCGCCACCGGCTGTGTGAACGTGAAGGACGGTGACGCGCACCGGGCGGCCCCCTCGCACTCCGCGGGGCAGCCGGGCGGCCCGGCGCCCGACGGGATGTCGGCGGCGTCGGGCGGCGGGCGCGGCTTCGGGGTCGACGCGGGCGGCGACGGCAGGCGCGGGCGGCACGCCGGGAGACGCGAGCCGGGGGAGGCGGAGACCCCGTCGGCCGCGCCCGGCCAGGAGGCGGACGGCGTCCCCGCCTCCGCGTCGGTGCAGCCCGGCGGCAGCGCACGGGCGACCCCGACGGCACCCGCGCAGCCGACGCCCACCCGGGCTCCGGCGCCGCCCACCGAGTCCGCCCCGCCCACCGAGGCACCCCCGCCGCCCTCCTCGCAGCCCCCGCCCCCGGCCGAGCCCTCCTCGTCCGCGCACGAGGGCACCGGCCCCCAACTCGCCGACCGCGCCCCGGCACCGGCGCCGGTGGCCGGCACGCCCGCCTACGCCGCCCTGACCGCCGCGACGCCGGTCGCCTCATCCGTTCCGCTGACCTACTGAGGCCCGGCGGCCGACGGCCACCGGCGCACGTGACGAGGGTCTCCAGGGCTCGGTTTGCCTTGGGGGGTGGAGGGTGCGTATGGTGGTAGATCGTTTGATCCCATTTGCCCGGCGCCACCGCAGAGCGCGCCGTGTGGCGCGTACTCTCCCTTGCCGTGGCGGACCGCATTGAGGCGGTCGTAATGCGAATCACGGAGTTGACGGGCGCGTGCCGACGAGACTCCGGAAGGTTTCGCATTCGCATGTCCATTGCCAGTACTGATCAGTTCGCCGTGCCCGGGAACACCGAGAACGACGACGTCACGACCGAGGCCGTCCTCGAAGCCGCGGCCGGGACCGGGACGGGGAACGCCTCCGAGCCCGCCGCTCCCCAGGTCACCTTCGGGGACCTCGGCCTTCCCGAGGGCGTGGTGCGCAAGCTCGCGCAGAACGGTGTGACGACCCCCTTCCCGATCCAGGCCGCGACCGTCCCGGACGCCCTGGCCGGCAAGGACATCCTGGGCCGTGGCCGCACCGGCTCCGGCAAGACCCTCGCCTTCGGCCTGCCCGTGCTGGCCCGGCTGGCCGGCGGCCGCACCGAGCGCAAGCGCCCGCGCGCCGTCATCCTCACCCCGACCCGTGAGCTCGCCATGCAGGTCGCGGACGCGCTCCAGCCGTACGGCGACGTCGTCGGGCTGAAGATGAAGGTCGTCTGCGGCGGCACCTCGATGGGCAACCAGATCTACGCCCTCGAGCGCGGCGTCGACATCCTCGTCGCCACCCCGGGCCGGCTGCGCGACATCATCAACCGCGGCGCCTGCTCCCTCGAGGACGTCGAGATCGCCGTCCTCGACGAGGCCGACCAGATGTCCGACCTGGGCTTCCTGCCCGAGGTGACGGAGCTGCTCGACCAGGTCCCGGCGGGCGGCCAGCGGATGCTGTTCTCCGCCACGATGGAGAACGAGATCCAGACCCTCGTCGACCGCTACCTCACCTCGCCCGTGCACCACGAGGTGGACGCGGCGCAGGGCGCGGTCACGACGATGTCGCACCACATCCTCATCGTGAAGCCCAAGGACAAGGCGCCGGTCACCGCCGCCATCGCCTCCCGCAAGGGCCGCACCATCATCTTCGTGCGCACCCAGCTCGGCGCCGACCGCGTGGCCGAGCAGCTGCGCGACGCGGGCGCCAAGGCGGACGCGCTGCACGGCGGTATGACGCAGGGCGCGCGGACGCGGACGCTGGCCGACTTCAAGGAGGGCTACGTCAACGTCCTCGTCGCCACCGACGTCGCCGCCCGCGGCATCCACGTCGACGGCATCGACCTGGTTCTGAACGTCGACCCGGCCGGTGACCACAAGGACTATCTGCACCGCGCCGGCCGCACGGCCCGCGCCGGCCGCACCGGCACGGTCGTCTCGCTGTCCCTGCCGCACCAGCGCCGCCAGATCTTCCGGCTGATGGAGGACGCGGGCGTCGACGCCGGGCGTCACATCATCCAGGGCGGCGCGGCCTTCGACCCGGAGGTCGCCGAGATCACCGGCGCCCGTTCGATGACGGAGGTCCAGGCGGAGTCGGCGGGCAACGCCGCGCAGCAGGCCGAGCGTGAGGTCAGCCACCTCGCCAAGCAGCTGGAGCGGGCCACGCGCCGTGCGACGGAGCTGCGCGAGGAGGCCGACCGGCTGGTCGCCCGGGTCGCCCGCGAGCGGGGCGAGGACCCGGCGGAGGCGCTGGCCGTGGCGGCGCAGGCGGCCGAGGCCGCGGTGTCCGAGGCGGCGGAGGTGCCGCTGCCGGAGCAGCCGGTGACGGAGGCCGTCGACCGCCCGGAGCGCGTGGAGCGCACCGAGCGCTACGAGCGCCGTGACGACCGGGGTGACCGGGGCGGACGTTCGTACGAGCGCCGCGACGACCGGGGCTTCAACCGGGACCGCGACCGGGGTGACCGGGGTGGCGACCGCGGCGGCTTCCGCCGTGACGACCGGGGCAGCCGTCCCTTCGACCGTGACCGTGACCGTGGCGGCCGGAGCTTCGAGCGCCGTGACGACCGTGGTTTCGAGCGCCGTGACGACCGGGGTGACCGGGGCGGCGACCGCGGCGGCTTCCGCCGTGACGACCGCGCCGACCGCGGCGACCGTGGTGGCCGCGGCTTCGAGCGTCGTGACGACCGGGGCGGCCGCCCGTTCGACCGTGACCGTGGTGCCCGTGGCTTCGAGCGTCGTGACGACCGGGGTGCCGACCGCGGTACCCACCACGGCAGCGACCGCCCGTTCAACCGTGACCGCCGTGACGACCGTCCGGGCTTCCGGTCGGCCGGCAACGACCGTCCGGGTTTCCGCTCGGCCGGTGGTGACCGCCCGTACGGCCGCCGTGACGACCACCGGGGCGGCACCGGTTCCTTCGGCCGTCGCGACGACAAGCCCCGCTGGAAGCGCAACGGCTGACGGCGGCGGCAGCCGGGTGCGGATCCGAACCCGTATCCGGAGCTGCTTCTGAACGACCGACGCGCCCCCGACCCTTTCCACACCCGGGTCGGGGGCGCGTCGCGTTACCACCACATTTCGGCCACCGTGTGGCGCATGTCACGCACCCGGCGAGGGAATTGCTGGGGGCATGACAGATGACGACACCCCCGCGAGTCCGCTGCGGCTGTCGGACGAGGAGCGCCTGGCCCAGTTGGGGTACACCCAGGTCCTCGCCCGCCGTATGTCGGCGTTCTCGAACTACGCGGTCTCCTTCACGATCATCTCGGTCCTCTCGGGATGCCTCACCCTCTACCTCTTCGGTATGAACACCGGCGGCCCGGCGGTGATCACCTGGGGCTGGGTGGCCGTCGGCCTGATGACCCTGCTGGTCGGCCTGTCGATGGCCGAGATCTGCTCGGCTTACCCGACCTCCGCGGGCCTCTACTTCTGGGCGCACCGGCTGGCACCCCCGCGGACGGCGGCGGCGTGGGCGTGGTTCACCGGATGGTTCAACGTGCTGGGCCAGGTGGCCGTGACGGCGGGCATCGACTTCGGCGCGGCGTCGTTCCTCGGGGCCTATCTGAACCTGCAGTTCGGTTTCGAGGTCACGCCGGGCCGCACGATCCTCCTCTTCGCGGCGATCCTCCTCCTGCACGGCCTCCTGAACACCTTCGGGGTCCGCATCGTGGCGCTGCTGAACAGCGTGAGCGTGTGGTGGCACGTGCTGGGCGTGGCGGTGATCGTCGGCGCGCTGGCCCTGACCCCCGATCACCACCAGTCGGCGTCGTTCGTCTTCACGAAGTTCGTGAACAACACGGGCTGGGGCAGCGGCGTGTACGTGGTCCTGATCGGCCTGCTGATGGCGCAGTACACCTTCACGGGCTACGACGCCTCGGCCCATATGACGGAGGAGACGCACGACGCGTCGACGGCGGGCCCGAAGGGCATCGTCCGCTCGATCTGGACGTCCTGGGTGGCCGGCTTCGTCCTCCTCCTGGGCTTCACCTTCGCGATCCAGTCGTACGACGGGGAACTCGCGTCCCCGACCGGCGCACCGCCCGCCCAGATCCTCCTGGACGCCCTGGGCGCGACGGCGGGCAAACTCCTGCTCCTCGTCGTCATCGGGGCACAGCTGTTCTGCGGGATGGCGTCGGTGACGGCCAACAGCCGCATGATCTACGCTTTCTCCCGCGACGGGGCGCTGCCGTTCTCGCGCGTGTGGCACACGGTCAGCCCCCGCACCCGTACCCCGGTGGCGGCGGTCTGGCTCGCCACGGCGGGCGCCCTGGCCCTGGGCCTGCCCTACCTGATCAACTACACCGCGTACGCGGCGGTGACGTCGATCGCGGTGATCGGCCTGTACGTGGCCTACGTCATCCCGACGTTCCTCCGCCTCCGCAAGGGCGACGACTTCGACCGGGGCCCGTGGCACCTGGGCCGCTGGTCGCGTGCGATCGGTGTCGTGTCGGTCGCCTGGGTGGGAGCGATCACGATCCTCTTCATGCTCCCCCAGGTCTCCCCGGTCACCTGGGACACCTTCAACTACGCCCCGGTGGCGGTCCTGGCCGTCCTGGGCTTCGCGGCGACGTGGTGGCTGGTGTCGGCCCGCCACTGGTTCCTGAACCCGGCCCGCACCCCCGCCCGCGAACCGGCGGTCACCACCACCGGACGGACCGCCCCGTAACCCAGGTGCCGCTCCTCACCGCCGTGTCCCCGATACCCGATCGGAGACACGGCCCCGGGCGGCTATGCTCAGGGAGGCAACATCACCGGGGCCCTTAGCTCAATTGGCAGAGCAGTGGACTTTTAATCCATTGGTTGTGGGTTCGAGTCCCACAGGGCCTACCGGACCCCTCGGGGTCGACACCCCCGCTGACCTGGTCAGGCGGGGGTTCTGTCGTTTCTGGGGGGGTGCTGGTCGGCGAATCCGTATCCGAAGTGTCCATCAAGTGGGCGCGCTGGCCCGCTGCTGGCCCGTCTGGCGGGTGCGCGGTACGAGGCACCTCCGGCGGCATCCCGTGGCACTGGGTCGCCGATGAAGGTTCCTACGCGTCTGCGGGCTTCTCCGGGAGCGCGATCACGAACACTCCCTTTCCCTGGACGCCCTGAACGAGGCCCTCTTCGGAGAGGACTTCCAACGCGCTCTTGATGGTCCGCCGCGACACCACGCCCCCGGTCTCCACTTCCAACTCCGACTGTGAGGGCAGGCGCCGACCGACCGGGATCTCACCGCGCCGAATCCGGTCGCGCAGCACATTGGCCAACTGCACGTACATCGGCGTCATCGCGTCCCGGTCGAGCTCAATCATGCAGTGACCGTAAAAGCACAGCATCACCGGGCATAGATCATGCTAAGCCAACTGGGGACGTCCTAAGACGTACTAAGTTGCGGTACAGTCCACTCATGAGGCCCCTCGACCGTCCAAGGCCTGAGGGGTATGGCCACCGTTGCGCAGGAGCAGTGACGCATGGACCGTAGAACACCGGCCTCCGCCCAGGCGGCTTCCGCGTGTGCAGAGTGCGTAGGTATCGGCAACGAACAGCGGACCGCGCATGCCGAGGGGGACCACTCGCGGGAAAGCGACAAGCGGGTGTTGCTCGCCCGGCACCGTGCCACCCATGAGGGCGCAGAGTGAGTGCCGGGCCGACCGCCGAGGACGGTGAGGAGACGCACGCTCCCTTCCACCTCATGACGATGAGGGTCACCCGGATTCGCGACGGCAGGGTGATCGAGCAGCGCGCTGAGGTACGGATCGCGTCCGATACGCCGTTGAGCCTTTACGACCTGAGTTCTGCGTGGCCGCCGTGCCGATGCCCGCGCCACCGCGATGCTGCCGAAGACGTTCGTGCTTAGCAGTGGCACCGCTCTTCGGTGGTACCGCAGCAGTGGCCCCCCCGGGGGCCACTGCACGGGTGGGAGCAACGGGATCAGCCGTTCTCGTCGTCGGGCCGCTGCCGTTCGGCGCGGGCGCGTTCGTAGGACTCGCGGGCCTGTTGCTGGGCGGCTTCGGGGTGGTGGAGGAGGGTTTCCGTCTCTTCCGGGGTGAGGGGGACCGGGGGCGGGGCGGGAGCGGTCAGCCGGGTGTGGAGCCAGGCGCAGGCCTCCGACTCGGTGGGGAAGAGGGCCGCGACCTCACGGGTGCCGCGTTCGTGGACGCCCACGGCCCATACCCCGCCGGGCCGCTCCTCCAGGAAGTAGCGGTCGGCCGGGTACGGGCCGTGGGTGCAGCCGGGGATCTCGTAGTACGCGTCCGGGACTCCGGCCGCGCGCAACGCCCGGTGCAGTTCACAGCGGTTCACGCGGTGCTGTCCGGGCGTCCGGTCAGCGTGCCGGGGTGTGCAGGAGCGGCTGCCTCTGCAGCGACTTGGGCTGGTCCGTCGGTACCGCGGCCCTCACCAGCGTGCCGTTGGAGACCAGATTGGCCACGGTGGTGAACGGGATCGTCGGGCAGACGCTGCTGCTCGCCGTCGCGTACTGGATCGCGCCGCCCGGCTGTTCGAACGCCGGGGCCGCCGGGCCCGCGCACACGGTGAGGTCCTTCGCCAGCCGGTACAAGTGGTAGTTGTACGGGTAGCGCGGGTCGCTGGTGTTGAGGTTCGACGGAGGGATCGCCCGCTGCCCGAACTTCGTGCCCGCCGGGGACATGAACCTGCCCGACTCGTTGCCGAAGCGGTCCAGGATCAGGCGGTCCGACGCGTGCAGGAGCAGCGGCGCGCCGAGCGGGCGGCCCTGGCTGTCGTGGGCGAAACCGTCGTCCGGCGGGTAGTCCCAGTCGCCCTGGCCCGAGTCGGCCGACGGCAGCCACCAGCGGTTCAGGAACTGCACGGCCGTCAGGCCGCCCAGCCGGTTGTAACCCCGGAGGATGGTGCCCACCGGGCCCTGCGTGGGCAGCCGGCGCGGGCCGAGACGCCAGTCGCCGCAGAGGTAGTACGAGCGGTAGGCGGGCGGAATGGGGTACGGCACCAGGCCCCGGCACACCCGTGAGGTGTCGGGGTCGGGCCTGACCTGGGTGAGGGGCACGGCACTCGGCCGGCCGTCCTCCGTGGCCGTGGGTGCTGCCGATGCCGCCGGTGCGCCCAGGAACAGCGAACCGGTCAGGCCGACCGCGGCGGTGAAGCCGGCCCATCGTCTCGGCGGACGTGACGAACTCAACGAACCTCCCAGCGGGGACGTGTGCTCAGCGGGAGCCACCCGGCAAGTCCGTGAAGGGAGGAAAAGGCGGGGTGGCCAGATCACTTAAACCGCTGGGACCGGCGAGTGCGCGCAGACGTGCCGGAGCGGGGCCCGAATGGCCCTGGCGCCACGAGGCAGATGCACCGGCGGGCCGTTCCGGCTCTGCCGGCGTCCGGGTGGCGCCGGGGCCGTGCCCGGCTCGCTCGGCGTCGCCGGGGTGCCGGGGCAGAAGGCGGTCGACGCCGGTCTCGGCATCGCCGCGTACGGCTGGACCGCCGGCCGCCAGGATCCCGGCGCCACCTCCGCAGCCCCGGTTTTTCGGGCACTCGCCGGGACGGTCCAGGACGTCTGCCCCTCTTTCGGGGGACGCGTATCCCCCGAATGCCGGACACCCGTGCGTCCCGTGTTGATCGTTAGGTGGGAGTGACGAGTACGGCTGAGCACGACGTGGCCAGGGGTGAGACCGAGCCGCCGGACGGCGACACGCATCTCACCCATTGTTCCGATCTGTTCGACGAGTTCCTGATCCGGATCGGCCGCGTGCAGCGCGAGTACGCGCGGGCCGTGGTGGAGCAGACGGTCAGGCACGGCGGGGGCGGCTCATGAACGGGACCTACGACGACACCGAGCTCTACTACGTCCCTCCGCCCGAACCGCAGTACGCGTACCACCCGCCGCAGTCCCCGCAGTCAGGGGAGTTCGGAGCGGCCGGAGGGTTCGGAGCGGGCGGGGAGTCCGGCGGGGGCGGGGAGTCCGGGCGGTTCGGGCAGCCGGAGACGCCCTACGGGCCGTACCACGTCCCGCCGGCCGGGGCGCCGTACGCCTGGGGCGTTCCGCAGGCCGAGCCGGACCCGGCCGGGGACGGCTGGGACCCGGTCGAGGAGCTGGCCCAGATGCTGTCCGGCGCCTCCGCGGTCGCCGCCGCCGCCGTGGAACCGGCCGTGGCGCCGGCCGGCGGGCGCCGCCGGCACCGGACCGGCCGCCGGAAGGAGGACGAGGAATCCTCCTTCCTCGACGGCGGGCGGCGCGTCACCCATGTCACCGCCCTGATCGCGGCGATCGCGCTCAGCGCGCTGGCCATGCTGTGGTGGTCGATCTCCTACTCCTACGACCAGTTGCGCGCCATCGCCGGTGCGGTGCTGCCCCCGGAGTTCGCGCGGTGGTGGCCGCTGACGGTGTACGGGCCGTGGCTGGTGGCGGCGCTGTCCGTGCTGCGGGCCACCGTCCAGCAGCGGTCCGCCCGCCGGTCGTGGGGGATCGTCCTGGTCGCCTCCGCGATGGCGGTGGCGCTGTCCGTGAGCCATTCGTCGCGGTCGCTGCTGGGGCTGGTGATCGTGGGGATCCCGCCCCTCACCGCGCTGGTGTGCTTCTGGGAACTGGTCGGCCAGGTGAGCGTGAAGCAGCGGACCCGTCATCGGCGTGCGGTGTCCGGCGAGGGACCCGCCGGAACCGCGGACCGGCCGCCCCGCAGACCCCACCGGGCAGCAGCCCGCTGAGCCCGGCGGCGCGCTGGGTCCGGTGGCCCGCTGGGTCCGGCGGCGCGTCGAACCGGACGGCCCGCCGGGCTCGACGGCAGGGTCCGGTGGGGTGCTTCAGCCCGCCGTCCGCTCGGTCAGATCCGTCCGCCCGGTGAGATCCGGCAGTTTCGTCAGGTCTGCCAGGCCGGGCAGGCCGGGCAGGCCGGACGGCTCCGGCAGGCGGTCCGTCAGTTCGGCGAGCGGCAGGGTGTGCTGGGTCTGGAGGACCTTGGCGCGCAGATAGCGGACGTTGTGCGCGGTGGTGAAGACGCCGGTGGACACGCGCTCCTGGACGTCGATGCCCAGCGCGCGCAACTGCTCCGCCTTGTCGGGGTTGTTGGAGAGCAGGTCGAGCCGGTCGATGCCCAGGGCGCGCAGCATCTGCGCGGCAGCCGTGTAGTCGCGGCCGTCCTCGGGCAGGCCGAGGGCCGCGTTCGCCTCGTAGGTGTCGAGGCCCTGGTCCTGGAGGGCGTACGCGTCGAGCTTGTTGTAGAGGCCTATGCCCCGGCCCTCCTGGCGCAGATACAGCAGCACGCCGCCGCGCACCGCGATCCGCTCCACCGCCTCGCGCAGCTGCGGGCCGCAGTCGCAGCGGGCGGAGCCGAAGACGTCGCCGGTCAGGCACTCGGAGTGCAGCCGGACGAGCGGGGTGGTGCCGGGTTCGGGGGTGCCGAGGACGGCAGCGACGTGCTCCTGACCGTCGGTCAGGCCGTGGAAGGTGACGAGCTCGGCGTCGACGCTGTAGCCGTCCTGGAAGCGCAGCGGTACCCGGACGCGGGCGCGCTGGGTTGCGGCAGGGGTGTCGGGCATGCGGGTCTCCCGGTTGCGGTGCGGGTGTGTCTGCCGCGGCCGGCTGCCCCTGGGGTGGGGCGGTACTGCTGTGGTGCTTCAAATTTTGAGCAGTCGGCCACGAGGTGAGACCCTAACCCATGCTTTAAAGTTGAAGCAATTGTTTTCCCACGGTTCAGGCGGAATCGACCGAGCCCGAGCAGGGCGACGACCGCCGCCGCCACGGGACGTCCCCGGACCCGGCCGCCGTATCGTCCTCGCCCTGCAACCCCCGCGCGATCCCCGTGCAGATCTCCTCCAGCTGCCCCACCTGCTCCGGGGTGAGCCGGTCGAAGAGCGTGGCGCGCACCGTCTCCACATGCCCCGGCGCCGTACGCTCCAGTACGGCCCGCCCCGCGTCGGTCAGCACCGCGATGCTGCTGCGCCTGTCCCAGCGGCAGTTCTCGCGGCGCAGCAGCCCGTCCCGCTCCAACCGGGTCGCGGCGTACGTCAGCCGGCTGCGCGTGATCTTGAGCGTCTCCGCGAGATCCGTCATCCGCAGCCGGTGGTCGGGCGCGTCGGAGAGGTTGGCCAGCACCGAGTAGAACAGGTGCGGCATGCCGGCCTCCTGCTGGAGCTGCCGGTCGATCGCGTCCTCCAGGAGCTGCGACGCGGCGATGTACGCGCGCCAGGCGCGCTGCTCCTCGGGGGTGAGCCAGCGGGTCGTCATGCCCCCAGTGTAGGTTTGTTTCAAACTTGAACCAAGCCGTCCGTGAAGAGAGCAGAGAGCGCCGACACCATGCCGTACCCGTACGTCCTCCTGTCCGCCGCCGTCTCCCTCGACGGCTACCTGGACGACACCGGCCCCGAGCGTCTGCTCCTCTCCGGTCCGGCCGACTTCGACCGCGTCGACGCCGTACGGGCGTCCTGCGACGCCATCCTGATCGGCGCCGGCACCGTCCGCGCCGACAACCCGCGCCTGCTGGTCAACTCCGCCGAGCGCCGGGCCGCCCGGGTCGCCGCCGGACGGCCGGAGTACCCCCTCAAGGTGACCGTCAGCGCCACCGGCGACCTGGACCCGGCGGCCCGTTTCTGGCACACCGGCGGCGAGAAGGTGCTGTACACCACGGACGAGGGCGCCGACCGGGCCCGCGGACTGTCCCCCCTCGCCGATGTCGTCCCCCTCGGCCCCGCCCTCGACTGGCGGGCCCTGCTGACCCACCTCCACGACATGCGCGGCGTGCGCCGCCTGATGGTGGAGGGCGGCGGCACCGTCCACACCCAGCTGCTCCAGCAGGACCTCGCCGACGAACTCCAGCTGGTCCTCGCCCCGCTCCTCGTCGGCGACCCGCACGCCCCCCGCCTCTTCGGCCCCGGCGCCTACCAGGGCGGACGCCTGCGGCTGAGGGAGACGCGGGCCGTCGGCGACGTCGTCCTGATGCGCTACGAACCCACCGCGCCCGGCACCGGTCCGCTCGCCGGCGCCGCCGACCGGTACTGGCTGCGGCTGGCCTGCGAGCTGGCCGAGCGGTGCCCGCCGTCGGACACCGCGTTCAGCGTCGGCGCGGTGGTCGTCGCCGCCGACGGCACCGAGCTGGCCCGCGGCCACTCCCGGGAGGGCGGCGACCCGGTCGTGCACGCCGAGGAGGCGGCCCTCGCCAGGCTCGACCCCGCCGATCCGCGGCTGCCCGGCGCCACGGTCTACAGCAGCCTGGAACCCTGCGCCCGCCGCGCCTCCCGCCCCGCGCCCTGCGCCCGGCTGATCCTCGACGCGGGCGTACGGCGTGTCGTGACCGCCTGGCGGGAGCCGGACACCTTCGTCACCGCCGCCGACGGCACCGGGGTGCTGGCCGCGAACGGCGCCACCGTGGTCGTCGTACCCGAGTACGAGAGCGCGGCCAAGGCACCCAACGGGCACCTCCTGGACGACTGAGCGGCACGCACCGGCCCGGAAAACACCGAGGGCCGGAATCCATGGATTCCGGCCCTCGGCCTTCAGTAGCGGGGACAGGATTTGAACCTGCGACCTCTGGGTTATGAGCCCAGCGAGCTACCGAGCTGCTCCACCCCGCGTCGTTGAGACCAGTGTACGGCATCGGAGAGGGTGCCCGCTCATCCGCTCGGCGCAGCCCCGCTCGCCGCCCGCCGCCGGGCCCGGACACTGGAGGTACGCCGGCGACGGACGGCGAGGGAGGGCAGGGAGTCGAGTGGAGCGGCCTCGGGCGGTGGAACAGCGACCTGACCGCCGTAACTCGGTCGCCAGGACCGCCCTGCGGGTGCTGCCCGCGCTGCTGCTGGCCGCCGGCATCCTCCTTGACTACCTCACCCCGCGGGAGTTCTCCGCCACCCCGCTGCTCACGGCCGCGCCGTTGGCCGCCGCGCCCCTGTACACCCGGCGCGGCACCCTCCTCACCGGGCTCGCGGCCGTCCTCGCCGCGCTGGCCGTGCTGGTCGGACACGCCGAGCGGCACATCGTGGTGGCCGTCGGCGCGGTCACCGAACTGGTCACCGTCACCACGGTCGCGGCGCTGGCCGTCTTCATCAACGCCATCGTGACGCGCGGCCACGCGCAGCTGGCCTCCGCCCGGGAGATCGCCGAGGCCGCCCAGCTCGCCGTCCTGCCGGAGCCGGAGGAGCGGATCGGCGGCCTGGACGTCGCGGCGCGCTACGAGGCGGCGCAGGCCGGGGCGTCCATCGGGGGCGATCTGTACGCCGTGCAGGACAGCGCGTACGGCGTCCGGCTGATCGTCGGGGATGTGCGGGGCAAGGGGATGGGCGCGGTGGCCGTGGTGGCCGTCCTCATCGGGGCCTTCCGGGAGGCCGCCGAACAGGAGGCGACACTCGACGCGGTCGCCCGGCGCCTCGAGCGGGCGCTGGCGCGCGAGGGCACCCGGCGCGACACCGTCGACACGTTCGAGGAGTTCACCACCGCCGTACTCGCCGAGATCCCGGGGGACGGGACGCTGGTCCGCGTCGTCAACCGCGGCCACCCGCCCCCGCTGCTGCTCCTCGCCGACGGCACCGTGCGCGCGCTGCACGAGGGCACGGCGGCGCTGCCGCTCGGCCTGGGCGAGCTGAGCGCGCTGCCCGACCACGTCCAGGAGGCGTGCCTCCCCCCGGGAGCCACGCTGCTGCTCCACACCGACGGGCTGTCCGAGGCGCGCGACGCGCACGGCGTGTTCTACGACCCCGAGGCGCGCCTCCACGGCCGTACCTTCCCGGGCCCGCAGGCACTCCTGACCGCTCTCGCGGCGGACGTACGCCGGCACGCCGCCGCCGTGGGCGGTCTGACGGACGACATGGCACTGCTCGCGGTACGGCGGCCGTGACGCTTCCCGCCGGTGCCGCGCCGGTGCCGCCTCCCCGCTGCCGCACCGTTATCACCTTGGGTGAGCGGACGATGCCGTTCCGCGTAACATCTGAGACACCGTCACCCATGAGGTGATTTCCGGGACGAGGTCAACTCGCCCGAATTTCGCCGGTCATGGCAGGTAAGTCCGGCAAAAAAGGGCTTGCTGATCAGGGGGAACGGCTTGGAATCTGCCCTCCGCGTCTATTAACGTTCGATAACGCAGCACGGTAGTCCCAGCCGTCACAAGAGACGGCTCCGTGCGCACACGCCGAGTCCCGCAAGGGAGCCGGGGAACCACCTCCCTGGGGTGAATCACGCGAATGACGCCGTGGAAGCACGGCGGTTATACGCGCGTAGGAGACCTTCCTGCTCCGAACCCGTCAGCTAACCCGGTAGGCGAGAAGGAAGGAAGGAGCGCGCCCACGTGGCGTCTGACCGGCCTCTCACGGAATCCCCGTTCATCCCGGGCCAGCGCGGGGGTACCGACACCTTCGCCTATGGCGAGTACCGCCCCGACGAGGGTCCCTGGCAGGAGTGGAACCCCACCGAGGAGTCCCTCGCCCCGCTCCGAGGCCGGCACCGGGTCGCCAAGCAGCGCGGCGGCGGGCTCGCCCGCAGCTCCACGGTCCTGGGCGTCGGTGTCATAGCCGCCGTCGGCGCGGGCGGCATGGCCAGCGCCAACACCGGCAAGCCCCCGGTCTCCATCTCCCTGCCCGACCTGCCCTCCGTGGGCTCCCTGCTCGGAGACGACTCCGGCACGGGCGGCGACTCGGCCAAGGCGTCCCAGGCCTCGCTCAGCACCATGACGACGGTGGCCGGCAGCAAGCGCTCCGACGCGGGCGAGGCGCTGCGCAACCGGATCATGGCCCAGGCCGAGCAGCAGCAGACCCAGGTCGCGGACAAGGCCCTGACGGCCGTCGAGACCGCCCAGGCCAAGCGCATCGCCGCCGCCGCTGCCGCTGCGGAGAAGGCCGCCGCCGCCAAGGCCGTGGCGGCCAAGGCGAAGGCGGAGGAGACCGCCGCGAAGAAGGCCGAGGCCGAGCGCCTGGCCGCGCTGGCCAAGCAGTACACGCTGCCGACCTCGTCGTACACGATCACCGGCACCTTCGGCCAGGCCGGTTCGATGTGGTCGTCCGGTTACCACACCGGTCTCGACTTCGCCGCGCCCACCGGCACGCTGATCAAGGCGATCCACAGCGGCACCGTCACCCAGGCGGGCTGGGCCGGGTCGTACGGCTACCGCACCGTCCTCACCCTCGACGACGGCACCGAGCTGTGGTTCTGCCACCAGTCGTCGATCAGCGTCTCCGTCGGCCAGAAGGTCGGCACGGGCGACGTGATCGGCCGCGTCGGCGCGACCGGCAACGTCACCGGCCCCCACCTCCATCTGGAGGTCCACCCCGGCGGGCAGGCCACCGGCATCGACCCGATGACGTGGCTGCGCGGCAAGGGCCTCAACCCCTGACCCACCGGCCCCGACCGGCCACCCTCCCCCCGGCTCACCACGGCTCCGTGCGGCCCACCGCGGCCTCTTCCGGCGCCCCCTTGGTCCCCGGCGGTCCTGACGACTTCCCCCCGACGTCAGGGCTGCCGGTTTCCGGTTTCCGGTCCCCCGGCGTGAGGACCCCTTGCGTGAGGCCACCCGGACACGCCCCCCCCGTGAGGCTCAGGTCAGATAGGGATTGCGGACGGCGTACGGCGGGAGAGGCGGCGGAGCCCAGGGGACGGGCCGGGGAACGGGTGCCCTCCCGTACTCGTACTCGGGCCAGACGCGCCCTGCCGCGTGCTGGAGCGCGGGCCGGGCGATGTGCCGGCGGACCCACAGTTCCCGCAGGAGCTCCGCCTCGCGGACGACGAAGTCGGGCCCCGCCTGTCCGCCGCGACCGCGGTGGCGCAGGAGGGCCAGCGAGGTCGCGCAGGCCTCGTACTCGGCGACGGCCCGGGCGGCGGCCCTGCCGCAGTGGTGGCGGGCGTACTCGCGGGCGATGCCCCGGGCCCGCAGGGAACCGAGCACGAACGGCTCGGCGGGCGTCAGCCAGCCCGCGACGGCGTAGGCGGGCAGCTCCTCCCGTACGGTCCTCAGCTCGCGCTGCCTGGTCCACACGGCGAGCCAGGTCAGCAGCCCGAACGCGGGCACCATGAACGCGGCGTACACGGCGAAGAAGCCGTACTGGCCGAGGGCGGACGAGCCGTTCCAGACGGCGTGCATGCTCATCGCGAGCAGCAGCCCGCACAGCGGCAGCAGGACGCGGGGGACGCGCCGGCGGTCGGCGCAGCACGCGGAGACGCCGAAACCCATGCCGGTGAGGACGGTGAAGAGGGGGTGCGCGAAGGGGGACATGACGATGCGCACGAAGAAGGTCGCGGCGGTCACGGAGGCGATGCCGCGGTCGCCGGTGAGCTGGTCGGTGCCGAAGGCGTTGCCGAGGTAGAGGATGTTCTCGGTGAACGCGAAGCCGGTGGCGGTGACCCCGGCTATCACCACACCGTCGACGAGCCCGGTGAAGTCGCGTCTGCGGAAGAGGAAGACGAGGAGGACGGCGGCGGCCTTGGCGGACTCCTCCACGACCGGGGCGATGACGGTGGCGCCGAGGGTGTCGGCGTTCGTCGGATCGGCGGTGGCCGTGGCTATCCACCGGGTGGCGAAGCTGTTGGCGACGATCGCTATGAGCGCGGCGGCGCAGGCGCCCCAGGCGAACGCGAACAGCAGATTGCGCCAGGGGCCGGGTTCGACGCGGTCGAGCCAGCGGAAGGCGGCCACCAGCAGCGGTACGGGCAGGACGGCGAGACCGATGCCGACCAGGAACCCGTCCGTGCCGGTCTGCTCGCGCACCAGGGCCAGGATGACGAGCCCGGACAGCGCGAGCAGGGCGACCGGGGCTCCGTAGCGCACGGCGCGCCGCTGCCACCAGCGCGGATGGCCGGGGTGGGGCGGATACGGGGGAGAGCTGGCCACGGCATCGACCCTAACGAGCGGGAACACGGCCCACGACGGCGCGGGAGGATCAGACGGCCCGGTCGTGGTCGTGGTCCTGACTCCGGCCCCGGTCCCGGCCCTCGTGCTGTACGCGACGGAAGAGCAGATCGTTCACCACATGACCCTTGTCCAGTCCCTGGCCCTCGAAACGGGTCAGCGGCCGGAACGCCGGACGCGGCGCGAAACCGCCGTCCGGCCGGGTGTTCCGGAAGTCCGGGTGCGCGGTGAGCACCTCGAGCATCTGCTCGGCGTACGGCTCCCAGTCGGTCGCGCAGTGCAGCAGCGCGCCGGGTCTGAGACGGGTCGCGGCGAGGGTGAGGAACTCGGGCTGGATCAGCCGGCGCTTGTGGTGCCGCTTCTTGGGCCAGGGGTCGGGGAAGTAGACGCGCAGCCCGTCCAGGGAGTCCGGGGCGAGCATCTCGCGCAGCAGGATGATGGCGTCGCCGTTGCCGATCCGGACGTTCGCGAGACCCTCGCGCTCGGCGAGGTGGAGCAGATGGCCCTGCCCGGGGGTGTGCACGTCGACGGCGAGGACGTTGGTGCCGGGATCGGCGGCGGCCATCCGCGCGGTGGCCTCCCCCATCCCGAACCCGATCTCCAGCACGACGGGACGGGCGTTCCCGAACAGCTCGCCGAGATCGACGACACGCTGCCCGTCGATGTCGAGCCCCCAGGCCGGCCACAGCCGCTGCAGGGCGTCCGCCTGCCCGGCCGTCACCCGGCTCCGCCGGGGCTGGAAGCTGCGGATCCGCCGCTCGAAGTGCGACCCGGCGGGATCGGCCCGGGGCCCGTCGGGAAACCGCGGTTCCCCCTTCACCCGGGTATGCCGGACGGAGACCCCGGGAAGATGCCGGGGACTTTCGGAAGCACGCGCAGACTCAGACACAGTGCCCCGATTTTACGTCCCACCCCCGCCGCCCCAGCCCGTCTGGGGGTGCCCCCTGCTCGAAGAGCTCGGGGGAGTTTGAGGACGAGGCCCGTCCAGGGCCGACAGGGGGGTCTGGGGGCGCAGCCCCCGGGGACGGGACGGGAAGGGGCGGCGGGGGCGAAAAACCCTGCCCCCGCACCGGACGGACCCCCGCCCGGTGGACAGCACCACCCCCGGAGGGCCTACGCCGGCGCCATCAGCAGCGGCCGCGCCCGCTCCCGCAGCTCCACCACCCGGGGCTCGTCCCCGTACGGCTCCAGCCGGTGCAGCAGATCCTTCACGTACTCCGTGGTCCGCGCCGAAGAGATCCGCCCCGCCACCTCCACGGCCCGCACCCCCTGCTCGCACGCCGCGTCGAGGTTCCCCGACTCGAGCTCCGCCACCGCCGACACCACCAGCCGCAGCCCGTGCGACCGCACGAACTCCTCCGTCGGCTTCGACAGCGCCTGCTCCGTGAAGCGCCGTACCTGCCGCGGTGCCTTCAGATCGCGGTAGCACTCCGCGGCGTCGGCGGCGAACCGGTCGTAGGAGTAGAAACCCAGCCACGACGGGTCGTTGTCGCCGTCGCGCGAGCGCTCCAGCCACCCCTCGGCGGACTTCAGCGCGGTACCGGCCGCCTGCGCGTCACCCGCGCGGGCATGGGCCCGCGCCTCGACGAGCCGGAAGAAACTCATGGTGCGCGCGGTGGCGAGACCCCGGTTGCGTTCCAGCGCGGCCTGCGCGAGATCGACGCCCTCGTCGCCGAACCCGCGGTAGGTCGCCTGGAGGGACATCGATGCCAGCACATAACCGCCCAGCGGCACGTCGGCGGCCGCGCGGGCGAGCCGCAGCGCCTGTATGTAGTACCGCTGCGCCGCCTCCTGCTGCCCCGTGTCGAAGGCCATCCAGCCCGCGAGCCGGGTCAGCTCGGCGCTCGCCCCGAACAGCGCCCGGCCGACCTCGTCGGAGTACGCGCCGAGCAGCAGCGGTGCCGCCTCCACCCGCAGGCACTCCGGCACCATCGACGAACGCCAGTCGCCGCCTCCGTACTTGGAGTCCCAGCGCCTGGCGTCCTCGGCGGCCTCCCGCAGCTTCTGCACATCGCTGTGGCCGACTTTCAGCGGTGTGGACGAGCCCTCGGAGAGGTTCGCGTCGCGCGCCACCGAACTGTCGGCCGGGGTTATCAGCCAGCGTGAGGCGGGCGTTGCGTATGCGCTCACTGCGAACGAGCCGGCGAGCGACTGCCAGATGCCTCCGCCGCCCGCGCGGCGGCCGGCGAGGTCGAGCCGGTACAGCTCGGTCGCCGTCCTGACCGCCTGGCCGACGTCTCTGGGGAAGGCGAGGCCCACCTCGGGTGCGGGATCCGCGTCCGCCAGGCCGATCTCCTGGAGCGGCACGGGGCGGCCGAGCTTCTGGCCGATGGCGGCCGCGATGAGGTGGGGCGCGGCGCCCTGCGGCACCATGCCCTTCGACACCCAGCGCGCCACCGACGTCTTGTCGTAGCGAAGTGTCAGCCCGCGTTGGGCGCCGAGGTCGTTGACGCGGCGCGCGAGCCCTGCGTTGCTGATTCCCGCGAGGGCGAGAACGGTGCCGAGCTTTTCGTTCGGCCCGCGTTGCTCCCTGGACATTGCGCCACCCCTCGACACAGCCGGCTGCCGCGCTGGCATAACCACGCGGCATTCGTAAACCCAGCGTAGTTCGCCGCATCCCAAGCGTTAAGAGGCATTGTTCCGGTTGGCGGGATTGTGGTCCGTGCCGCGGGGCGGTCCGGGCACGGACCGTGCACGCACTGTGCACGGCGTGCCGGGGCGTGCCCCCGCCGTGTGGCCGTGCGCCCACGCGTGCGCCTTTCTCCGGCCACCGGGGGAGCGCTTCCATGGATCGTGCGTGGGTCGGCCCGCTGTACTGGATCCAGTGGGCTGGGGGACACCGCCGCCTTCATCCCCGCGGGCGGCGGACCGGTCCGGGAGGCGAAGCCCGCCTCCCGGACCGTGCGCGTGGGTCAGGTCGCGCGCGGTGCCTGTACGGAGCGTGCGCGAACCTGTCCCCGCACCATATATTTGGCTGAAAATATACCCCACCGTTCGCAGGCGATCAGCCCTCCGACCATGGAACTTGAGGGCGCGTTGGGCGTTTTCGGGGCGCACAGCGGGGGCGCATTCGAGTCGTCATGACCTTGCTGGGCAGCATAGTTGACGGTCCGGCAGACCCCGTGCCCCGCTCCGGCGGACGAGCCGCCCGCACCGGCGCGGGAGATCCCGAGCGGCTCCGCCGCCCCTCCGGCGCGCCTCCTTCATGGCAGCATGGTCCCCAGTTCGTACGTGGCGTTCGCACATGACGTTCGTACGTGGCACTGGTGGTCCACGGCCTGTGGAGGCGTCGATGCGGTGGTTGGTGGGATGGAGCAGCACCACCCCTGGCACCGCCGAGATCGGTGCCGCGGGGGCCACCGGGTTCGACGGCGAGACCGTCCAGCCGGTCGGCGCGCAGCTCCTGTGGGGCGACCCGGACCCGCTGTGGGCGGTGGGCGACTGGCGGCCCGACGAGGTGCGCGTGGTGAGCATCGACCCGCAGACCCGGATCGCCGTCCTCGGCACCTGCGGCGCCACCGACGACCAGCTGCGGCTCGGCCTGGTCACCACGCGCGGGGGCGCGCTGCGGCATCTGACGGCCTGGCCGGGCAGCTACACGGCGGTCGTCCAGGTGGGCCGCCGGCTCACCGTCTGCGGCGACCTCGCGGGCGCCCGGCCGGTGTTCCACACCCCGTGGGAGGGCGGCACCGCCTACGCCACGGCGGCGCTGCCGCTCGCCGACCTCGTCGAGGCCAACCTCGACTTCGGCCACCTGGCCGCCCTCCTGGCCGCCCCCGACGTACCGGCCGCCCTGCACGACTCCACACCCTACGAAGGCGTACGGCGCGTACCGCCCGGGCACGCGCTGGTGCTGCGCGCCGGGGCGCGCGAGATCGCCGGGTACGAGCCGGTCGCCTCCCTCGCGGTGGCGGCGGCGCCCGCAGATCCGGACAGTGCGGTCGCCGCGGTGCGCGACGCACTGGTCGAAGCGGTACGCACCCGTCTCGCCGCCCCCAGACATGTACCCGGTGCCGGTCTCGACCCCGGGCCCGTGCCCGGCATGGGGCCGGGGGAGCGGCGCGCCGGGCGCGGGACGCCCGTGCCGGGCATCGGCGCCGACCTGTCCGGCGGCCCCGCCTCCGGCACCCTCGCCCTGCTCGCCGCCGGGCTGCCCGGCAGGCCCGGCACCGTGCTCGGCCACGGCACGGGCGCGGGCGAGCGCCTGCTGGCGGTCACCTACAACGACCTGGCCGTCGGCGGACGCGAGGCCGAGGTGCAGCGGGCCGGCACCCTCGCCGCCAACCCGCGGCTGCACCACGTGGTGGTGGCGGGCGGCGAGGAGTTCCTGCCGTACGCCGACCTCGACGGCCCTCTGACCGACGAACCCGGCCCTTCCCTGGTCGCCGCCGCCCGGCACCGCGCCCGCCTCGCCTCCGGCAGCGCCGACCACTTCACCGGCTACGGTGCCCGCCAGGTCCTCGACGCCCACCCCGCCCGGCTCGCCGACCTCCTGCTGGACCGCAAACGGCGCCATCTGGTGCGGCCCGTCGCCGCGCTCGCCAAGGCCGACGGCTCCGTGCTGGTCTCCGCGCGCGTGTACGGCGCGGCACGCCGGCTCGCCCGCACGCCGTACAGCACCGGCGTCGACCACCTCGCCGACCGGCTCCTGCGCCGCCGCTTCGACGAACCCGGCGGCGCCGTCGGCGCGTCGCTCGCCGCGCTCACCTGGGCCAGACCCGGACCGGCCGCCCGCTGGCTCACGGGGGAGGCACTCGCTGAAGTATCGGTTCGTCTGCAAGGTTCGGCGCACCGCGCCGGCGGCATCGGCCCGGGGCAGCGGCCCGGTGACCACCGCGCACGGGCCGCCCTGGCCCGCCACGCGGCCGACCTCCGCATCCTGGAACAGGCCGCCGAGATCCGCTTCCAGCGCCTGCACGCGCCGTTCCTCGACAACCAGGTCGTCCGCGCCTGCCGGGCCCTCCCGGAGGCCCTGCGGGTCCAGCCGGGCGCCCGGGCGGCCATCCTGCGCACGGTCCTGGAGGGCGCCGGGGTCGCCGAACTGCCCCCCGGCTGGGGCGCCCCCTCGCACGCCTCGTCGTCCGCCGCCGCCCGCGCGGGCCTGCGCGTGGCCGCGGAACCCGTGCTGTCGCTCTTCGACACGCCGCTCCTCGCGGAGGCGGGCCTGGTCGAGGCCCGTGTGGTCCGCAAGGCCCTGCGCGGCGCGGCCCAGGGCGAACCGCTCCCCCTGGACGGCCTGGCCGACCTGGTCTCCCTCGAACTGTGGCTACGGCGCCTGCTGGCCCGCCGGGGCACCTGCTGGACCGGCACCCCGGCCCGCGCCCGCGCGGTCCCGTCAGGAATAGCACCCCGCCGCGGAGCCCTGGCCTCGGGCGCCTGAACCCCCGGGCCTCCGCCCCACCGGCCGACCGAAGCCGGACCCCGCCCACCCCGAACCCCGTCGGGGTGAACGCCGTGCGGCGGCGGCCCGGCATCAGGTTCAGACGGGGCGGGACCGCAGCCCCTCGAGCAGGATGTCCAGCAGCCGGGCCGACGCCGCCGCCTGCTGCGCCGCGTCCGGCAGGGAGGGCGCCGCCGTGGCTATCACCAGCAGCACGTCCGCCACCGACACGTCCGCGCGCAGCTGGCCCGCCGTCCGCGCCCGTTCCACCAGCCGTCCGACGACGTCGAGCAGCGCCGCCGCCCCCGTGCCGTCCTCCGCGGTCCGCGCGTCCTCCGCGACCAGCCGCAGGTCACGGTCACCGGTGGACGACTGGGTCCGCTGCTGCGGCACCCGCAGTTCGTCCTGCGGCGGGCCGGCCTCGTCACCGGCACCGACCCGCAGCACCTGCGGCGGCAGCAGCCGCCCCGCGCCCGACGCCACCGACGTGCGCAGGAAACGCGACAGCGCCGACCACGGCTCGTCCTCCTGGCCGAGCGCGGCCCGCGCCTGCTCGGTCAGCCGCGACGTCTCCTCCTCGGCTATCCGCCGTACCAGCACGTCCTTGCTCGGAAACCGCCGGTACACCGTGCCGACACCGACCCGGGCACGCCGTGCCACGTCCTCCATCGGAGCGCCGTACCCCAGCTCGCCGAACACCTCGCGTGCCGCCCGCAGCACATGCTCCAGATTGCGCTGTGCGTCCACCCGCAGCGGCGCCGTACGGCCGCCGTCCCCGCGCCCGCCGCCCGCCGCGGCGGCCGCGCCCAGCATCCCGCCGCCGGCCGCGACCGCGGACGCGGACAGGGACGAGGATGGCCAATGAGAGTCCTGAATGTGCATGAGTGTTCCCCCGGTCGATGAAACGACGTCTCCCCCCGGAGACCTTCCCCGCCTTTTCGAAGATCCGGAGTGCCCGGAACACGCCTCGGCCGTGTCCGGGGGCCGCCCGTCGCGGGCCCGTTCGACCCCGTCCCCCGCACCCCGTCGACACACGAACATAGTTGAGAGGGAGTCAATTCAGAAGGGGCAGGTTCCGCACGGAGCGCCCCCCGATCGGACCACGGGTCGTATACGCCCGTAATGCGTGCCCGCACGCCCCCTTGTCCGGACCATCTGACCTGCGTGCCTGCCCCGCGGGCCGACGAAGAGGCCGACCCCGCGCGCTCCTCGGCGCCGGTCACATGAATTGCCGGGCCTGTGGACAAACCGCGGCGCCGGGTGCGTCATGGGACGGTGAAGGAACGTGCGCGCATTCTCGTCGTCGGCGGCGGCTACGTCGGCATGTACACGGCCCTGCGCCTCCAGCGGAAGCTGAGGCGCGAGATCGGCAGCGGGGCCGTCGGCATCACCGTCGTCAGTCCCGAGTCCTACATGACCTACCAGCCGTTCCTGCCCGAGGCGGCCGCCGGTTCGATCTCCCCCCGCCATGTCGTCGTACCGCTGCGCCGCGTCCTGGACCGCTGCCGGGTCGTCACCGGCGAGATCACGTCCGTCGACCACACCAAGCGCACCGCGGCCCTCACCACCCTCGCCACCCAGGAGGAGGGCACCGGCGCCGGACGCCTCTCCTACGACGAACTCGTCCTGGCCCCCGGCTCGGTGTCCCGTACGCTCCCCGTCCCCGGGCTCGCCGACCACGGCATCGGCTTCAAGACCCTCGAGGAGGCCATCGGGCTGCGCAACCACGTCATCGAGCAGCTCGACATCGCCTCCTCCACCCGCGACCCCGCGGTCCGCTCCGCCGCCCTCACCTTCGTCTTCGTCGGCGGCGGCTACGCCGGTGTCGAGGCCCTCGCCGAACTCGAGGACATGGCCCGCTACACCACGCGCTACTACCGGAACGTCCAGCCCGAGGACATGCGGTGGATCCTCGTCGAGGCGTCCGACCGCATCCTCCCCGAGGTCGGCGCCGCGCTGGGCCGCTACACCCTGGCCGAACTGCGCCGCCGCAACATCCAGGTCCTGCTGGACACCCGTCTGGAGTCCTGCGCCGGCCGCGTCGCCGTCCTCAGCGACGGCAGGCGCCTGCCCACCCGCACCCTCGTCTGGACCGCAGGCGTCCGCCCCCACCCCCTCCTGGCCGCCACCGACCTCCCGCTCACCCCGCGCGGCCGCCTCGCCTGCACCGCGCAGCTCACCGTCGAGGGCACTCCGCACGCCTGGGCCGCCGGAGACGCCGCCGCGGTCCCCGACGTCACCGCCGCGCAGCCCGGCGCGCTGACCGCCGCCAACGCCCAGCACGCCGTGCGCCAGGCCAGGGTGCTCGCCGACAACATCGTGCACAGCCTGCGCGGCGAGCCCCTCCGGACCTACGCCTACCGCAACGCGGGCGCCGTCGCCTCACTGGGACTGCGCAAGGGTGTCGCACAGATCTACGGCCGCAGGCTGAAGGGCTACCCCGCCTGGTTCATGCACCGCGCGTACCACCTCAGCAGGGTGCCCACCGCCAACCGCAAAGCCCGTGTGCTGGCCGAGTGGACCCTGGCCGGGCTCTTCAAACGGGAGATCGTCTCCCTCGGTTCGCTGGAACATCCCCGCGCGGAGTTCGAACTGGCCGCGGGTGGAAAGCCTTCTCGGCAGGACACCCCGCACCGCGACGGCGAGGACACCCCGGAGGACAACCCGAACGGGTCGTCCTGACCGGACCCAGGAACTCCACGGCCCGCCCCGGCGTCTGACGGATGTCGCCGCGTCGGCCACCCTGCCACACTGCTCACGAACCCGGACGAGTTCCCCGCTCGCCCTCTGCACCCACGAGGCATCTTCCCAAGTGAACTTCACGCGCTGGAGCGCCCGGCTCCCCGGAACGCAGCGCCGCGCCGCAGCGCGGACCGACCACGCGGTCACCCCGGACCGGCGGGGCGAGGGCGCCGTGCCCGCGGCCCGCGCCGGACAGCCGGCCGACGGCATCGACAGGCCCGACGGCATCGACGGCAACGACAGGACGGACGGCGCCGACAGGCCCGACGGCACGGGCAGGCCCGACAGCACCCCCGCCGTCGACGGCCTGCCCGCCCGCGACGTGCTCGACCGCGTCCCGGCCCTCGTCGCCCTGGTCCACGGCACCGACCACCGCATCGCCTACGTCAACGACGCCTACACCGCCGCCTTCGGCGCCCGCCCGCTCGGCGAACCGGCCCGCGACGCCCTCCCCGAACTCGACCAGCTCGGCCTCCTCCCCCTCCTGGACCAGGTCCTGCGCAGCGGAAAACCCCGCACCCTCAAGTCCCGCAGGGCCCCCGACGGCCGCTCCTACACCTTCACCTGCACCCCGGCGGGCGAGAACGGCCTCGGGACCACCGGCAGGACGACGGGCAGAAGCACCGCCAAGGCCGCGGACAAGACCGCCGGCAGAGCCATCGGCAGGACCGGCCGTGACGACGCCGGCCGGGACGGGGACGCCGGCGTCCTGGTCTTCGCCACCGACGTCACGGACCACGCCGATGCCGCCGAACGCCTGCGCGCCAGCGAACGCCGCCAGCGCGAGACCGCGGTCACCCTCCAGCGCTCCCTCCTTCCGCAGGAACTCGAACAGCCCGACGACCTGCGCGTCGCCGCCACCTACCAGCCCGGCGGCACCGAGGCGGCCGTCGGCGGCGACTGGTACGACGTCATCACCCTCGGCGGCGGCCGCACCGCCCTGGTGATCGGCGACGTCATGGGCCGCGGCGTGCGCGCGGCGGCCGTCATGGGCCAGCTGCGCACCGCCGTCCGCGCCTACGCCCGTCTCGACCTGCCCCCGCACGAAGTCCTCCAGCTCCTCGACGGCCTGGCCGCCGAGATCGACCCCAACCAGATCGCCACCTGCGTCTACGCCGTCCACGATCCCAACGAGGGCCGCCTGGTGTACGCGTCCGCCGGCCATCTGCCCATCCTCGTCCGCGACGAGCACGGCACCGTGCTGCGCACCGACGAACCCACCGGACCGCCGCTCGGCACCGGCGGCTGGATCCACACGTCCGGCTCCGTCGAGCTCGGCCCCGGCTCCACGGCCGTCCTGTACACGGACGGCCTGGTCGAACGCCGTGACCAGGACCTCGACGTGGGGATCACCGCCCTGCAAGCGGCCCTCTCCGGCGCCACCGGCACTCCCCAGGTCGTCTGCGACCGCCTGGTCCGCTCCGCCGGAGTCACCGCCGACCACGACGACGACGTCGCCGTCCTCGTCCTCCAGCACCCCGCCCGCACCGGCACCGAGAGCGAACTCTTCCGCAACGCCGCCCTCGACCTCCTCGGCGGCGTCGAAGCGGCCCCCCGCGCCCGGGCCTTCGCCTCCGGCGTCCTCGCCAGCTGGCGCTTCCCCGCCGAACTGCACGACCTCGGCGTCCTCGCGGCCAGCGAACTCGTCGCCAACTCCCTCCAGCACGGCACCCCGCCGATGCGGCTGCGGCTGCGCCGCACCGACCGCCGCCTCATCGTCGAGGTCACCGACGGCGACGACCACCTCCCGCGCCGCCGCCGCGCGGAACCGCACGACGAGTCGGGCCGCGGCATCGCGATCGTCGCGAGCATCGCCACCAGCTGGGGCTGCCGCCACACCCCGGGCGGGGGAAAGGCGGTGTGGTGCGAGTTCGTCCTGCCCCGCCAGGACGAACCCTGACCCTTCCGCCGCACGACGAGGACGGCCGCCATCCGCGGATGACGGCCGCCCGGCTGCACCTGAGGCCTCACTTCTCAGACCGCACTTCTCACGCGTCGACACGCCCACGGGCGGTGCGCCTCTCGGCGCCTCACGCCTCGGCGGCCACCGCCCCCGGATCCACCGCGACGCCCCGCGCGACGACCCGGTTCCGCCCGCGCCACGGCCGGTCCTGTACGGGCGTGAGCCGCCGCCCGAGCCGCAGCGCCAGCACGCTGATCCCCAGCGAGACCAGTACGAACGTCACGATGTAGGGCCCCGGCGCCGCGGCCGCGAGCGGCCCGCCCACCGCCGGACCGAGCGCCAGCGCCAGCTGCTTCACCAGGGCGAACGCCGAGTTGTACGGTCCGGCCAGCCCGGCCGGCGCCAGATCGGCCACCAACGGCGCGACCGTCGGCGACAGCATCGCCTCTCCCAGCCCGAACAGCGCGTACGTCGACACGAACGCGGCCGTGGACACCGCCCGGCCACCGTCCCCGAGCCCCGCGTACCCCGCCACGAGCCACGCCACCGCCCAGATCAGTCCGACCACGGCGATCACCCGGGTCCGGCTGCTGCGCTCCACGACGTTCAGCACGGCGAACTGCGCCACCACGATCATCAGCGTGTTCGCGGCAAGACAGGTGCCCAGGGTGGACGTCGAGATCCCCGCCGCCTCGACGCCGTACGCACTCAGCCCCGACTCGAACTGCCCGTAGCAGGCGAAGAACATCACGAAGCCGAGCACGCCCAGCCGCACCATGGCCCGGTCGCCCAGCAGCACCCGCAGGCCGCTCCCCGGTCCCTGCGCCCCGTCGGCCTGCGCGCCCGCGACCCGCGACACGCCCGGCGTCCGCACCGTCGCCATCACCGCGGTCAGCACCAGGAACATCCCCGCCTCGATCGCGAACAGCAGGGTGAACGACGACACGCGCGAGGGGTCGACGAGATGACCGCCGATGAGACCGCCGATCCCGAGCCCGAGGTTCTGCAGGAAGAACTGCATCGCGAAGGCGCGGGAGCGGGTGTCCGCCGCCGAGCAGTCCACGATCATCGTGGCCAGCGCGGGCTGCATGACCGCCTGCCCGGCCCCGAGCAGCGCCGCGGCCGTCAGCACGGCCGGCGCGTCCGCCGCGAGCCCCAGCCCCATCGCGCCGATCGCGGCCAGGACCAGGGCGGTGAGCAGAACCGTCAGGGGGCCGCGCCGCACGATCGCACGGCCGGCGAACGGCAGCACGATCAGCGCGGCCACGGCGAACACGGCGAGGACGAGCCCCGCCGTCATGGACCCCAGTCCCCGCACCTGCGCCACATAGACGTACAGATAGGGGACGGTGAAGCCGAGCCCGAACGCGCTGAGCGCGTTGCCCACGTGGATCCGGCGCATCGCTGCGCCCCTCGCCCTGGTCACGTTCACCTCTCTCATCTCTCAGGTCTCTCGCCCGCCCCCGGGCTCCCCGACACCACCGGTGCGCGCGGTCGCAAGTCGACGCGCGTAGCGATACGCCGGGAGGGCGCAGAGTACTTAGAGGCAAAGACTTAGAAGGTAAAATTCGAAGCTAAACGGTACACCTCTGAGAACTTCGACGCCAACCGGCCCCGTGCGATACTTCCGCGCATGGGTGACACCCCGGGTAACACAGTCATCGGCGACGAGCCGAGCCTCGAAGACCAGATCGCCGCCTATCAGCGGGAGTTCCGCGGCCTCGACCCGCAGGTCGAGAAGATCGTCTCGGCGCTGTCCCGCCTGAACCGGCGCATGAACGTCGCCTACGGCCGTCAGACCGCCGCCCTCGGCATCAGCAACGCCGAGTGGGAGGTGCTCAAGGCGCTCGTCCTCTCCGGCGCCCCCTACCAGATGGGCCCCAGCGACCTCGCCAAGCGCCTCGGACTGACGCCGGCCGCGATGACCCACCGCATCGACCGGATGGTCACGGAGGGGTACGTCACCCGGGAGAGGGACGAGAGCAACCGCGTCCGGGTGATCGTGGAATTGACTCCCGACGGCCGCGAGAAGTGGCTCGAGGCCATGCGGCTCGCCACGGTCTTCGAGGGAGACCTCCTCCAGGACCTCAACGCCGACGAGCGCACCGCCCTCGGTGAGGTCCTCACCAGGCTGCTGCGCAGGGTGGAGGACGCCCAGCCGGACGCCGGCGGCCGGCTTACCGACCTGGACTGACGGCCCCGAAAAAAACTTGACCCGGGGAGGTTGACACTGCCTCCCCGGCTCCGTAGAGTTCTTCGGGTTGCCGCGGAACCGTAACGGTTCTACGGCGGCACCTCCGCCGCGTGAGCGGCACCAAACCATCAGCACGATCCCCCGGACGGGTTGTTTTCGGCGTGCCCGAATTCAACGCGATTCCGGAACTCGATGGCGCCCGTGAATCGGCCGCAAGGCCCGATTGGGAATCGCCGAGCGGATCCGCTAAGGTTTGAGACGTCGGAACGGCCCAACAGCCGGAAAGACAACCCCCTCTGACGGGGAATCAGACGCCGAAAGGATCTGATAGAGTCGGAAACACCGAAGGGAAGCCCGGAGGAAAGCCCGAGAGGGTGAGTACGAAGGAAGCGTCCGTTCCTTGAGAACTCAACAGCGTGCCAAAAATCAACGCCAGATATGTTGATACCCCGTCTCCGGCCGTTCGGTCGGGGCGAGG
>NZ_JBEYWE010000035.1:0-18013 GCF_040644295.1 Streptomyces sp. NPDC047000
CGCGGGGCGGGGCGGGCCGGGACCCGGCGGCGGGCCGGGCGAGGTCCTTGAGCTGGGCGGTCTCGTCCTCGGTGAGCCGCACCGTCCGGGCGATCACCGGTACCCGCCCAGGTCGTAGGCTCGGACGACGGACCTCGCCATCCGGACGAGGCGGCCGCGACGGCTCCAGGGACTGGCCGCCGCGGCGCGGTGCACGCGCAGTCCCGGTGCGGTGGTGATGATGACGGGCAGGACGGCACGGGCCGACCAGGCCGGTGCGACGCGGGAGCTGATCCTCGGCGCCGCGGAACGGCTGTTCGCCGAACGCGGGGTGCACGCGGTGTCCAACCGGCAGGTCAGCGAGGCCGCCGGGCAGGGCAACAACGCCGCCGTGGGCTACCACTTCGGCACCAAGGCCGACCTGGTCCGCGCCATCATGCGCAAGCACGCCGCCCCGATCGAGGAGATCCGCGCCCGGCTCGTGGATCGGGCGGGCGACTCCGGCGACGTACGGGTCTGGGTGGACTGCCTGGTGCGCCCCGTCACCGAGCACCTCGGCGACCTCGACGGCCCCACCTGGTACGCGCGCTTCTGCGCCCAGGTGATGACCGACCCGGCGATGCACGACATCATGCTCGAGGAGTCCCTCACCTCCCCGACCCTCCGCCGGGCCCTGGACGCGCTCAACCGCCGCCTCTCCGGGCTGCCTCCCGAGGTCCGCACCGAACGCGGCGCCATGGCGAGGGAACTGATCCTGCACACCTGCGCGGAGCGGGAGCGCGCGCTCGCCGAGGGTGCCCCGACGCCCCGGGCCACCTGGCACGACGCGGCGTGCGGCCTGGTCGACGCCCTCATCGGCCTCTGGCTGGCCCCGGTCACCCGCACCCCCTGAGTCACCGGCGCCCCGCGCCGTCCGCGCCTCGGCAGGGGGTCGCGGCGAGCCATGCAGACAAAATTGTTGACAATCCTGGCGGGCTAGATTTACGTTCGACAGGCACTCACTCAGGGAGGGCGCGATGCCTCAGGAAGCCCGTCCGAGCACCGGGGAGCAGGCCAAGCAGCATGCGCTGACGCAGCTGCGGCAGGCGATCCTGCACGGCGAGATGGCACCGGCACAACGGCTGGTCGAGAACGAACTCGCCGAGCAGTTCGGTGTGACACGGGCCAGCATCCGGGCGGCGCTCATCGATCTGGAGGCGCAGGGACTGGTCGAGCGGATCCGCAACCGCGGTTCGCGGGTACGGCTGGTGACCGTGGAGGAGGCGGTCGCCATCACGGAGTGCCGCATGGTCCTGGAGGGACTGTGCGCGGCGAAGGCCGCCGTCGCCGCCCGCGACGAGGAGCTCACCGAACTCGCCGACCTCGGGGCGGCCATGACGAAGGCCGTAGCGGACGGCGAGCCGGTGACGTACTCCGAGCTCAACCACACCCTGCACGACCGGATCCGGGAGATCTCCGGCCAGCGGACCGCCGTGGAACTGCTGGAACGGCTGAACGCCCAGCTGGTGCGGCACCGCTTCCAGCTGGCGCTGCGCCCGGGGCGTCCGCAGCACTCCCTGAACGAGCATCTGGCGATGATCGAGGCGATCAGGGCCAGGGACCCGCAGGCGGCCGAGGCGGCCGTCCGCGCCCATCTCGCCGGTGTGATCGAGGCGTTGCGCGACTGACGCGCGCGCCGCGAGGCACACCGGGGCGGGCGCGCCCACCTGTCCACCGAGGAGATCCGATCCATGACCGATGCCAACGCGCCCGCCGTCCCGGCCCCTCCACCGAGGTCGACCCTCGTCGTCACCGCGCACGCCGGGGACTTCGTGTGGCGGGCGGGCGGCGCGATAGCCCTGGCCGCCGCCCGTGGGGAGCGGGTCACCGTCGCCTGTCTGACCTACGGCGAGCGGGGCGAGTCCGCCAAGGCGTGGCGCGAGGGCCGGACGCTCGAGGAGATCAAGGCGATACGCCGTGACGAGGCCGAGCGCGCCGCCGCCGTCCTCGGCGCCCGGATCCTCTTCTTCGACGCCGGCGACTACCCGCTCACCCCCACCGCCGGGCTCACCGACCGGCTCGTCGCCGTCTACCGGGAGACACAGCCCGACATCGTCCTGACCCACCCCGCCGAGGACCCGTACAACGGCGACCACCCGGCCGCCCACCGCATGGCCCTGGAGGCCAGGGTGCTCGCGCAGGCCATCGGCTACCCGGGCGAGGGCGAGATCATCGGCGCCCCGCCGGTCTTCTTCTTCGAGCCCCACCAGCCCGAGATGAGCGGCTTCCGGCCCGAGGTGCTGCTCGACATCACCGAGGTGTGGGACACCAAGCGCAAGGCCATGGAGTGCCTCGGCGCCCAGCAGCACCTGTGGGACTACTACACCGACCTCGCCGTGCGCCGCGGGGTGCAGCTCAAACGCAACGCGGGCCCCAACCTGGGCCTCCCGCACCGCACGATGGCCGAGGCGTACATGCGCCCCTACCCGCAGACCACGAAGGAGCTGGCGTGAGCGGCGTGATCGTCACCAACCCGCCGAAGGCCGCCGCCGAGGACGTGAAGGCGCTCGCGGCGTTCGGGGTCGCCACCGTCAGCGAGGCCATGGGCCGCACCGGGCTGCTCGGCCCGGGGATCCGCCCGGTGCAGCAGGGCGTGCGCATCGCCGGGACCGCGGTGACCGTGCTGAGCTGGCCCGGCGACAACCTCATGATCCATGCCGCGGTCGAGCAGTGCGGCGAGGGCGACGTCCTGGTCGTCACCACGACCTCGCCGTCCACCGACGGGATGTTCGGCGAACTCTTCGCCACCGCCCTGCACCGGCGGGGGGTACGGGGTCTGGTCATCAACGCCGGGATCCGCGACACCCAGGAACTGCGCGAGATGGGCTTCGCGGCCTGGGCGCGGGCCGTGTCCGCGCAGGGCACCGTCAAGGCCACCGGCGGCTCGGTCAACGTGCCGGTCGCCGTCGACGGCCAGGTGATCCGCCCCGGCGACGTGATCGTCGCCGACGACGACGGGGTGGTCGTCGTGCCCCGGGAGCGCGCCCGCGCCGCGGCCGAGGCGTCCGAGGCCCGCGAGGCCAAGGAGGCCCGCTCCCGCGCCGCCTTCCTGGACGGCGAACTCGGCCTGGACCGCTACGGGCTGCGCGACACCCTCGCACGGCTCGGCGTCGGGTACCGCACCTACGAGGAGTACACGGCAGGCGAGCAGGAGGGGTCGTGAACCGCGGCTTCGACGGGGTGCCCTGCCTGCTGATGCGGGGCGGCACCTCCAAGGGCGCCTACTTCCTCGCCGGGGACCTGCCGTCCGGCCCGGCCGCCCGTGACGACCTGCTGCTGCGGATCATGGGCAGCCCCGACGCCCGTCAGATCGACGGTCTCGGCGGCGCGCACCCGCTCACCAGCAAGGTGGCCGTCGTCTCGCCGTCCGCCGTTCCCGACGCCGACGTGGACTACCTCTTCCTCCAGGTCGCCGTGGACCGGGCCGAGGTGGGTGACCGTCAGAACTGCGGCAACATCCTCGCCGGCGTCGGGCCGTTCGCCGTCGAGCGCGGTCTCGTGACGGCGGGTCAGGAGCGCACCTCCGTACGCATCCGCATGGTCAACAGCGGCGACCGCGCCACCGCGACCTTCCCGACCCCCGGCGGCCGTGTCGAGTACACCGGGGACGCCGAGATCTCGGACGTGCCCGGCACCGCCGCCGCGGTGCTGATCGAGTTCCCGCCGGGCGCCGGACCCCTGCTGCCCACCGGACGCGTCCGTGACGAGATCGGCGGAGTGCCCGTCACCTGCGTCGACAACGGCATGCCGACCGTGCTGATCGCCGCCGCGGACCTGGAGGCCACCGGCTACGAGCCGCCCCGCGACCTGGAGGAGGACACCGCCCTCGCCGCGCGGCTGCACACCCTACGCCTCGCGGCGGGACGGCTGATGGGCCTCGGGGACGTCACCGCCGCCACCGTGCCCAAACTGACCCTGCTCGCCCCGCCCCGCCACGGCGGCGCCGTCACCACCCGCACCTTCATCCCGGTGCGCTGCCACACCTCGATCGGCGTGCTCGGCGCCGCCTCGGTCGCCGCCGGGCTGCGGATCGACGGCGGCGTCGCGGCCGGCCTCGCCGTCCTGCCCGCGACGGGCGACCGGATCCGTATCGAACACCCCACCGGATTCCTCGACATCGACAGCAGCCTCTCCGCCGCTGCCGGCGGTCTGCCCGCGGCCCGCCGTACCGCGGTGGTCCGTACCGCCCGCAAGATCTTCGACGGCACCGTCTTCCCCCGTGCCGCCGGGACGGCGCCCATCCCCGCACAGCCCCCTGGAGGCCAACGATGACTCCGCCGCTCGGCGACATAGCCCACCTCGGCCACGCCCAGCTGTTCACCCCCGACCTGGACGCCAGCGTCGGCTTCTTCACCGACTACCTGGGCCTCACCGTCAACGGCGCCGAGGGCGGCAGCGTCTATCTGCGCACCTTCGACGACTACGAGCACCACAGCCTGGTGCTCACCGCCCGTGAACGGCCCGGCCTAGGCCGCCTCGCGCTGCGCACCTCCGGCGAACAGGCCCTCCAGCGACGGGTGAAGGCGGTCGAGGAGGCGGGCGGCACCGGCCACTGGACCGAGGACGAACCCGGCCTCGGCAAGGTGTACGTCACCACCGACCCGGACGGCCACGAGCACGCCCTGTACTGGGAGAGCGAGTACTACCGGGCCCCCGACGGGCTGAGGCCCGCGCTGAAGAACCAGCCGCAGGCCAAGCCCAACCGCGGCGTCGGCGTACGGCGCCTCGACCACGTCAACTTCCTCGCCTCCGACGTCGTGGCCAACGCCGAGTTCCAGGAGCACGTCCTCGGGGCCCGGCCCACCGAGCAGATCCGCCTCGACACCGGGAAGATCGCCGCACGCTGGCTGACCTTCACCGACAAGTCGTACGACGTCGTCTACACCTCCGACTGGACCGGCGCCAGCGGCCGGCTGCACCACATCGCCTTCGCGACCGACACCCGCGAGGACGTCCTGCGCGCCGCCGACCTCGCCGTCGACACCGGCGTGTTCATCGAGACCGGCCCCCACAAGCACGCCATCCAGCAGACGTTCTTCCTCTACGTCTACGAGCCGGGCGGCAACCGGATCGAGCTGTGCAACCCGCTCACCCGCCTCGTCCTGGCCCCCGACTGGCCGCTGGTCACCTGGACCGAGGCGGAGCGCGCCAAGGGGCAGGCGTGGGGCCTGAAGACCATCGAGTCCTTCCACACCCACGGCACCCCGCAGGTCGACTGACCGCTCCCGTACGCCGAGGGGGTGGGTGACGCGCCGTCGCGCGCCGCCCACCCCCTCTTTCACCTGCGCCTTCGCGCCCGGCGCGGAACCGTGCCCGGGTCCGCGCGATTGTTGCGGAGATTGTTGACAAAAGCGTTGACAGTTAATGGGCCGGGATTTTAGCGTCGAGCGCACCCCCGGGTCAGCCGCACGAGCCGCGTCGACCCTCCCGGATCTCCGGACCTCCGGACGAGAGGAAAACAATGACGTCCTCCTCACCCTTCCTGCCCGCACGCAGCCGCAGACTGGCCGCGCTGGTCGTCGGCCTGTGCTGGCTCGCGGTGCTCTTCGACGGCCTCGACATGTTCGTCTACGGCTCGGTGCTGCCGCACATGCTGGCGGGCAAGGCCCTCGGGATCACCCCGGCCCAGGCCGGCGACCTGGGCAGCTACGCCACGTTCGGCATGCTGGTCGGCGCCCTGACCGCGGGCACCGTCGCGGACCGGATCGGCCGCAAGAAACTGATGGTCGCCTGCGTGACGCTGTTCTCGCTGGCCTCCGGCGTGTGCGCGCTGGCCGGCAGCGTCACCGTCTTCGGTCTCGGCCGCACCCTCGCCGGCATCGGCCTCGGCGGTCTGCTGCCCACCGCGATCAGCATGGTCTCCGACTACGCCAGGGGCGGCCGCGGCGCCCTCGCCATCGGCACCCTGATGACCGCCCACCACGCGGGCGGCATCCTCTCCGCCTACGTCGCCAAGTGGCTCGTCGACCCCTTCGGCTGGCGCGCCGCCTTCTGGGTGTGCGTCCTGCCGCTGCTGTTCGCGCCCGTGCTCGCCAAGGTCATGCCGGAGTCGCTGAGCTTCCTGGTCGCCAAGGGCCGCACCGAACAGGCCCGCGCCCTCGCCGACCGCTACCGGGTCGACCTGCCCGCCGCCACCGAACGGAAGACGGCCGCCGACCGCTGGGACGCCCTGCTGGGCCTGGTCCGCCGCGGCGAACGGGTGCAGACCCTGCTGTACTGGCTGGCCTCCTTCGGCGGACTGCTCCTCGTCTACGGCGTCGCCACCTGGCTGCCCACCCTGATGCGTGCCGAGGGCTACCGGCTCGCCAGCGCCCTCACCTTCGTCGTCGTCTTCAACCTCGGCGGCATCGTGGGCATGCTGGTCGCCGGACGCGCCGCCGACCGGTTCGGCGCACCCCGCATCTCCGCCGTCTGGTTCGCGCTCACCGCCGTCGGCGTCTATCTGCTCAGCGTGCACCTGCCCATGGGCGTGACCACCCTCGTCGTCTTCCTCACCGGCGTCTTCCTCAACAGCGCCCAGACGATGATCTACGCGACCGTCTCCATCCGCTCCACCCCGGACAACCGCGCCACCTCCGTCGGCTGGACCTCCGGCATGGGACGCTTCGGCGCCGTCTTCGGACCGTGGCTCGGCGGCCAACTGCTCGCCTCGGGCAACGGCGACCGGGGTTTCACGGCCTTCGCGCTGGCCGGCGTCTCCTCCATGGTGTTCATCGGCGTCGCCGCCCTGCGCCCGGACCGCCGTCCCGCGGCCACCGCCACCCCGCAGGAACTGCTCACCGCCGCCCGCTGAGCGGGCACCGCGCACCACGGCCGGTCCCCGGCGCACCACGGCGGGGACCGGCCGCGGCGCGCCGGGGGCCGCGACGTGCCCGTCGCCCCCCGGTGGGTTCCGCCGCCCCGGCACCGGCTAGAAAGAACAGGGCCGCCGAAGGCGGCGGGACGGTCCGAGCCGTGAGCAGACAGGAGCACACCGATGGCTGACGAGACGATCGGCATCGTGGGCGGCGGGATCATAGGGCTGGCGACCGGCCGCGAGATCGCCCTGCGCCGCCCCGGCACCCGCGTCGTCGTGTTCGAGAAGGAGCGGGCCGTCGCCCTGCACCAGACCGGCCACAACTCGGGCGTGGTGCACGCCGGTATCTACTACACCCCCGGCAGCCTCAAGGCCGCCCTGTGCGTGCGCGGCGCGGCCCTGCTGCGCGAGTACTGCCAGGACCGCCGGGTGCCGTACCGGGAGACCGGCAAGCTGGTCGTGGCGGTGCGCGAGGACGAGCTCGGCCGGATGGACGCCCTGTACGAACGGGCCCGCGCCAACCACGTGCCCGACCTGCGGAAGATCCCCCGGGCCGGGATCGGCGAGCTGGAACCGCACGCCGGCGGCATCGCGGCCCTGCACTCGCCGCGCACCGCCATCACCGACTACCCCGCGATCGCCCGGGAGTTCGCCGCGGACATCACCGGCGCGGGCGGCGAGGTGCGCCTCGGCCACCCCGTCACCGGCGTCACCGCGGTGCCGGGCGGCGTCGAGGTGACGACGGGCGGGGGACGCACCCGCGTCGACCGGCTGGTCCTGTGCGCGGGACTGCACTCCGACACCGTCGCGCGGCTCGCCCGGGACCGGCCGGAACCGCGGATCGTGCCGTTCCGCGGCGAGTACATGCTGCTGCGCCCCGAGCGGAGGGGCCTCGTGCGCGGCCTGATCTATCCCGTGCCCGACCCCCGGTACCCCTTCCTCGGCGTGCACTTCACACCCCGCGTCGACGGGTCCGTCGAGGTCGGACCCAACGCCGTGCTCGCCCTGGCCCGCGAGGGCTACCGGCGCAGCCGCGTCGCACCGCGCGAACTGCTCGGACTCGCCGGCTACCCCGGTGTCTGGCGGATGGCGGCCCGGCACTGGCGCACCGGGGTGCGCGAGTACCGCGGCTCGTTCTCGGCGGCGGCCTTCATGCGGGACGCCGCACTCTACGTCCCCGGTGTCGGCGTACGGGACGTGGTGCGCGGCGGGGCGGGGGTGCGCGCCCAGGCCCTGGACCGGGACGGCACCCTCGTCGACGACTTCCGCATCCACCGCGCCGGCCGGATCACCGCCGTGCGCAACGCGCCGTCCCCGGCCGCGACCGCGTCCATGGCGATCGCCGAACACATCGCGGACGCCGCCCTCGGACCCGACCAGGCCGGCTGACACCGTGCGGGCCCCCGCTCCCACCGGGCCCGCCGGCCACCGTCCCGCCGCCTCCGTCCGTCACTCCCTGCGGGCCACGATCCGGTAGGCGTTCGACACGCCGAGCCGGTGCGACAGGGGCCTGACCGCGAACCGGTCGACGAGCGTGGCCGCGATCAGCGCCGGGACGCCGGCGAGCAGCAGCGCCGCGCGCAGCGCGCGCCGTGCCCCGCCGGGCGGCCGGGGCAGCCACGGCACGTCGTCGCGCGGCGCGGCGTGGTCCAGGGCCAGCCATACGGCGGCGAGCAGGTCGACCGGGTCGTGCGGCTCGGCGTGCTGCTCCGCGACCACCGTGAAACCCAGGCCGGTGAGCCGCTCGCGCAGATTGGCCACCGGCACGAAGTGCAGGTGCTGCGGCTGGAGCCAGGGCAGCCACCAGCGGCCCAGCAGCCGGGCGTAGCGGCTCTCCGGGTCGGGGACCTCGATCAGCAGATGCCCGCCGGACCGTACCGCCCGCCGTGCGGCGCGCAGTTCGCGGTCGGGCTCGGTGGAGTGCTCCAGGTAGTGGAACATGCTCACCACGTCGTAGTGGCCGTCGAGTCCCGGCGCGAGGTCGGGGAAGCTGCCCCGGTAGCCGCGCTCCACCCGCCCTTCCCGTTCGGCGATCTCCGCGCCGTCGGTGAAGTCGAGTCCGTCGAAGGCCGTGTCCGGCAGCACGGCGCGGGCCGCCTCGCAGAAGTGACCGTGCCCGGTGCCGACGTCGAGCCAGTTCTTCGGGGCGGGTTCGTGCGGCAGCAGGGACTCGGCACGCCGCCGGTACATCGCGGTCCGGCCGCCGAAGGTGTCGCCGAGCTTCTTCTCGCCGAGACCGTCGTAGAAGTCGCGGTAGTAGAACTCCAGCCCCTCGGCGTTGAGCTGCGGGTTCTGGAAGGTGTGCCCGCAGCCGCCGCAGCGGTCGAGCACGAAGCGGCCGGGCTTGTGCTGGAGGAGGTCGGTGGTGCGCAGCCGGGTGGTCAGCCGGTCCGAGCCGCACCAGGGGCAGGTGGTGCGGCGGGGCGCGAAGAAGCGTTCCGTGCCACCGGCCAGGCCGGCCCGGTAGACGGTCCGCAGCCCGGCCACGAGAGCGGCGCGTTCGGCCTTCGTCTCCTTGCGGTCTTTCCCGGGCGGTGCCTCGTCGCTCATCGGGCCTCCTCGAGGGTCGTGCTCCTGGCCAGTTCTTCGAGACGGTCCGCGGCGGCGTCCGCTCCGCCGGCGGCCCGGAACGCCGTACGGACGCGACGGGCGGCGGCGCGGTGCGCGGGCTCGTGCAGCACCGAGTCGAGGGCGGCGCCCAGCACGGCCGCGGTGGCCCGGCCGAAGCGCACCCGGATCCCGGCTCCCGCGGCGGTGACCTGGGCGGCGATCACCGGCTGGTCGTCGCGGACGGGGGCCACGACCAGCGGGACGCCGTGCCACAGCGCCTCGCACACCGTGTTGTGCCCGGCGTGACAGACGACCGCGTCCATCCGTTCCAGCAGCGGGAGCTGCGGCACCGACGGCACGATCAGCACGTCCTTGTCCTGCCCGCCGTCCCGGCCGCCGTCCTGTCCGCCGTCCCGGTCTCCCGCCGCCAGGGCGCCGTCCGGGTCGACGACGACCGACTGCACCCGGTCGGCCCGGTCGCGCAGCGCCCGTACGCACTCGGTGAGGAACCGCCCGCCGATGCCGGGGTTCGCCGTGCCGAGCGTGACCAGCACCTTCGCCCGGCCCGGATCGAGCCACTCCCAGGGGAAGGCGGCGGTCACCGGACGATCGCCGATCGAGGGACCCACATAGCGGATGTGCGGGCCCGACCGGCCCGCGGGGCCCACCAGTTCGGGGGTGCTGAAGGCCAGCGTCAGCCACGGGGAGAAACGCGGGTCCGCGGTCGCCGCCGGATCGCCGATCAGGGCCCGCAGCCCGGCCAGCCGGCCGTGCAGCCACTCGGCGACCTTCGGGATCCCGTCGTACGCGTCGCCGAACTCGGCGGAGGTGGTCGCGGAGGTCGCCCACGGCAGCCCCAGCCGCTCCGCGACCAGCGCCCCGGCGAACGCCTGCTGGTCGGTCACCACCACCGAAGGGCAGAACTCCCCGGCCGCCGCCCGCACGCCCGGCGCCATCGCCTCGGCCAGCGGCACGAGATAGCGCTCCCACAGGAACTTCAGCGCCTCCGGACCGCGCAGCCCGGCCGGCCGGTCGGTGCCGTCCGCCGCGAACAGGGGTCCCGCGCAAGGGAACACCGTCGCCTCCTCGCCCGCGAGCCGCCGTACCAGCGCCGGGTCGGGGCACACCCACGCCACCCGGTGGCCGCGCGCCGCCAGCCGGGCGGCGACGCCGACGGCCGGGTTGACGTGCCCCACCAGCGGCGGCACGACGAACAGGAACCCGCTCACCGGGCCACGGCCGCGGCGGGCACGGCTCCGGCCGGCGCGGTTCCTGCCGCCGAGTGGATCAGCGAGAGGATGTGACCGCCGACGGTCCCGGCGGCCTCGACGAGTACCGAGTGCTCGTGCCCCGGCACCACCACCGACCGGAAGTCGGGCAGCAGCGCCTCCTTCATCGGCTTCGTCCCGACCAGGTCCGAGTCGCCGCCGTAGACGCCCAGCACCGGGCAGCGCACCGCACGGATCTGATGTTCCGTCAGTACCCGGCTGGACGGGATGTCCCGGCCCAGGGTGGTCTCCCGGGCCAGCCGGGCCGCGCCTCTCGCCAGCCGGGCGGTGTTGTGGCCCCGGTTGGCGGTGATCCAGGCGATGGCGTCGGTCTCGTTGTGCGCCAGCTCCCGCACCACGCGGTCCAGGATGCCGCGCAGCTTCGCCGCCCACTGCGCGGTCGCGGGCTCCGACTCGATCAGGGTGAGGCTCGCCGTGCGCCCGGGATGACGGGCCGCGAAGCCGAACGCGATCGTCCCGCCGTAGGAGTTGCCTACCAGATGCACCGGGCCGTGGACGCCGAGCCGTTCGAGCATCGCCTCCAGGTCGTCGATGTTGTGGTCGAGGGTGTAGCCGCTCGGCGGGCGCTCGCTGCGGCCGTGCCCGCGCAGGTCGTACATGACGACGTCCAGGCCGGTGGCCGCGAACGCCGGTGCCACGGTGAAGTAGTAGCTGGCCAGGCTGTCGGTGAGCAGCCCGTGCACCAGGACCACCGTGGCGACGGGGGTACGGCCGTCACGCGGCCCCATTCTCTGGACGTGCAGCCGGAGTTCACCGGTGTGGACGGTCGCCATGGGTCAGTTCGCCCCCGCCGCCTTCAGACTGACCACGACGTACTCGACGAGCCGTCCGACGGTCAGCTCGATGATCTCGTCGAACTCCATCCCGGCCAGGAACTCGGCGAAGTTGACCTGACCGCCGTAGCGCTCCTCCAGCAGCCCGGACAGGGTGACCAGGTCGATGCTCTCCAGCTCCAGGTCCCGGTTGAAGGAGGTCTCCATGCCGATCTCGACGTCGTCGGTGCCGTACTCGTCGAGGATCGTCAGCAGCATGCCCGTGAGGTCCGCGAGCACGGACTCCTCGTCGGCGGGCGGCCGGGGGGTCGGGTTCATCGGGGGGTGTCCTCCTCGTGCTGGGGGCCCGTCGTCCAGGCCACGACGTACTGCCGGGGCGGCAGCGCGGGCGGGTTGCAGGTCGGTTCGCAGTGCACGGTGTACGCGGCGGCCCGGCGCCCCGACACCGTGAGCCGTGCGCCGTCCCCGGCAGCCCCGGTGACGGTGAAGTCCCTCGGCCTGCCGCCGAATCCGGTGCCCTCCGCCTTGGCGACGGCCTCCTTGGCGGCCCAGAAGCGGGTGAACCACAGATCCGTGTCACCGCCGCCGGTACCGGCACCGGCGGCGGACAGGGTGTCCAGCAGCCGCAGTTCGTCCGTGCCGAGGGCCGCGGCCCGGGCCGCGGGGGTGCGCCCGGTGACCTCCTCGATGTCGATCCCCGGGCGGGAGGCGGCACCCGCGGGCCGTACGATCGCCACGCCCGCCTCGGCACGGTGGGCCAGGGACACCGACAGCGGAGGCAGGGTCCGTCCGTGCAGCCCGGTGACGTACGGGCGGCCCTCCTCGTCGTTGCGCACCCGGATCTCCGCCGGGAACACCGGGCCCTCGCCGTGTTCCCACAGCCGGTGCCGCACCGCGTCCTTCACCGCGATCCGGCCCAGCAGCCACTGCCGGCGCCCGCGCGGAGGATGCCGCGCGTACTCGGAACGCTCGGCGCCGCTCAGCGAGTTGCGCATGATCAGCTCACGGGAGGCCAGGTCCGGCCACCGCTCGTGCAGCAGTGTCCAGCCGCCCGGACGCAGCGCCGACAGGGTGTTGCGCTCGGGGAAGCGCTCCACGGGCCGCGTGGTCGGGTCGTTGTCGAAGCGCCGGTCCTGCCAGCCGGACAGCTCCGCCCACACCTCACCGTCCACGCACAGCTGCACGTCGGCCTCCAGGAGGGCGTCGGTGAGCGTGGTGACCCGCACCAGGCACTCGACGTCCGTACCGGGCGCGGGGTGGGGGCCGTAGAAGCGCATCTCGCGCATCTGCACCGGGAACACCACGGTCCGCTCGGTCCGGGTCGCCATGATCCAGTAGCCCAGGAGCTGGCCGACGTTGTCGAGCAGCGCGCCCGGCGCGGGCGGGGTCGTGATGACGCCGCGCACATGCCGGTCACCGATCGCGGTCAGCTCGGTGACCCCCTGGAAACGCGGCCCGTGGAACATCCAGCGCTCGCCGTACAGATGGGCCGCCGGGTGCTCCGGCGCCCGCTCGGACACCGGGTCGGGCAGCCGACGGGCGGGGCGTACGGCGGGGTGCGCGGCGGCGAGTTCCACCGTGCCGCGCGCCCGGGGCCCGAAGGACACGGCGAGCCGGTCCGGGCCCGCGGGCACGGCGGTGACCGTGACGTCCACCGCCGGCGTCGCCGTCAGCCATTCCTCGAACCGCGCCCCGTGCACCGCGACCGGCACCCGGCCGGGCGCGGCCTCCCGGGCCGCCTCCATCAGGTGGTGCACGATCGTCGTCGCGGGCATCACCGGCCACCGGTCGGCGACGTCCGGCCAGCCCGGGCGCTGCGGGAAGAAGCAGTGGTCGAGGAGGTAGGGCATGGTGTCGGGGGAGACCCGCACCACCTTCTGCCACGGGCCGGCCGGACCGGGCACGGGGGCCGGGGGCGGCGGCGGGACCGGAGCCCGCACGGTGCGGGGGACCGGGGCGCGGGTGCCCGCCGCCAGCAGTGCGGCAGCGGTGTCCGCCGTGTCGCGCAGCAGCGCGTCCAGCTCGGCGGCGGCCGGGAAACGGGCGGTGAGCGCGTCGAGCGGGGAACCGCCGGCGACGACGGGCACGGTACGGGCCGGTACGGCGGTGGGGCGGGCGTTCAGCCCGGCCCGCAGGCCGGTGAGCGTCTCCGGGGCCAGGGAGACCAGCGCCCCGCCCAGATCGAGCCGCACCGGCGCGCGCCGGGCGGGCGCGGCGGGCGCCGGACGGACCGTGGCGGCCGTGCGCACCGGCTCCGCCGCCACCTCCGCGCCCGCCGTCCACAGCGCGGTCGCCACCCGGCGCAGCTGGGCGACACCGCCGCGGTGGGGGGAGTTGGCGGGCACCACCAGATGGTCGCGCTCGCCCAGGGTGTCCCCGATCAGGGACCCGAGCTGCCCCGGGCCGACCTGGACGAACGCGCGGTGCCCCGCCGCGTACAGCGCCTCGGTCAACTGCCGGAAGCGGACCGGCTCCAGCAGATGCCGTACGAACAGCTCACGTACCTCCGTGTCGCTCTCGGGGAACGGTGCCGCGGTCGTCCCCGACCACACCGGCACGGTGGGCGCGTGCAGCCGGAAACGCCGCGCCGCCGCCTCGATGGGGCCCAGGTAGGGCGCGAGCATCGGCGTGTGGAAACCGGAGCGGAACGGCAGCACCTGGCTGAGCACACCCCGTGCGCGGAAGGACCGTACGAACGCCTCGACCGCCGGCTCAGGACCGCACACCATCGACTGGCCCGGCGCGTTGTCGTGCGAGAGCACGATGCCGCTCTCCCGCCACTGCGCCCCGTCCAGCGCGGCGAGCACCCGTTGCGCCGGGGCGCCGACCGCGCCGAAGACCAGGCCGGGCACGGCCACCGAGTCCGGGTCGAACGCCGCCATGAAGGCGTCGACCTCGTCCCCGGCGTACAGCCCGGCCACCGTCATCGCCGTCCACTCGCCGACGCTGTGCCCGGCGACCGCGTCCGGTACGACACCCGTCAGGCGCAGCGCCCGGTCGAGGAGCCGGCCGACGGCGACGACCTCGAAGCCGTGCCGTCCGACGTCCGCGACCCGGGACCGGTCGTCCGCGGCCTGCCCGTCCGCCGCGGGTCCGTGCGCGGCGGGCCCGTTCACGGCGGGCTGTACGGCTCCGGCCGGGGCCGGCAGCCCGAAGTGCGCCGCGACGTCGTCGACCCGTGGCGCGAAGTCGCCCTCCAGGCCCGGAAAGACGAACGCCAGCCGGCCCCCGCCGCCGGGGCCGAGAAGCGGACCGGGCCGGAACCAGAGGTCGTTGCGTCCCTGCCAGCCGCGGCCCTTGGCGACCGCGCGCCGGGCCAGCGCGAGCCGTCTTTCCGTCGGCCCGACGATGCCGAGCCGTACCGGGCCCGCGCCGGGGTGCGGGCGGGACGGGTCGAGACCGGCGGCGCGCACGGTGGCGTCGTCCGCGTCGAGCAGCGCCGCGAGCCGCTCGGGCGTGCCGGCGGCGAGCAGCAGGACGGGCTCGGGCTCCGCCACGGCGGCGGGCGGTGCGGCCGGCCTCCCGGCACCGGCCCGGGTCCGCCCGGGCGCCTCCTCCAGCACCACATGCGCGTTGATCCCGCCGAACCCGAAGGCGTTCACGGCGGCCCGGCGCACCGGCTGGGCGGCCGTGGTCTCCCAGTCGGCCGCCTTCTCCAGCGGACGGAACCGGGTCGCGGCCAGGGCCGGGTGCGGGTCGTCGCAGTGCAGCGTCGGCAGCAGCGTGCCGTGGTGGACGGCGAGGGCCGCCTTGACGAGTCCGGCGACCCCGGCGGCGGGCATGGTGTGACCGATCATCGACTTGACCGAGCCGATCACCGCCCGGGGTCCGCGGTCCGGCCCGAACACCTCGGCCAGCGTCGCCAGTTCGGCACCGTCACCGGCCGGTGTCGCCGTCCCGTGTGCCTCCAGCAGCCCGAGCGAACCGGGTTCGGCGGGGTCGAGACCGGCCGCCTCCCACGCCATCCGCACCGCCCTGGCCTGACCGCCGGGATCGGGACTGACCAGGCTCGCCGCACGCCCGTCGCCCGCGACGCCGGTGCCCCGGATCACCGCGTACACCCGGTCGCCGTCGCGCTCGGCGTCGGCCAGCCGCTTGAGGACGACGACGCCGGTGCCCTCCCCGACGAGGAGACCGTCGGCACCCCGGTGGAAGGGGCGGATCCGCTGGCTGGGGGAGAGGGCGCGCAGCTGGGAGAAGACACTCCACAACGTGATGTCGTGGCAGTGGTGGACCCCTCCGGCGAGCATCAGGTCGCAGCGCCCGGAGGTGAGTTCGCCCACCGCCTGGTCGACGGCGACCAGCGACGAGGCGCACGCCGCGTCCACGGTGTAGGCGGGACCGCGCAGATCTAGCCGGTTGGCGACCCGGGAGGCGGCGAGGTTGGGCACCAGACCGATCGCCGCCTCGGGACTGTCGGGTCCCAGCCGCTCGGTGAACGCTCCCCGCACCTCACGGAGCTGATCCTCCGTCAGATCCGGCAGCAGTTCGCCCAGCGTGCGCACGAGCTGATGCGCGGTACGGACCCGCTGGTCGAGCCGCACCAGCCCGGGGGTGAGGTAGCCGCCCCGGCCCAGCACGACGCCGACGCGCTCCCGGTCCGGCAGCCGTTTTGTGCCGCCCGCGTCGGTGAGGGCCGCCTCGGCGACGTGCAGGGCGATGAGCTGGTCGGGCTCGGTGCCGGACACCGAGCGGGGCATGACGCCGAACCGGGTGACCTCGACCTCGGCCAGCTCGTCCACGAACCCGCCCCGGCGGCAGTACACCTGGTCGGCGACGGCGGGTCCGGAGGCGGTGCCGGGGCGGTAGTAGTCCGTGTCCCAGCGCCCGGCCGGCACGTCGCCGATCGCGTCGACGCCGTCGCGCAGGTTGCGCCAGTACGCGTCGAGGTCCGGGGCGCCCGGGAACAGCACCGCCATGCCGACGATGGCGACGGGGGTCCCTCGGCCGGTCACGGTCACCAGCCCGAGGACGTGTAGACGACGGCGCGGACGGAGTCGTCGCCCCAGGCGAGCTCACGCAGCAGCGCCGCGGTGCCCTCCTCCGGGTCGATCAGCCTGATCCCGCGCCGCGCGTACTCCCGCCCCAGCTCCGGGCTCACCATGCCGGTGTGCCCGCCGGTCGGCGCCCACGGACCCCAGTGCACGGTGAGCGCGCGGTGCCCGGTACGGACGGCCCAGTCGGCGCCGAGGCTCTCCAGCGCGTCGTTGGCGGCGGCGTAGTCGGCCTGGCCGCGGTTGCCGAGCACGGCGGAGACACTGCCGAACAGCACGGCGAACGACGGTCCCGCCGGCAGCTCGTCGAGCGCCGCGAACAGGGTGGCGGCCCCGCCGGTCTTGGTGCCGTACACCCGTTGGAAGGACTCGTCGGTCTTCTCGGCGATGAGCCGGTCCTCGATCACCCCGGCCGCGTACACGACGCCGTCCAGCCGGCCGTGCTCCGCGTGGATCTCCTTCACCGCCTGCAACGCGGCGTCCTGGTCGCGGAAGTCGACCGAGCGGTAGCGGACCTCGCTGCCCAGCGCGGTCAGTTCGGCCAGGGTGTCGGCGATCTCCCGCTGGGCCAGCAGCAGTCCGGCCGCCCGGTTCACCTCGGCGGGCTTCAGGGCGCCGCCGGAGCGGGCCGCGAGCACCGCCCGCAGCTCGGCCGGGGTGCGCGCGGCGGCCGTGTCCGCGTTCTCGGGGCCGGTGGGCGCGGGCGTCCTGCCCAGCAGCTCGATACGGCACCGGGAGGCCGCGGCGAGCGCCGCCGCGAACTTCGCGGTGATGCCGCGGGCCCCGCCGACCAGCACCACCACGGAGTCCCGGTCGAGCCCCAGCGCGGCGGCCTCGGCGGCGCCGTCACCCGCCGGCCCCGCACCGGTGCTGCCGAGGGTGCCCAGCGGGGTCTCGGTCATCTCGAGGGCGTGACGGCCGGAAGCGGCGCGCACCACGACGGGCGCCGTACCGGCGGCGAGCAGCTCGTCCAGCAGGGCGTCGGCCGGCGCGGTGCCGTCCGCCAGGTCGACGACGCTCGCCGCCGTCTGCGGGTACTCCCGGGCGATGGTGCGGAACAGACCGTGCAGCCCGGCCGACCCGACGTCTCCGGCGGGCCGCAGGGCGAGCAGCCGGCCGGGGGTGCGGGCCAGGGCGGCGCGGAACACCCCGAACGCGTCGGGCAGCACCGGCGCCGCGGTGCCGGCGGCGAGCGCGCCGAGATACAGCACACCGTCGGCGGTGCCGTCCGCGCCGGTCAGCCGGTGGTCCGCGGCGGCGACGAGGGTCTCGGCACCGTGAGCGGCGAGCTTCGCGGCCAATTGCGCGGCGACACCGTCGCCTTCGCCGTCGTCCTCGTCCCCGCCGAGCAGCACGAAGCGTTTCCCGGCGAGCACGGAGGCCGGGTCCTGCCGGGTGCCGGGCAGCGGCACGGGCCGCAGCACGAACCGCTTCGGGGCCTCACCGGCGACCGTGTCCGATCCGGGTTCCGCCGTCGGTGCGGTGGGTGGGGCGCCCGGTGCGAGGCGGGTGGTGAGCCAGGTGGTGATGGTGGCGGCGGTGCGGGCTTTGGCGAGTTCTTCGAGTTCGGTGTCGTCGAGGGTGGTGTCGGTG
>NZ_JBEYWE010000035.1:18112-77676 GCF_040644295.1 Streptomyces sp. NPDC047000
GCGCGTTTGATGGAGTCGATGCTGAGGTCGGCTTCGAGGTCGAGGTCGGGTTCGATCATGTCGGTGGGGTAGCCGGTGCGTTCGCTGATGATCTCGAGCACGGTGCGCAGCACGTCGGCCCCGGTGACCGTGCCGGCCGTCGGTGCGGTGGGTGGGGTGGCTGGTGCGAGGCGGGTGGTGAGCCAGGTGGTGATGGTGGCGGCGGTGCGGGCTTTGGCGAGTTCTTCGAGTTCGGTGTCGTCGAGGGTGGTGTCGGTGTCGGTGGTGATGCCGAGGCGTTGGGCGAGTTCGCCGGCGATCTCGGCGCGTTTGATGGAGTCGATGCTGAGGTCGGCTTCGAGGTCGAGGTCGGGTTCGATCATGTCGGTGGGGTAGCCGGTGCGTTCGCTGATGATCTCCAGCACGGTGCGCAGCACGTCGGCCCCGGTCACGGCACCGGTGCCGTCCCCGCCTCCATCCCCTGGCGCCGGGGCGACACGGGCCGCCGGCTCCACCGGGACACGGGTCTGCGGTGCTGCGGGTACGGCCGGCGCCGCCGGTACGGCGATCCGCTCGCCGGGCACCGCCCCGAAGTAGGTGAGCAGCACATCGCGCTGGGCGGCGACCATCTCCCTGCTGGTGCGCAGGAACTCGGAGATCAGCGCGTCCCGGTCGGAGGGGACGCCGGGCGCGGGATTCGTCGTCACTGTCGTCTCCACGACTCGTCGGGCCGGTGCCAGCGCACCGGGCAGGAGGTCTCCGGCGGCGGTGCGCACGAGCTGTCCGTCCACCGTCCAGCCGGGCCGCTTCGGCACCGGGCCGCGCACCGCGTCGACGGCGTCCCGGCCGCGCAGCAGCCATCCGGCGCGCACCGGCACCCCCGCGGCGGCCAGCTGCGCGAGCGCGTCGAGCCAGCCCCGCAGCCCGCTGTCCGCCCGCGGCTCACAGGCCACCGCGCGATGCGGACGCCCGCCGAGGATCTGCCCGACCAGACCCGTGAGCACCGAGCCGGGCCCGGCCTCCACGAAGACCCGCGCCCCCGCCTCGTACATCGCCTCGATCTGCGCGGTGAAGCCGACCGGGGCGCCGATCTGGGCCGCCAGCCCGGCCCGCACCGCGTCCGCGTCCGCGGCGTACGGGGCCGCCGTACGGTTCGACCACACCGCGAACTCGGGCTCCCGCACCGGCCGGTGCGCCAGCGCCCGTGCGAAGCGTTCCCCGGCACCGGCCACCAGTGGGCTGTGGAAGGCGCACGCCACGGGGAGGCGCTTGGCGCCGAGGCCCGCGGCCCTCAGCAGCCGCACGGCCTCGGTGACGTCCTGCGTCGGACCCGATATCACCGTCTGCCGGGGCGAGTTGCGGTTCGCCACGACGACCGAGGCGGGCGCGTCCGCCGCCCGCAGAGCGCTCTCCACGTCCTCGGCGCCCGCCGAGACCGCGGCCATGGTGCCCGGATCGTCCTCGCCGGTGGCCGCGAGGATCGCCTCGGCGCGCTCGGTGCTCAGCTCCAGCAGCGTCCCGGGGTCGAGCGCCCCCGCGGCGCAGAGGGCGACGAGCTCGCCGTAGCTGTGCCCGGCCGCCATGTCGGGCCGGACGCCCGCCGCGGTGAGCAGGGCGTGGGCGGCGAGCCCGGTGATGCCCAGGGCGGGCTGGGCGGCGCGGGTGTCGGTGAGCGCGGACCGGCGCCGGTCACGGGCGGTGTCGTCGAAGGCGGCCGGCGGATACAGCCGGGCGGCGTGCGCGCGGCCGAGGCGCAGATAGTGCTGGAGCTCGGGGAAGGCGACGAAGACGTCCGCGAGCATCCCGGGCCGCTGACTGCCCTGGCCGGGGAAGAGGAAGGCGACCTTGCCCGGCCCGGTGCCCGGGTCCGCCGGACCGCTTCCGGCGCCGTCGGTCCCCGCGCCGTCGGTCCGTGCGCCGTCGTCCCCCCGGCCCGTGAGGTGGATCCCGGCGGCCGGGGCGTGCTCACCGGCCAGTACCCGCCGCAGCTGCCCGATCAGTCCGTCCACATCCGTCGCCACCACGGCGGCGCGCACCGGGTCGTGGGACGCGTCGGCGCGCCGGGCGGCGCTCAGCGCCAGGTCCCGCAGCCGCCACGGACGGCCGTCCGCCCCGGCCGCGTCGAGGACCTCCCGCACCGCCCGCGCGGCGGCCGCGTCGTCCCTGCCGCGGAACAGGAACAGCTCGGCCGGCCACACGGCCAGGCCCTGCCGCGGCGCGGCGCCCCCGTGGGCGGCCAGCACCAGATGGAAGTTGGTGCCGCCGAACCCGAACGCGCTCACCCCGGCCAGCCGTTCACCGGCCGGTACGGCCCAGGGGCTCGCCTCGGTGTGGAAGGCGAAGGGGCTGTCCTCCTCCCGCCAGGCCGGGTTGGGCCCCGTCATGTGCAGGGTGGGCGGCTTGACACCGGTGTGCAGGGCGAGCGCCGTCTTGATGAGCCCGGCGAGGCCGGCCGCGCACTTGGTGTGTCCGATCTGCGACTTGACCGACCCCAGCGCACAGCCGCCGGGCGCCGCCCCGGCCGCCGTGAACACCTCGCTGAGGATGGACAGTTCGGTTCGGTCACCGACCACCGTCCCGGTGCCGTGCGCCTCGACGAGCCCCACGTCGGCCGGGGACACACGGGCGTTGCGGTAGGCACGCTCCAGGGCCGACCGCTGCCCTTCCGGACGGGGCGCCGTCAGACCGAGGGAGCGGCCGTCGCTGGAGCTGCCGAGGCCCTTGATCACCCCGTAGACCCGGTCCCCGTCGCGTTCGGCGTCCGCGAGCCGTTTCAGGACGACGCAGGCGACGCCCTCACCCAGGGCGATCCCGTCGGCGGAGCCGTCGAAGGCCCGGGAGCGGCCGGTGGGGGAGAGGGCGTGCACCGAGGAGAAGAGGACGTAGTCGTTGATGCCGTTGTGCAGGTCCGCGCCGCCGCACAGCACCACGTCACTGGTGCCGCCGGTGAGTTCCTTGCACGCCACGTCGACGGCCGCGAGCGAGGAGGCGCAGGCCGCGTCGACCGTGAAGTTCGCGCCGCCCAGGTCCAGCCGGTTGGCGATCCGGCCGGAGACGACGTTGGCGAGCATCCCGGGGAAGGAGTCCTCGGTGAGCCGGGGCAACTGCTCCTCGAGACCCTCCGGGACCCGGCCGTAGTACGACGGGAGGACGGCCCGCAGCGTGGCCGCGTTGGACAGATCGCTGCCCGCCTCCGCGCCGAACACCACCGAGGTGCGCGAGCGGTCGAACTCCCGCCCCCCGTCGCCGTACCCGGCGTCCTCCAGGGCCCGCCGGGCCGCCTCCAGGGCCAGCAGCTGGACGGGCTCCACGCTGCCCAGGGACGCGGGCGGGATGCCGTAGCGCAGCGGGTCGAAGGGGATCGGCGGCAGGAACCCGCCCCACTTCGACGCCGTCACGCCCGCCTCCACATGGACGGCCGGGTCCCAGCGCTCGGGCGGCACCTCGGTCACGGCGTCGCGCCCGCCGACGACGTTCGCCCAGTAGGTGGCGAGGTCGGGAGCCTGCGGGAACATGCAGGCCATCCCGACGATCGCGACGTCCAGCGGGGCGGGCGGCTCAGGGGCCGCGGCGGACGCCGGTCCCAGCGACTCCCGGAGCGCCGCGGCCCGGTCCGTGAGGAACTCCGCCGCGCCCTGGGACACCGACCGGTGCAGCGCGCCGACCGTCGTCGTCGCCGACCGCAGCACGGCCACCTCACCGGCCATGAACATGCCCTCGGCGAGCTGCCGTCGCTCGTCCACCGGCACCAGCTCGCCCGACGCGGAACGGTCGACGCCCTTCGAGGCGATGCGCAGCCGCCCGACGTTGAGCTGCTCCAGCTCCTCCCACAGCCGCCGGTCGGGCACACCGCCGGCACGCAGCAGCGCCTCGTGCTCCCGGTAGCCGTCGGTGAACGGGCTCGGCACGCACCGGGTCGCGTGGCCCGGCGCGGTCTCCAGCAGCGTGGTCCGTTCGGCGGCCATCACCCGCCGCTGGAACAGCGGGCGGATCGCGCCCCGGTCCACGGCCTCCTCGGTGAACAGGTACGCCGTACCCATCAGCACCCCGACCGCCGCGCCGCGCGCGGTCAGCGGCGCGGCGAGCGCGGCGGTCATCGCGGCCGACCGCTCGTCGTGGACGCCGCCCGCGAAGAACACCTCGACGCCGCGCGCCGTCCCGTCGTCCGCGTCGGCCAGGAAGTCCTCCAGGACGCCCAGTTGGGCCTCCCACAGCGGGAAGCTGCCGCGCGGGCCGACATGTCCGCCGCACTCGGAGCCCTCGAACACGAACCTGCGCGATCCGGCCTGCAGGAACTGCCGCAGCAGTCCGGGCGAGGGCACGTGCAGGAAGGTGCTGATCCCCACCTCCTCCAGCGCCCGGGCCTGCGCGGGCCGCCCGCCCGCGATGATCGCGTGCGTGGGCCGCAGCTCCCGTACGGCGTCCAGCTGCGCGGCGCGGACGTCCTCCGGCGCGAAACCGAGCACCCCCACGCCCCAGGGCCTCTCGCCCACGGCGGCGCGGGTCGCGGTGAGCATCTCCCGGGTCCGCTCCCCGCTCGCCAGGGCCAGCGCCAGGAACGGCAGGGCGCCGTCGGCGGCGACGGCGGCCGCGAACGCCGCACGGTCGCTCACCCGGGTCATCGGCCCCTGCGCCACCGGCAGCCGGGTGCCGAGCGCCCGGCTCATCGCGGAGCCCTCCCGCAGCGCGGCGGCGGCGGTGCCGTCCCGCAGCGCTTCCCGCACCGCCGCGGCCAGGGCGCGCACCGCCCGCCCGGCGTCGCCCCAGCGCTCCGCGAACCGCGCCGCGAGGAAGGCGTCCTGTCCCACCGGCAGCAGCTGGGTCCGCAGGTCCCCGGCCCCGAGCAGCGCCGCCACCGCCGCCGGATCGTCCGCCGGCACGTCCGGGGTGTCCGGGCCGCGCCGCAACAGCACCCGGTGACCCGCGACCACGGCCGTCTCCGAACCGTCCAGCGACCGCAGCACCGAGGCCGCCGGCTCCGGCAGCCCGGACTCGTCCAGCAGCGCCAGCTGCACGTCCAGGACGACCCCGGCCGCCCCGCCCGCCACCGCCGCGGCCGCCGTCCGCGGCCCGATGCCGCCGCACGCCCACACCGGAACGCCCGACGCGCCGTCCGCGAGCAGCTGCTGGAGCAGCACGAAGGTGCCCAGCTCGCCCACCCGGCCGCCGGACTCGGCCCCCCGGGCGATCAGCCCGTGCGCCCCGGCGGCCACCGCCTCCCGGGCCGCGCCGAGATCCGTGACCTCCACCAGTACCCGCCGCCCGCGCGGCACGTCGCCGGGCCGCCAGGGCGCGCCGGGCCCGAGGAGCACCGTGCCCGGCCCGTCCCCGTCGTCCTCCCCGAGGTCCGCCGGTGTCATCCGGCACCGCGCGCCGACCCGCACCCCGAAGGCTCCCGGCGCCGTCGCGCGCAGTCGCGCCAGCGCCTCGCGCGATCTTCGGTCACCGCCGCCCAGATCGAGCACCCCGAGCCCACCGGCACGGCACACGGCCGCGGCGAGCCGGGTATCGGGTTCACCGAACGGCGTGACGCCAATGATCATGTCCTCGGAACGTACAGCGGACGTCATGATTCTCCGAATCACAGGTAAAACTGCACGGTGGGGGGTCGTGGGACGCGACAAAGGACGGTGAAAACGCCTTGTTTGAAACCTGTAGAAAGCTAGTGGGGTGATTACTCGCCGGTCAACGATGCCTTGGGCCCGGCCAAAGGCATGGGGCCGATCCGGTCAAACAAGGGCAGCGGTCCAGGCCGTCGAAAATCGGATCAATTCCCTTCAGGAGCGGCGCCGGAGGACCGTGTGTGACGCGCGTCCGCGTCCGGGAATCCCGGTCGGCTCCCTCCGATTCACTCGCCTCTCACATCGCCGAAACACACGGGGCCGATCACCCCACGGGTGTTAACTCGGCCCCTCGGCGCCAGGTTGTCCAGATCGGATCGTGACACGGCGGACAATGCGCCGAGAGGCCCGCTTGATCCCGTCCTGCGGCATGGGAAGAAAAGAAACACGTATTTCCCGGATGCGCGTGCACCGTACGTACATCACGCGTACGACGACGCCGGGGACACTGCCGCGGGCCCGCCCGGACGGGTTCACGCGGACGGCCGCGGCCCCGCCGGGACCGGGCCGCGACGCCGGGCCGTCACGGTCACTTACCGTCAAGTAATATCGCCGGGCGGCCGCTCGGAGCCGCGGGAGCGCGACCCGGAGGTGCCGTATGGCGGAGCGAGTGCAGGTCGGCGACACGGTGGAGGACTTCGAACTCCCCGACGAGACCGGAACGGTGCGCACGCTGTCCGCACTGCTCGCCGACGGGCCGGTGGTGCTGTTCTTCTACCCGGCGGCCCTCACCTCGGGCTGCACGGCCGAGGCCTGCCATTTCCGCGACCTGGCCGCCGAGTTCGCGGCCGCCGGCGCCCGGCCGGTCGGCATCAGCGGCGACAGCGTGGAACGCCAGCAGGAGTTCGCCGGCCGGCACACCCTGGGCATGCCCCTGCTGTCCGACCCGGACGGCACCGTACGCGAACGGTTCGGTGTGAAGCGGGGCTTCACCATGGCACCCACGAAGCGCGTCACGTTCGTCATCGTCGAGGACCGCACGGTCCTGGAGGTGGTCCGCAGCGAACTCCGTATGAACACCCACGCGGACCGCGCCCTGGAAGCCCTGCGCAACCGCGGCTGAGAGCCGGGGCACGGGGCCCGGCGGGGTCCGGGGCGCGGCCCCCGGGGACGGGAACGGGAAGGGGCGGCGGGGGCGAACACCCTCCCGCCCCCGCCCCGTCCCCGCTCAGAACTCCTCGTGGACCTCCGGGTCCCCGCCCAGCCGCCGCCGCGCCCCGCCCCCGATCGCCGCCAGTTCCGCCCCGTCCAGCTCGAACCCGAAGACGTCCAGGTTCGCCCGCTGCCGCTCGGGATCCGACGACTTGGGTATGGGCACGGCGCCCAGCTGCGTGTGCCACCGCAGCACCGCCTGCGCGGGCGTCACCCCGTGCGCCCGGGCGACCGCCGTCACGGCGGGGTCGGCCAGCAGTCCGGAGCCCCGGCCGAGCGGGCTCCAGCTCTCCACGACGATGCCCTTCGCGGCGTGGAAACGGCGCAGCTCCTCCTGCGGGAACAGCGGGTGCAGCTCGATCTGGTTCACCGACGGCAGCACGCCGGTCTCCTTCTCCAGCCGCTCGATGTGCCCGGCGGTGAAGTTGGAGACGCCGATCGAGCGCACCAGACCGTCCTCGCGCAGTTTGATCATCGCCCGCCAGGAGTCGGCGTACCGGTCGACGCGGGGCAGCGGCCAGTGGATGAGATACAGGTCGACGTAGTCCAGCCCGAGGCGCCGCCGGGACTCCTCGAAGGAGGCGAGGGTCTCCTCGTAGCCGTGGTGCCGCCCGGGAAGCTTCGTGGTCACGACGATCTCCTCGCGGGGCACCCCGCTGCGGGTGATCCCGAGGCCGACGCCGGTCTCGTTGCGGTAGTTCACCGCGCTGTCGACCAGCCGGTAGCCGGTCTCCAGGGCTCCGCGCACCGCCTGCTCGGCCTCGGCGTCGTCCATCGGCCAGGTGCCGAGGCCGAGGGCGGGCAGTGCTGTGCCGTCGTTGAGGGTGTGTGCCGGGATGCTGATCACGGGGGGACCTTCCCTTGCTGTGCGGTTCTGTGGCGCCGTCCGCCGCCGGGTACCCGGTACGGGGGCCGTGAGGCACCGTCGACGCCTCCGCCCAGCCTGTCACGATCTTCCGGGAACGAGCGGGCGGGCGGCCGGGCGGGCGGCTGAGCGGGCGGCCGCGGCCGGGACGGCGCACAGGGCGGACCGTGCGGGGCGCTCCGGCCCGCCGCCGCTCCGCCATAGAGGGTTAACCCTTGAATGCGCCGGGCCTGGATGACATGCCCGGAACAACTCTGTCATTCTCCCCCACATCCGTGACACGGAAATCTCCCCGGTCCGGCCACCGCAGAAGGCCCCCCGCACAGCTGAGCTCGTCCCGGGCAGCACACCCGTCTGCCCGGTCTGTCTCCGGCCGCGACCCGGCGGCCGCCGCAGTAGGAGTACGAGTGAGACGCATCCCCCGCAAGCGGACCGCGGCAGCGGCCGCCCTGGTCTCCACCACTGCCTTCCTCGCCCTCGGCATCCAGGCGGTCCCCGCGACCGCCACGCCGGCCTCCCCCCACCCCGCCCCCGTGCGCACCGGCGCCCTGGAGGCGAAGCTGTCCCCGGCCCAGCACACCGCGCTGATCAAGAGCGCCGCCGGGCAGACCTCCGCGACCGCCCGCACCCTCGGGCTCGGGTCGAAGGAGAAGCTGATCGTCAAGGACGTCGTCAAGGACAACGACGGCACGCTGCACACCCGTTACGAGCGCACCTACGCGGGCCTGCCCGTCCTCGGCGGCGACCTCGTCGTGCACACCCCGCCCGCCTCGGTGGCCGCGGGCACGGTGAGCACCACCTTCAACAACAAGCGCGCCGTCAAGGTGGCGAGCACCACGGCCGCGGTCGCGAAGTCCGCCGCGGAGACCAAGGCGCTCACGACGGCGAGGACCCTCGACGCCAAGGCGCCGAGCGCGGACAGCGCGCGCAAGGTGATCTGGGCTGGCTCCGGCACCCCGAAGCTCGCCTGGGAGACGGTGATCGGCGGCTTCCAGGACGACGGCACGCCCAGCAGGCTGCACGTCATCACCGACGCCACCACCGGCAAGGAGCTGTCCCGGTACCAGGGGATCGAGACCGGTACGGGCAACACCCAGTACAGCGGCACCGTCACCCTGAACACCACGCTGTCCGGGTCGACGTACCAGCTGTACGACACCACGCGCGGCGGCCACAAGACGTACAGCCTCAACAACGGCACGTCGGGCACCGGCACCCTGATGACCGACTCCGACGACGTCTGGGGCACCGGTGCCGGGTCCAACACCCAGACCGCCGGCGCGGACGCGGCCTTCGGCGCCCAGGAGACCTGGGACTTCTACAAGAACACCTTCGGCCGCAACGGCATCAAGAACGACGGCACCGCCGCCTACTCCCGGGTCCACTACAGCAGCAGCTACGTCAACGCGTTCTGGGACGACAGCTGCTTCTGCATGACCTACGGCGACGGCTCCGGCGGCACCCACGCGCTGACCTCGCTCGACGTGGCCGGGCACGAGATGAGCCACGGCGTCACCTCCAACACCGCGGGCCTCAACTACACGGGCGAGTCCGGCGGACTGAACGAGGCGACCTCCGACATCTTCGGCACGGGCGTCGAGTTCTACGCCAACAACTCCTCCGACGTCGGTGACTACCTCATCGGCGAGAAGATCGACATCAACGGCGACGGCTCACCGCTGCGGTACATGGACAAGCCCAGCAAGGACGGCTCGTCCGCGGACAGCTGGTACTCCGGCGTCGGCAACCTGGACGTGCACTACTCCTCGGGCCCGGCGAACCACATGTTCTACCTGCTCTCCGAGGGCAGCGGCACCAAGACCATCAACGGCGTCACCTACACCAGCACCACCTCCGACGGGGTCGCCGTCGCCGGCATCGGCCGGGCCGCCGCCCTCCAGATCTGGTACAAGGCGCTGACGTCGTACATGACGTCCAGCACCAACTACGCCGGTGCTCGCACCGCCGCCCTCAGCGCGGCCGCGGCGCTCTACGGCACGAGCTCGGCCCAGTACGCCGGGGTGGGCAACGCGTTCGCCGGCATCAACGTCGGCAGCCACATCACCCCGCCGAGCAGCGGCGTCACGGTGACCAACCCGGGCAGCCAGTCCTCCACCGTCGGCACCGCGGTGAGCCTGCAGATCTCGGCGAGCAGCACCAACTCCGGCTCCCTGACCTACAGCGCCTCCGGCCTTCCCACCGGCCTGTCGATCAGCAGCTCGACCGGTGCGATCACCGGCACCCCGACGACCGCCGGCACGTACAGCACCACCGTCACGGTGACCGACTCCACCGGCGCGACCGGCACGGCGTCCTTCACCTGGACCGTCAGCACCAGCGGTGGCGGCGGCACCTGCACCTCCACGCAGCTGCTGGGCAACGCGGGCTTCGAGTCGGGCAGCACCACCTGGACGGCGTCCAGCGGTGTCATCACCAACTCCAGCAGCGAGGCGGCGCACGGCGGTTCCTACTACGCCTGGCTCGACGGCTACGGCTCCACCCACACCGACACGCTCTCCCAGTCGGTGACCGTCCCGTCCGGCTGCAAGGCCACGCTGACCTTCTACCTGCACGTCGACACCTCGGAGACCACCACCAGCACGGCGTACGACAAGCTGACGGTGACCGCCGGTTCGACGACCCTGGCGACGTACTCCAACCTCAACGCCGCCTCCGGCTACGCCCAGAAGTCCTTCGACCTGTCCTCGCTGGCCGGTTCGACCGCCACGCTGAAGTTCAGCGGCGTCGAGGACTCCTCGCTCCAGACCAGCTTCGTCATCGACGACACGGCGCTGACGACCGGCTGACCCCGGACGGCAGGCACAGGTGACGGTGCCCCGCACGCGGTACGTACCGCGTGCGGGGCACCGTCACGACCGGGTGCGGAACGTACGCTCCAGGAGCCCGAGCAGAGCCTCCCAGTGGCGTTCGTCGCTCTCCTTCCGGTACGCCGCGGTGTCGGCCTGGGTGAACCCGTGCGGGGCCCCGGGGTACACCTCGCACCGGTGCCGCACCCCCGCCCCGGTCAGGGTGTTCTCCAGCCGCTCGATCTGCTCCGGCGGCAGCGACGCGTCCTGGTCGGCGTGCCCGAAGTACACCTCGGCGGTGATGTTCCCGGCCACCAGATGCGGGCTGTCGGGCGTGTCGGTCGCCAGCTGCGCGCCGTGGAAGCCGGCGGCGGCCGCGACCCGGTCCGGGTGGGTGCCGGCCGTGAGCAGCGCCAGCCGGGCGCCCATGCAGTACCCGGTCACCGCGACCGGCCCGTCCGTGACCAGCGGCGACTCCTCCAGCAGGCGCAGATACGCATCGGCGTCCCGCATGGCGGGACCGGGGGCCAGGGACCGGATGAGCGGCCCGACCTTCTTCCAGATCTCCGGACGCGCGGCGGGGTCGATGAACTCGGGGAGGTCGACGACCGGGCTGCGGCCGTGCCGGTAGAACACATTGGGCACGAGCACGGTGTAGCCGGCGGCGGCGACGCGGTCCGCCATGCCCCGCAGGTGGGGCCGGAGCCCGAAGGCGTCCTGGAACATCAGCACACCGGGCCGCGGACGGCCGTCCGCGGGACGGGTGAGGTAGGCGTCGGCGGTGCCGTCGGCGGTCGTGATGTCGACGCCGGTTCCTGCTACGTCGGTCGTCATGGCGGAGAGTCCTCCCGCACGGTCGTCGTCGCGGCCCGGAAGCGGAGCCGGTCCGCCGGTCCGGCCCATCCTGGCACGCGGGACCGGCGCGGCCGCGGCCGGGACCGGCGTTCACTCGAAGCGGCTGACGTCCCCCGCGCCCCGCCGTACGATCTCGGCCTCACCACTGGAGAAGTCGATGACGGTGGTCGGCTCGGTACCGCACTCCCCGGAGTCCACCACGGCGTCCAGCACATGGTCGAGCCGGTCCTTGATCTCCCAGCCCTGGGTCATCGGCTCCTTCTCGTCGGGCAGCAGCAGCGTGCTGGACAGCAGCGGCTCGCCGAGCTCCGCGAGCAGCGCCTGGGTGACCACGTGCTCGGGGATACGGACGCCGACGGTCTTCTTCTTCGGGTGCAGCAGCTTGCGGGGCACCTCCCGGGTCGCCGGGAGGATGAACGTGTAGCTGCCCGGCGTCGACGCCTTGACCGCGCGGAACACGTCGTTGTCGACCCGCACGAACTGGCCCAGCTGCGCGAAGTCACGGCACACCAGCGTGAAGTGATGCCGGTCGTCGAGATGCCGGATGCTCCGGATCCGGTCGATCCCGTCCCGGCTGCCCAGCTGGCACCCGAGGGCGTAGCAGGAGTCCGTCGGATAGGCGATCAGCGCTCCCGCCCGGATGCTGTCGGCGATCTGGGAGACGATCCGGGCCTGAGGATTCTCAGGATGCACATCGAAGTACCTGGCCATCCCCCGAGCTTATGCCGCCGGGCCCCCCGGCAGACAAACCGGCGGCCCCGGCCTGCCCGCCCCGCCCCCTGCCCGCCCCACCCTGCCCGCCCCACCCTGCCCGGCACTCCCGGCCTGTCCGGCGTTCGAGGACCAGACCCGTCCAGGGCCGGCAGGGGGTCCGGGGGCGCAGCCCCCGGGGACGGGAACGGGAAAGGGTGGCGGGGGCGACCCACACCCCCGCCACCCCGGCATACCCCCCGCATCCCGGGGAACCCGGACCCCGTAGCCGCCCGGGGCCCTCCCCCCGCCCCGGGCCGCCGACACGGCTCCGCAGGCGCACCCGCCCCCGGCGCGCCCGCGGGGCCGTCCCCCTCCCGGACACCACGACCCTGACCCAAGACCCCGCCCCCGGGCCCCGGGCCCGCTCCACTGGGCCGGTTCACCCGAGTCCGGTAACGTCACCCACGTATGCGCAGGTCAACGGCCTGACGCCCGCCACGGCGAAAGGGGTGAGAAGTGACCGGCGGCACAGAACACGGACCGCACGGCAGCCCCCGCCCCTGGACCGAGGAACTCCTCGGCCACCTCCGTCCCACCGCCCGGGACCTGAGCAAGGTCATCGACTGGCTGGCCACGACCGTGCGGGGCGAGGTGGCCCTCCTGGACGGCACCGGCCGCACCCTCGCCGGAGAGGACCTGCCCCTGGACGGCACCCTGGTCGCGGATCTGCTGGCCGGCCGTATCTCCTCCGCCGCGCTCCAGGACGGCGCCCGCCACGTCCGCCTGGTGGTCGCGGGCCGCCCGCAACCGGCTGCCGCCCCCACCGCCCTCACACCCACCGCCCTCACCCCCGCTCCCACCACCGTCGCCGTCCTGGCCGTGGCCCGCCCCGTGCCCTTCGACCGCCACTCCGCGGAGATCGTCACCCACACCGCCGGCGTACTCGAACTGCTCCTGCGGGAACGCGAACTCACCGTGGCCGCGGCCCGCCTCAAGAGAGCGGCCGCCGACCTCCGCCTGGCGATCCTGCAACTGCTGATGGTGGAGGACACCGTCTCGGCCCGCCGGGTCGCCGCGGGCCTGTGGCCCGGTCTGCTCGACACGGACGCGGCCTGCGTCTACGTCGTCGAGAGCCGCGCCGACCTGCGCGACCACCTCGCCGAGCAGGCCGCCGCGGCGACCGAGGGGCAGGCCCTGGTGGTGCGCTGCCCCGCGGTGGACGGCCATGTGATCGTCGTGGCCCCCGGCACCGCCGCCGCCGACGGTCTGCGCGCCGTGGTCGCCCGGCACCCCGGCGTGTTCCTCGGCGGCAGCACCCGCCAGAGCCTCGCCCGTACCGCCGCCGCGTACGGTCAGGCGATCAGTGCCCTCGCGGTCGCCCGGGTCCGCCCCGACAAGGCCGCCGTCTACGCCGAACGGACCCACCCCGAGCGGCTCATGGATCCCGCGGCCCTCGCGGCGTGGGCGGCGTGTCTGCTGCGCCCGCTGGACGTGCTGCCCCACCACACCCGGGCCGAACTGCTCGCCACCACCCGTCTCGGCCTGGAGTTCACCGCCGTCAGCGCGGCCAAGGTGCTCGGCGTCAGCCGCAACACCGTGCGGGCCCGCATGGACCGCGTCGAGACCATGCTGCGCACCGACTTCTCCGACCTCAGGGTCCGCGCCGCCGTCCACCTCGCCCTGAACACCGAGGCCGCCGCGGCGTGCGCGGGCCCCGACCGGGCGGCGTACGGCACCCCCGGCGCCGTACGGCTCGGCGATCTGCTGGACGGGGCCGCCGTACGGTTCTGGGCGCACGGTCTGCTGGAGAGCCTGGCGGCGGACGGCCGGAACCTGCGCCGTACGCTGCGGGCCTGGATCGCCGCCGACGGCAACGCCGAGCGGGCCGCGCAGGACCTGGGCGTCCACCCGCAGACCGTGCGCGAGCACGTGCGGGGGGCGGAACCCGTGCTGGAACGCCAGCTCCTCGCCTCCGGCAGCGACCTCTACGAGGTGGTCGTGGCCCATCTGGCCGCCGGTGACCTGGACGCACCGGACTTCGGCAATCCGGATCAACCGGACTCATTTGTGCACGAGTGAGTCCCCCGGCCGTCCCCAAAGGGCATCGCCGCGGTACCCAACGGTCCCGTGGCCACGTAAGTTCGGCCTTCCGCGGGGGACGGCGACCGGCACGGGGGACCGGTCGCACCCCCGCGCCCGACCCCCGTCACGCGGACTCCCCGGGCTGCCGGCGGCCGGGGGAGCGGGGACCGAAGCGGACGGGCAGGGCCGTGAGCGAACGGTGGAACGGGCCGGGCCGCCAGCTCAGCCGCTCGCGCGGCAGCACCGGTTCCAGATCGGGCAGCCACTGCATCAGCCGTTCGACGGCCTCCGTGACGATGAGCAGGGTGTGCCGGGTGACCGGGCAGGTGTGCGGGCCCGCCGACCAGGACAGATGCGAGGCGTCACGCGGCATCCGGGCGCCGTCCGCCGGTTCCTGCCCGGCGAAGTGCGCCAGCGCGCCGTAGGAGATCACCACCGGCACGGCCGGACGGATCCGGGTGCCGTGGAACGACACCGGGGCACGGGCGTAGTGGATGCCGTAGTTGGCCAGCGGGGTCTCGTGGTGCAGCACCTCGGTCACCGCGTCCGTCACCGGCCGGGCGCCGCCGGTGAGGGTGGAGCGGTAGTCCGGGTTGCCGAGGATCCTGGACAGCGCGTTGGACAGCAGGTTCGCCGTCGGTTCGTGTCCCGCGCCCAGGGTGAGGAACACCTGCCAGACGACCTCCTCGACGGTCAGCCCGGCCGGGTGGTCGAGCAGCCAGCTCGGCAGGTCGTCCCCCGGCCGCTCCTCCTTGGCCGCGACGAGCTCCCGGACGTAGGCGGCGGACTCCGCCTCGCCCTCGGCCGCCCCGGCGCCGCCCTCCCACAGCTTGCCCAGGGCCCGGCCGAGCCGGTCGCCCTCGCTGTCGGGCAGCCCGAACAGACTGTTGAACACCAGTGCCATCAGCGGCCGGGCGAACTCCGCCACCAGGTCGGCCCGGCCGCGCGGCCCGAAGCGGGCCACCAGCACCCGGACCGCCCGGTGCACCCGGGCCCGGAGATCGTACGGTTCGACGCGGTCGAACATGTCGATGAGGGTGGTGCGGTAGCGGACGTGCGCCGCGTCGTCGGCGAACAGGGCGTTCGGCCGCCAGCGCATCATGCCCAGCACGGGCGAGCCGTCCGCGACGGTGGTCTCCCAGGGGCGCGGATCGTGGGAGAACGTCCGCGTGTCGCGCAGGACGTCCAGTGCGGCCCGCCGCTCGGTGACCACGTACGCGGCGACGCCCGGGGCGAGTTCCGCCCGGCCGACCGCGCCCTGGGCGCGCAGGGCGGCGTAATAGCGGTACGGGTCGCGGGCGAAGCCGTCCTCCCACAGCCGCACGGCGGGCGGGACGGGGCTCAAGGGTGCTCCGTGGAGTCGTGGCCGAGGAGATGGTGGAACAGGGCCAGCAGGGCGTCCACACAGGATTCCGGGTCCCGCGCGTCGCAGGTCACCATCGGGGTCTCCGGTGCCAGGTCCAGGGCGGCGCGCAACTGCTCGGAGGAGTGGTGGCGGGGTGCGTCGGGGAACGTGTTGAGGGCGACGGCGTACGGCAGTCCGCTCTCCTCGACCAGGCCGAGGGCGTCGAACGAGGCGTCGACGCGGCGGGTGTCCACCAGCACCAGCGCGCCGAGCGCCCCGTGGGCGATGTCGTCCCACAGGGCCCGGAACCGTTCCTGGCCGGGCGTGCCGAACAGGTACAGCACGACGCCGCCCGGCAGACTGATCCGCCCGAAGTCGACGGCGACGGTGGTCGTCGTCTTCTCCCGCACCCCGGTGAGGTCGTCCACCGGGGTGGACGCCTCGGTGAGCCGTTCCTCGGTGTGCAGCGGGCGGATCTCCGACACCGATCCGATCAGGGTGCTCTTGCCGACCCCGAACGGCCCGGCGACCACGATCTTCACCAGGTTCCGCGCGGCGGCGGGCAGATGCACACCGTGTCCGCCCCCGAGCCCTGCGGCCGAACGGACACTCCCCGAACCACCGGAACCGGCGGGCGCGCGGAGGGCGTCCGGGGTGCCAGGGCTCTCCGGGGCGGGGCGGGCGGTGGGCGGGGTGCCGCCCGGGCCGCCGCGGTCAGGTGCTCTTGAGGGCGCGGAGGCCATCGGCGACTCTCTTCAGCAGGTCGGGGTCGAATTCCTCGGCGGGCGGGATCGGCGCGCGGGTCAGGAGCAGACCCCGGTCGACGAGGCCGGTGGCCAGCACCCGTACCGCGGAGAACGGCAGCCGCAGCAGGGCCGCGGCCTCCACGGCGGTCAGCGCGCCGCCGTCCAGGACGTCCAGCAGGGCGAGTTCGGCGGCGGGCAGGTCCGGCGGCGCGGGGCGCCCCCCGGCGGCCAGCACCGAGAGCCGCTCCAGATGGGGGCGGCTCGGCCGGGCCGTGCCGCCGGTCGACAGGTACGCGGGGACCAGGGGGCGGCCGCCGCCGCGGCCGGTCATGCCGGCGCGCCGCCGCCGGCCCCTCTGGGCGCGGCCGTCATCGCTTTCTGCCCCAGCCGCGCCACCTGGGAGTGGACCCGGTGCGCGAGCAGGTCGAGCCGCACCTCCGGATCTCCGTACGCGGCCACACAGGTGCCGTGGTCGGTGGGCACGACCAGCACATAGCCGTGGTCGGACTCGATCACGACCTGCCGCACCTCGGCGCCGTCCCGGTCGGCGAACGCGGCCGCCGCCGTACGGCACGCCCCCTGCACGGTGCCGGTGATGGCGGCCACCCGCTCCGCCGACGCCTGCGACAGCGCGTCGGTCCAGCCGGTGACGAGTCCGTCCCGGGTGAGCAGGACGGCGGCCACGACATGCGGCACCTGCAGGATCGGATCGAGCACCCATGCCGTGTCGGTCGCCTCGCGACTGGTCATCGAACCGCTCCCCCTTCGTGGTCGGTGGCGTCTGCTGCTCCGGCCGGTCGCGGGCGGGCCGCCCCGGGCACGGTGTCGTCGAGGTCGGACAGCGGCGCGGTGCGCGCGGCGGCGGTGCCGGCCTGGAGGGCGCCGAGCGCGGCGGCGGCCTCCTCCGGGCGGCGCGCGGACGGTTCCGGGCCGGACTGCCGCGAAACGGCCGGCTGCGGCCGGTGCTCCGGGTACGGCGCGTCCTGCGGTCCGGCGGCCGGGCGGGCGCTGCGGCGCCTGCGGCGCGGGAGCCCGCCGGTGTCCCGCAGGTCCCGTGTGCCCCGGGCGCCCGCGGCGTCCCGAGTGCCCCGGGCGTCCCCGGTGTCCCGGGCGCCCGCGACGTCCCGCGTGTCCTCCGTGCCCCGTGGCCCGTGGTGTCCGGAGGCGGCGGCACCGGCCGTCCCGTCGGGCTCCGAGCCGTAGGCGTGGCCGTGGCCGTGGCCGTGGCCGTGGCCGTGCGCGGCGGGCTGCGGCGGCTCCGGCTCGGGAGCGGCCGCGGCGGGCGGCTGCGCCGGGCGGTGGGTGCGGGTGGAGCGGGGCGCGCTGGCGGCGGGCGGCAGCTCGGCGGGGTCGAGACGGCTGAGCAGATGACTGTCGACGCGCAGCACCGCGCGGACCCCGCCGTAGGGGGAGGGCGACGACAGGTCGACGCTGAGATCGAACTGCCGGGTGAGCCGCCCGACGGCGGCCAGGCCCATCCGGGGCGGGTCGCCGAGGTCGGTGAGCAGGATCGGCTCGCGGCCGGCCACCAGACGCCGGGCGCGGACCCGTTCGTCCTGCGTCATGCCGAGCCCGGCGTCGTCCACGGTGACGCACACGCCGTGGTGGACGTGCTCCAGATTGACCACGACGTCGGTGTCGGGGGAGGAGTGCCGCAGCGCGTTGTCGAGGAGCTCGGCGGCGATGACCGCCACCGGTTCCACGGCGTGCGGCACCAGGGCGGTACCGGGCTCGAGGTGGTTGTGGACCTTGACCCGCCGGTAGTCGGCCAGCCGGGCCTGCCCGCCGGTGACGGCGTCCACCAGATGCGACTCCTCGCGCGCCAGGCCCACCCAGGCCCCGCACACCACCGCGGCCACCTGGGCACGGCGCAGGGACTGCTCGTTCTCGTGGTCCAGTTCGAACAGGGTCTGTGCCAGCTCCGGCTCGTCGTAGCGCTGCTGCAGGGTGCGCAGGGCGTCCTGGAGCCGGTAGAGAGCGGCCTGGATCTCCCGGACCGCACCCCGCATCCCGGCCTGGGCCGCGGCGTCGACCCGGGTGCGCTGGGCGGCCAGCTCGGCCCGCACACCGGTCAGTACGGCCTCCAGGGCGATACCGAGGGGCGTCCCGGCGATGTGCGGCTGCACGGGGCCCGGCACCGCGACATGCGGATGGGCCAGCTGCCGGGCCGTGGCGGGGACGCGCTGCGCGGCGAGATGCTCGACCTCGGCGGTGAGCACCTGCTGGAAGGCGTCGAGCCGGGCGTGCAGCCGGTCCGCCTCCGCACGCAGGGCGGTGTACCGGCGCCGGGACCGCAGCACACTGCCCCCGAGGACGAGCGCGGAGAGCGCGCCGACGGCGAGACCGCCGGTCACCAGGTCCGGTAATTCGATCATCGAATCGATTCCCAGGGGTCGGACGGAACTCGGACTCGGACGGTGGTACGAGGCCCTCGCGCACGGCACTGCGCAGCACAGTACACACGGTCATCGGCCGATCTCACTCGGTTGGCCGAGACTTCACCGTGAAACCGGGCGACGCCGGTTCCTTCTGCGTCGACTGCCCGAAATGCCGCACCCTGTAAGCGAGTTGATCAATACGGAAACGCGCGCACGCCGTGTGGTGGGCCGGCCGGGCGGTCCGCACCGCCGGGTGGCGGCCCCGCTCCCCGCTTTCGGGTGACCCGCCGGACTGTCACCCGGGACACGGCGGGCCGGGTGCCCCACGATCGCTGACGGCCGGGCGGCCCCGCACACCGGCCGCCCTCGCCCCGCGCCCTCCCGCCTCCCCCGATTCCCCGCTTCTCCGCCCGCCCCCGCCCGAACTCCTCGTCCGCCCCTCGTCCGACGGGAGCACACCGTGCACATCCTGCTCGTGGCCAGTGCCTTCAACAGCCTCACCCAGCGCGTCCACGCCGAACTCCGCGACCGCGGCCACACCGTGGCGGTGGAACTCGCCCTGCGGGGCCACGACCTGGCCGGGGCCGTACGGCGCCACGCGCCGCGCCTGGTGATCGCCCCGATGCTGCGGACCGCGATCCCCCGCGAGGTGTGGGCCGACCTGCCCTGCTTCGTGGTGCACCCCGGCCCGGTCGGCGACCGCGGACCCTCCTCGCTGGACTGGGCGGTCCAGGAGGGCGCCGAGCGCTGGGGGGTGACGGTCCTTCAGGCGACGGAGGAGATGGACGCCGGTGATGTGTGGGCGACCGTGCCCTGCGCGCTCCCGCAGGCCGGCAAGAGCGACCTGTACCGGGGGGAGATCGCCGACGCCGCGCTGTCGGCCGTCCTGCTCGCCGTGCACCGCTTCTCGTCGGGGACGTACGTCCCGCGTCCCCAGCCCGAAGTCCCCGCCCGCCCGTACCTGGACCAGAGCACGCGCCGTGTCGACTGGCACACGGACACCACCGCGGACATCCTGCGGCGGCTGCGGGCCGCGGACTCGCAGCCCGGTGTGCTGGACGAACTGCTCGGTGCGCGGTGGTATGTGCACGGCGGCCACCCCGAGTACGAACTCCGCGGCGAACCAGGGGAGTTGCTGGCCACCCGGGCGGGCGCGGTGTGCCGGGCCACCCGGGACGGCGCCGTATGGCTCCCGGAGCTGCGCCCCCGCCGTCCGGCGGGCGAACCGGCCGCCTTCCGGCTGCCCGCCGTCACCGCCCTCGGTGACCGGCTGCCGCCGCTGCCCGACCTTCCCGCCGGCCCGGACGCCGACCCCCGCACCTGGACGGACATCCGCTACCGCGAGGTGGGCACCGTCGGCTTCCTCGGCTTCTCGTTCCCCGGCGGCGCCATGAGCACCGCACAGTGCCGCCGCCTGCTCGACGCCTACCGCGCCGCGTGCGCCCGCCCCACCACCGTCCTCGTCCTCGGCGGCCGGCGGGACTTCTTCTCCAACGGCATCCACCTCGGCGTCATCGAGGCCGCCGACGACCCCGCCGCCGAGTCCTGGGCGAACATCAACGCCCTCGACGACCTGGTCGAGGCGGTCCTCACCACCACGGACCGGCTGACCGTGGCGGCCGTCGCGGGCAACGCGGCGGCGGGCGGTGTGATGCTCGCGCTGGCCGCCGACGAGGTGTGGCTGCGCTCCGGCGCCGTGCTCAACCCGCACTACCGGCTCATGGGCCTGCACGGCTCCGAGTACTGGACGTACACCCTGCCCCGCCGCGTCGGCGCGGCCGCGGCCGCACGGCTGACCGGCGACGCCCTGCCGGTGAGCGCGGCCGGCGCCCTGCGGCTGGGCCTGGCCGACCGGGTGGTCGCCGCCGCGCCCGGCGCGTTCGCCGCCGAGGCCGCCCGACTGGCCGCCCGGCTCGCCGTGCTGCCGGGCACCGGGGCCCGGATCGCGGCGAAGAAGGCCGCCCTCGACCACCAGGAGCGCACCGAGCCGCTCGCCGCGTTCCGGGCGCGGGAGCTGGACCTGATGCGCCGCACCTTCGACGACCCCACGGCCCCCTACCACGCCCTGCGCCGGGCCTTCGTCCGCAAGGAGAGCCCGGAGCGCACCCCGCCGCACCTGGCCGCGCCCGTCGGCAGAGGCCGTCCGGACCGTTCCCCGCACCGCGTCACCGCAATGGACCCCTCCGGCATCCCACCGGAGCCGGACCGCTGGTACCAAGAACAACGGCACCCGAAATGCCCCTGAAGCGCGAGAAGGACCTGATGCCCGCGACGGGCGTGACGCGCGCAGACCCACGCCTTCATCCCTGACCTCCCGAGGAGGCGGTCCCATGACAGCGGCGAACCCGAGCACGGCCGGCACGACCGGCACCGGCGGCCCCGGCGCGGACGAGGCGCCCACGGTCCACATCCTCTGGATCAACGCCGGGCTGAGCTGCGACGGCGACTCGGTCGCGCTGACCGCCGCCTCCCAGCCGAGCATCGAGCAGATCGCCCTCGGCGAGATCCCGGGACTGCCGAAGATCGCCGTGCACTGGCCGCTCATCGACTTCGAGTGCGGTCCGGTCGGCGGCGCGGACACGTTCATCGAGTGGTTCTTCAAAGGCGAACGCGGCGAGATCGACCCCTTCGTGCTGGTCGTGGAGGGCTCCGTCCCCAACGAGGCCATCAAGCCCGAGGGCTACTGGTCCGGCTTCGGCGACGACCCGGTCACCGGCCAGCCGATCACCACCAGCGAGTGGATCGACCGCCTCGCGCCCAAGGCCCTCGCCGTCGTCGCCATCGGCACCTGCGCCACGTACGGCGGGATCCACGCCATGGCGGGCAACCCGACCGGGGCGATGGGCGTGCCCGACCACCTCGGCTGGGACTGGAGGTCCAGGGCCGGCATCCCGATCGTCTGCGTGCCCGGCTGCCCGGTCCAGCCGGACAACTTCGCCGAGACCCTGACGTATCTGCTCCACCAGGCGGCCGGCGCCGCCCCGATGATCCCCCTCGACGACAAGCTGCGCCCCGCCTGGCTGTTCGGCGCCACCGTGCACCAGGGCTGCGACCGGGCCGGCTACTACGAGGAGGGCGAGTTCGCCAAGGACTACGACTCGCCGACCTGTCTGGTGAAGCTCGGCTGCTGGGGCCCCGTCGTCAAGTGCAACGTGCCCAAGCGGGGCTGGATGAACGGCATCGGCGGCTGCCCCAACGTCGGCGGCATCTGCATCGCCTGCACCATGCCGGGCTTCCCGGACAAGTTCATGCCGTTCATGGACAAGCCGCCCGGCGCCACCGTCTCCAGCCGGGCGAGCGGCGCCTACGGCGCGCTGATCCGCAGGCTGCGCGAGTTCACGCTGCAGACGGCGGACAAGGAGCCCAAGTGGCGGCACACCGGCACGAAGATCACCACCGGCTACCGGCCCCCGTGGTGAGCACCCGTACCGCCCGCACCGCCTGACCGCATCCGCAGCGGCCGCCCGCACCCGCACCCGCACCGATCCCGTTCCAGGAAAGGCACGACACAGACGATGGCACCGACGACGAAGGCGACAGGCGACGGCACCGGCCTGGTCGAGATGTCCTGGGACCCGATCACCCGGATCGTGGGCAGCCTGGGCATCCACACGAAGATCGACTTCAAGCAGAAGCGGGTCGCCGAGTGCTACAGCACCTCGTCGGTCTTCCGCGGCTACAGCGTCTTCATGCGCGGCAAGGACCCCCGCGACGCCCACTTCATCACCAGCCGCATCTGCGGCATCTGCGGCGACAACCACGCCACCTGCTCGGTGTACGCGCAGAACATGGCGTACGGCGTGAAGCCCCCGCACCTCGGCGAGTGGATCATCAACCTCGGCGAGGCGGCCGAGTACATGTTCGACCACAACATCTTCCAGGAGAACCTGGTCGGGGTCGACTACTGCGAGAAGATGGTCAAGGAGACCAACCCCGGCGTCCTCGCCCTCGCCGAACGCACCGAGGCCCCGCACGCCGCCGAGCACGGCTACCGCACCATCGCCGACATCATGCGCTCCCTCAATCCCCTCGAAGGCGACTTCTACCGCGAGGCGCTCCAGGTCAGCCGCTACACCCGGGAGATGTTCTGCCTGATGGAGGGCCGCCATGTGCACCCCTCCACGCTCTACCCCGGCGGCACCGGCACCGTCGCCACCGTGCAGCTGTTCACGGACTACCTCAGCCGCCTGATGCGCTACGTGGAGTTCATGAAGCGCGTCGTCCCGCTCCACGACGACCTCTTCGACTTCTTCTACGAGGCACTGCCCGGCTACGAGGAGGTCGGCCGCCGCCGTGTCCTGCTCGGCTGCTGGGGCGCCCTCAACGACCCGGAGCACTGCGACTTCACCTACGCCAACATGACCGACTGGGGACGGAGGATGTTCGTCACCCCCGGTGTCGTCGTGGACGGCAAGCTCGTCACCACCGACCTCACCGAGATCAACCTCGGCATCCGCATCCTGCTGGGCAGCTCCTACTACGACGACTGGGAGGGCCGCGAGCAGTTCGTCACCCGCGACCCGCTCGGCAACCCGGTCGACCCGCGCCACCCCTGGAACCAGCACACCATCCCCGCCCCGCAGAAGCGGAACTTCGACGACAAGTACAGCTGGGTCATGTCGCCCCGCTGGTTCGACGGCACGGACCACCTCGCCCTCGACACCGGCGGCGGCCCCCTCGCCCGGCTGTGGACCACCGCGCTCGCCGGACTCGTCGACACCGGCGGCGTCAAGGCCACCGGCCACAGCGTGCAGATCAACCTGCCGCGCACCATGACCCGCCCCGAGGCGAGCTACGAGTGGAAGATCCCGCGCTGGAGCAACGCCCTCGAACGCAACCGTGCCCGCACCTACTTCCAGGCCTACACCGCCGCCCTCGCCCTGCACTTCGCCGAGCAGGCCCTCACCGAGGTGCGCGCCGGACGCACCCGGACCTGGGAGAGGTTCGAGGTCCCCGACGAGGGCCTCGGCGTCGGGTTCACCGAGGCGGTGCGCGGCGTGCTCTCGCACCACCTCGTCATCCGCGACGGCAAGATCGCCAACTACCACCCCTACCCGCCCACCCCCTGGAACGCCAGCGTCCGCGACTCCTACGGCACCCCCGGCCCGTACGAGGACGCCGTGCAGAACACGCCCATCTTCGAGGAGAACCCGCCGGAGAACTTCAAGGGCATCGACATCATGCGCGCCGTGCGCAGCTTCGACCCCTGTCTGCCCTGCGGCGTGCACATGTACGTCGGCGGCGGGAAGACCGTGCAGACCCTGCACGTGCCGACCGGCCTGAGCGGACTGGGCGGATGAGCGCCCCGGCCGTCCCCGACGCCTCCGCCGGACGCGCCGCCCCCGCCGCCCCGCCCGGCCCCGCCGTGCACGACGCCGAGGCCGCCGGACGCCGTGTCGACGAGGTGCTCACCCGGCTCGCCGAGCGGTCCGACCCGGCCGCCGGCGAGGCCGCCGAGGAACTGGTGCGCTCCCTCATGGAGTTCTACGGCGCCGGACTCGCCCGCATCCTCGAACTGCTGCCCCCGGGCGGCCCGGCGGACGCCCTGCTGGGCGACGGACTCGTCGCGGGCCTCCTCGTCCTGCACGACCTGCACCCCGAGGACGTCACCGCCCGCATCGCCCGCGCCCTGGCGACCGTACGCGACCACGAACTGACCCCGGACGGGTACGACGAGGCGAACGGGACCCTGCGGCTGCGGGCCGCCCCCCGCACCGGCTGCGGCTGCTCCGGCGGCACCGACGCCGCCCGCCGGGCCGCCGAGGACGCGCTCGCCTGCTTCGCCCCCGAGGTCACCACCGTCCTGGTACGGCAGGACGACGACCCGCGCGAGCCGGTCCTCCTCCAGATCGGGACCCGCGGATGACGGCGCCCTGCGCCCCGCCGGCCGGGCTGCGCCGCTTCCTCGGCGGCCGGCCGCCGAGGCCCGAACGGTGCGGGCTGTGCGCGGCGCCCGTCGACGCCGCCCGGCACCGGCACCTCGTGGACACCCCGCGCCGCGCCCTGGTGTGCGCCTGCCCCGACTGCTTCATGCCGCTGGCCTCGCCCGGCGCCGACGCGGGCCGCTTCCGGGCGGTACCCGACCGCTGGCTCACCGACCCGCACCACCGGCTCGACGACCGCGCCTGGGACGCCCTGCGCATCCCCGTCGGGGTCGCCTTCTTCCTCCGCAACACCGAACTCGACCGCCTCGTGGCCCTGTACCCCAGCCCGGCCGGGGCCACCGAGAGCGAACTCGACCCCGCCACCTGGGCCGCCGCCCTCGGCGGCAGCCGGCTCGCCGGGCTCCTCCGGCCCGACGTCGAGGCGCTGCTGCTGCGCCGCACCCCCGACGGCTGCACCTGCCATCTCGTCCCGATCGACGTCTGCTACGAACTCGTCGGCCGGATGCGGCAGTCGTGGCGAGGCTTCGACGGCGGAGCCGAGGCGCGCGCGGCCCTGGACGCCTTCTTCACCCGGGCCGCCGAACGGGCCCGGCCGCTGCCCGGCCCGCACGAGAACGACAAGGAGCCCGCCGGATGACGGAGTTCACCTTCGCCTGCACCGGCGTGCACGCCGACCGCTACGCCGCCGGACCCACCCTGGTCTTCCGGCTGCGCATCACCGCGACCGGCGACTCCGGCGACTCCGGTGACGCCGCACCCGTGCCCGTCCGCGTCCACGCCCTGGCCCTGCGCTGCCAGTTGCGCATCGAGCCCGCCCGGCGCGGCTACGACGGCCCCGAGACCGCCGCGCTCACCGACCTGTTCGGCGAACGCTCCCGGTGGGGCAGCACCCTCCAGCCGGTCCGCTTCGCCGACGTCCCGCTCATGGTCACCGGCTTCACCGGCGAGACCGAGGCCGACCTCGTCGTGCCGTGCACCTACGACATGGACATCGCCGCCACCCGCTACGCCGACGCCCTCGACGGCGGCGAGGTGCCCCTGCTGATGCTGTTCTCCGGCACCGCCTTCACCGGCCCGGCCGGTTACCGGGTCGAACCCGTGCCCTGGGACCGCGAGGCGACCTGCCGGATGCCCGTCGGGACCTGGCGGGAGATGGTCGAGCAGCACTTCCCCGGCTGCGGCTGGCTCCGGCTGCCCCGCGCCACCCTGGACGCCCTCCTCGCCTACCGCTCCCGCCGCGCCCTGACCTCCTGGGAGGCGACCGTGGCCCGGCTCCTCGCGGACGGCGGCGAAGCAGCCGTCCCCACGGCCGTCCCCGCGACCGGAAGGACCGCCCCGTGAGCGCGCCCGCCCCGCCCGTCGCGGCCCGCCTCGACCGGGCCCGCCAGGTCGCCGACACCGTCCTCTTCGAGGGCTACGTCCTCTACCCCTACCGCGCCTCCGCCGCCAAGAACCGGCTGCGCTGGCAGTTCGGCGTGCTCGTGCCGCCCGCCTGGGGAGCCGAGCACGCCGAACACACCTTCCAGCGCACCGAATGCCTCCTGGAACCGGGGGCGGGCGCCGAACTCGCCGTCGAGCTGCGCTTCCTGCGCACCCGCCGCCGCACCGTGCAACGGGTCCGCGGGACGGGTGAGTTCGAGACCGTTCCCGAACTGCGGCTGCCGGACCGGGTGCTGGTGCCGTGGGACGAGGGGGTGGAGGACCGCGTCGAGACCACCGCACCGGTGGACGCGCTCCTCGGCCGGGAGACCGTGATCCCCTTCCGCCGGCCGGCCGGCGAGGAGACCGAACTCGTGCGTGACGCGGCCGGAACGGTCGTGGGCCGTCTGCTGCGCCGCCACGAGGACCTCGGCGGCGTGCTGCGGCTGTCCGCGCGCGAACTCGACGGCCCCTGCCGGGTGCTGCGGCTGACCGCGACCGCCGAGAACACCAGCGCCTGGACCCCGCCCGGCCCGGACCCCGCCCACCGGGACACCGCCCTCACCCGCTCCCTCGCGGGCGCCCACCTGCTGCTCGCGCTGAGCGGCGGATCGTTCCTGTCGATGACCGATCCTCCCGAATGGGCCAGGGGCGCCGTCTCCGGGTGCCGCAACCTGCACACCTGGCCGGTCCTCGCCGCGGAACCCGGCCGCGCGGACGTCGTGCTGTCCTCGCCGATCATCCTGGAGGACCACCCGGCCATCGCCCCCGAGAGCCCCGGCGTCCTCTACGACGCCACCGAGATCGACGAGATCCTCGCCCTCCGCACCGCGGCCCTCACCGACGAGGAGAAGCGTGAGGCACGCGGCACCGACGCACGGGCCGCCGCCGTCATCGACCTCGCCGACTCGATGCCCGCCGAAGTGCTGGAACGCCTGCACGGCGCGGTGCGCGGCCTGCGCGAGCCGACCCACGGGGCCACGGACGGCCGGACGCGTGAGGCGGCCGGGGCGGACGCCGCGGACGCCTTTCCCGACGAGCACGGCGTCGTACGGCCCGACACCCCCTGGTGGGACCCGGCGGCCGACGCCGGGTTCGACCCGGCCCGCGACCACACGGTCGTCGACGGCCGGCGCGTCGGCGCGGGCAGCCGCGTCGTGCTGCGCCCGGGCCGTCGCCGCACCGACGCCCAGGACCTGTTCCTGCACGGACGCACCGCCACCGTCGAGGCCGTCCTGCACGACGTCGACGGCGCCGTGCACCTCGCGGTCGTCGTGGACGGCGACCCGGGCGCCGACCTGCGCCGCGAACAAGGCCGCTACCTGTACTTCAGGACCGACGAGATCGCGCCCGCGGAGGTACCCGGATGACTTCCCCGACACCGTCCCCTCCGCCGCCCGGCCGGGTCCTCGTCGCGGGCATCGGCAACATCTTCCTCGGCGACGACGGCTTCGGCGTCGAGACCGTGCGCGCGCTGGCCGCCCGCCCGCTGCCCGCCCGCACCGAGACCGCCGACACCGGCGTCCGCGGGGTCCACCTCGCCTACCGACTGCTCGACGGCTACGACACCGTGATCCTCGTCGACGCCGTCGGGCGCGGGTCGGCACCCGGCACCCTGCACGTCATCGAGCCCGAGGACACCGCCGCCCCGGCCCCGCCGGACGGTCACCGGATGACCCCCGACGCGGTGCTCGCCCTGCTCGGCACCCTCTGCGCGAGCACCGGGGCCCGGCCGCCGCGCCGCACGCTGGTCGTCGGCTGCGAACCGGCCGTCCTCGACGAGGGCATCGGGCTCAGCCCGCCCGTGTCCGACGCCGTACCGCGCGCGGTACGGCTGATCGAGCAACTGCTGGCGGAACCGCCCGCGCAGCCCGCACCCCGGCCCCTGGCCGGTCGAGCCGTGAGCCGAGGAGAAACAGCATGAAGAAGATCGCCGCCGCCCTCGCGGCCGCCGTGGTGGCCGCCGTGGTCCTGCAGTCCCTGCCGGACATCCGGCGCTATCTGCGCATGCGCTGCATGTGAAGCGTCCCGCGTCCCCGGCCGGCCGCCGCGCCCCTGCCCGCCGCCGCCCGCCGCCGTGCACCGGTGCGTCCGTACGCAGCCGGGCTGCCGGTCCGCCGCATCGTCGCGGCGTTGCGGCGTTGCGGCGAACGGCGGACGCGGGCGCCCCGGGACGGCGCGCCGGTCGGCCGGGCGCCGCCCCCGCGCCTCTAATGGGGACCTCCGAACGCCCCGCCCGAACGCCCCGCCCCCGCTTCCCGACCGCGGCCTTCCCGCCAGGACGGAGACCACCGATGCACGAGATGTCCATCGCGCTGGAGGTCGTCGAGCAGGTGCGGGACGCGGCCCGCCGCGCCGGAGACGTCACCGCCGTACGCACCGTCCGGCTCGAGGTCGGCCGGCTCGCCGGGGTGGTACCCGACGCGCTGTCCTTCTGCTTCGGACTGGCCTGCGCCGGAACCCTGCTGGAGGGCGCGGAACTGCTCGCCGAGCCGGTCCCGGGACGGGCCCGCTGCGCCCCGTGCGGCCACGACTGGGACGTCGGCATGCCACCCGCCCTGCTCTGCCCCCGCTGCGGCGGCGCGGCCGGCGAACTGCTGTCCGGCCGCGAACTGCGCGTCACCGGCGTGTGCTGGGAGCAGGGCGGGGTGCCCTGCGAGGACGGCGGGGTGTGCCGCGAGGACGGCGGCGCGCCCCGCGCGGACCGCGAGGCGCGCGAAGTGCCCTGTGCGGACGGCGGGCCGCTCGCGGCCGTCCGCGAACCGATCGCCGAGGAGCGCTGAACCATGTGCCGTGCAGTCGAACTGCGACAGGCCGTCCTCGCCCGCAACGACGAGACCGCGCACACCCTGCGCGTCCGCCTCGCCGGCCGGGGCACCACGGTCGTCAACCTGCTCTCCAGCCCCGGCAGCGGCAAGACCGCCCTGCTGGAGCACGAGCTGGCCCTGGCCCGCGAACGGTCCCTGCCGGTCGCCGCCCTCACCGCCGACCTCGCCACCGAGAACGACGCCGTCCGGCTGGCCCGTTCCGGCGCCCCGGTCAAACAGATCCTCACCGACGGACTCTGCCACCTGGAGGCCGGGATGCTCGCCCGCCATCTGGAGGGCTGGCTGCCCGAGCCGACCCGGTTGCTGTTCGTGGAGAACGTCGGCAATCTCGTCTGCCCCGCCTCCTACGACCTCGGGGAGACCCTGCGCGTCGTCCTGGCGTCCGTCACCGAGGGCGAGGACAAACCGCTGAAGTACCCGACCGCGTTCGGCCTCGCCCACCTCGTGGTGGTCACCAAGACCGACCTCGCCCGTGCCGCCGGCTTCGACGAGGCCGCGTTCCGCGCCCACGTCGACCAGGTCAACCCCGGTGTCGAGGTGCTGCTCACCTCGGTCCGCTCGGGCACCGGCCTGGGCGCCCTCCTGGAGCGGGCCGAGGCCGCGGCCGGCGGCGGCCCCGTGCACCGCCCGGTCATGGCCCCGCCGCCCCCGCACACCCACGGACATCCGCGCGAGGACCCGCGTGAGCACGAACACCCCGGTCCCGCGGTCCGGCTGACGTCCGCCCAGCGGTGAGCGCCCCGCCGGCCTCCGCCGCGCACCCGGCGGCCCTGCGGCGCCGGGTCGTCGTACGGGGCGTGGTGCAGGGCGTCGGTTTCCGGCCCTACGTCCACGCCCTGGCGACCGCCCTCCGGCTGACCGGACACGTCACCAACACCCCGGACGGCGTCGTGGCCGAGGTCGAGGGCGAGGCCGGCGACCTCGAACGGTTCTGCGCCCGGATCGCGCCGGACGCGCCGCCCCTGGCCCGCGTCGACACCGTCGACCACCACGAGGTGCCCGTCACCGGCGACACCGCGTTCACCATCCTCGCCTCCCACGGCACCGGACCCGCCCGCACCCTGGTCCCGCCCGACGCCGCGACCTGCGCCGCCTGCCTGCGCGAACTCGCCGACCCGGCCGACCGGCGGTACCGCCACCCCTTCGTCAACTGCACCCACTGCGGGCCCCGGTTCACCATCGTCACCGGCCTGCCCTACGACCGCGCCCGGACCACCATGGCCCGCTTCCCGATGTGCCCGGACTGCGCACGCGAGTACGCCGACCCCACCGACCGGCGCTTCCACGCCCAGCCCGTCGCCTGCCCCGGCTGCGGGCCCCGCCTCACGCTGCTCGTACGCCGCTCCTGCGGACCGCCCGAGCCGGTCGTCGGCCCGGGCACCGGCGCCGATCCGGTCGCCGCCGCCCGGGAACTGCTCGCCGCCGGTGCCGTCGTCGCCGTCAAGGGGCTCGGCGGCTACCACCTCGCCTGCGACGCCACCGACCCCCGCGCCGTCGGGCTGCTGCGCCGCCGCAAGGAGCGGGGCGGCAAACCGTTCGCGGTCATGGCGCGCGGCGCCGAGGACATCGCGCACCTGGTGCGGCTCACCGCCGGGGAACGCGCCCTGCTGCACGGTCCGGCCCGCCCCGTCGTGCTGCTGCGCCGCCGCACCGACGCCGCCCCCGCGGGCCCGGTCCCGGCCGACGCCGTGGCGCCCGGCAGCCCCGACCTCGGCGTGATGCTGCCGTACACCCCGCTGCACCATCTGCTCCTCGGCCTGCCCGGCGATCCCGAGGGGCCCCGGCTGCTCGTCATGACCAGCGGCAACGTCTCCGGCGAACCCATCGTCACCGACGACACCGAGGCCCTGGACCGGCTCGCGCCGCTCGCCGACGCCTGGCTCACCCACGACCGGCCGGTCCATGTCCCCTGCGACGACTCGGTGCTGCGCGTCTGCGAAGGGCAGCCCCTCGTCGTCCGCCGGGCCCGCGGCTACGCGCCCCTGCCCCTCGACCTGCCGGTGCCGGTCCGTCCCGCCCTCGCGGTCGGCGGCGACCTGAAGAACACCTTCTGCCTCGGCGAGGGCCGCCGGGCCTGGCTCTCCGCCCACATCGGCGACATGGACGACCTGGCCACCCAGCGCGCCTTCACCCGTGCCGTGGAGCAGCTGGAGTCCATCACCCCCGTCCGGCCCGGGCTGCTCGCCGCCGACCGGCACCCCGGCTACCGCTCCGCCCGCTGGGCCGACCGTGCGGCCGGGGGACGGCCCGTGGTCCGGGTCCAGCACCATCACGCCCATGTCGCCTCCGTGATGGCGGAGAACGGTCTGGACGGCAGCCGCCCGGTGATCGGCGTGGCCTTCGACGGCACCGGCTACGGCGACGACGGCGCGGTCTGGGGCGGTGAGGTCCTGCTCGCCGACTACGACGGCTTCACCCGCCTCGCCCACCTCGCCTACGTCCCGCTGCCCGGCGGGGACGCCGCGGTGCACCGGCCGTACCGCATGGCCGTCGCCCACCTGCGCGCCGCCGGGCTCGGCCGGTTTGCCGACCTGCCCTGCGTCAGCGCCTGCCCGGCCGGTGAACTCCCGCTCCTGGAGAAGCAGCTGGCGCGGAACCTGAACTGCGTCCCTACCTCCAGCATGGGCCGTCTCTTCGACGCCGTGGCGTCCCTGGCGGGGGTGTGCCACCGCGCCGGGTACGAGGCCCAGGCGGCCATGGAACTGGAGGCCGCCGCACTGCGGGCCCCCGCCGGGGACCGGACGGCGTACACCTTCGCCCTGCTGGAGCCCGGCACCGGTACGGACGCCGCGGACGGGCCCCTGCGGGCCGACCCCGGCCCGGTGCTCGCGGAGATCGCCGGCGACCTGCGCGGCGGAGTGCCGCCGGAGACCGTGGCGGCCCGCTTCCACCGGGCCGTCGCCCGGCTCGTCCACCGCCTCTGCCGGCGGGCCCGCGAACGGCACGGCACGGACACCGTCGCCCTCACCGGCGGGGTGTTCCTCAACACCGTCCTGCTCACCGCCTGTTCGGCGGCCCTGACGGCGGACGGCTTCACCGTGCTGCGCCACCGCCTCGTCCCGCCCGGCGACGGCGGACTGGCCCTCGGCCAGCTGATGGTGGCCGCCCGCGCCACCCGCGCCGGGACCCCGTGACCCGTCCTCCCATCCCCCCACACACACCGAGGAGAGGCCCATGTGCCTGGCGGTACCCGGAAGAGTGCTGGACATCAACGATCGCGACGGCACCCGGATGGCCACCGTCGACTTCGGCGGTGTCGTCAAGGAGGTGTGCCTGGAGTATCTGCCCGATCTGGAGGTCGGCGAGTACGCCATCGTGCACGTCGGCTTCGCACTCCAGCGGCTGGACGAGGAGTCGGCCCGGCACACCCTGGAACTGTTCGCCGAACTCGGCATGCTCCAGGAGGAGTTCGGTGACCCCTGGGAGGCGGCCGCGCACAGCGGGGAGAGTGCGCACCCCGCCCCCGCACCCGGAGAGGAGGCGCACCGGTGAAGTACATCGACGAGTTCCAGGACCCGGAGCTGGCACGGCGGCTCCTCGACGAGATCCACGCCACGGTGACCCGGCCGTGGGCCCTGATGGAGGTGTGCGGCGGCCAGACCCACTCCATCATCCGGCACGGCATCGACCAACTGCTGCCCGAAAAGGTCGAGTTGATCCATGGGCCGGGCTGCCCGGTCTGTGTGACCCCGCTGGAGGTCATCGACAAGGCGCTGGAGATCGCCTCCCGTCCCGAGGTGATCTTCTGCTCCTTCGGCGACATGCTCCGCGTCCCCGGCACCGGACGCGACCTGTTCCAGGTGCGGGGCGCGGGCGGCGACGTACGGGTGGTGTACTCGCCCCTCGACGCGCTGCGCGTCGCCCGCCAGAACCCCGACCGTGAGGTGGTGTTCTTCGGCATCGGCTTCGAGACGACCGCCCCGCCCAACGCCATGACCGTCCATCAGGCCCGCAAGCTGGGCATCCGCAACTTCAGCCTGCTCGTCTCGCACGTCCGCGTGCCCCCGGCCGTCGAGGCGGTCATGAGCTCGCCGAGCTGCCGGGTGCAGGGCTTCCTCGCCGCCGGGCACGTCTGCACGGTGATGGGCACCGGCGAGTACCCGGGCCTGGCCGAGCGGTTCCGCGTCCCGATCGTCGTCACGGGCTTCGAACCGCTGGACATCCTCGAGGGCGTACGCCGCGCCGTCACCCAGCTGGAGCGCGGCGAGCACACCGTCGACAACGCCTACCCCAGGGCCGTGTCCGCCGGGGGCAACCCGGCGGCCCGGGCCATGCTGGAGGAGGTCTTCGAGGTCACCGACCGTGCCTGGCGGGGCATCGGCGTGATCCCCGGCAGCGGCTGGCGGCTGTCCGCGGCATACCGGGACTTCGACGCCGAGTCGCGCTTCCGCGTCGAGGGGATCCGCACCCGTGAACCGGCCGAGTGCCGCAGCGGCGAGGTGTTGCAGGGCCTGCTCAAACCGCACGAGTGCGAGGCGTTCGGCACCCGCTGCACCCCGCGCACCCCGCTCGGCGCCACCATGGTCTCCAGCGAGGGAGCCTGCGCCGCGTACTACCTCTACCGCCGCCTGGACGCCGCCCCGGCCGCCCAGGCCGCCCCGACTCCGCGGGAGGCGAGCCCCGTTGCCTGACACCGGCACCCCCACTGCCACCCCCATCCCCACTGCCGCCACCGCCACCCGCACCGGGCTCCGCTCCGGCGCCGACGTCCTCGACGTGACCGGCTGGACCTGCCCGGCCCCGCTGCGCGACCAGCCCCGGATCGTCATGGGCCACGGCGGCGGCGGGACGCTCTCCGCCGAACTGCTCGAGCACGTCTTCGCCCCTGCCTACGGCGGCCCCGCCCTCGCCCAGCTGGGCGACGCGGCCCAGGTGACCCTCGGCGGCGCCCGGCTCGCCTTCTCCACCGACTCGTTCGTCGTGCGGCCGCTGTTCTTCCCTGGCGGCAGCATCGGCGAGCTCGCCGTCAACGGCACCGTCAACGACCTCGCCATGAGCGGGGCGCGGGCCGCCTATCTGTCCTGTGCCTTCATCCTGGAGGAGGGCGTCGCGACCGAGACCGTCTCCCGGGTCGCCGAGGCACTCGGCGCCGCCGCGCGGACCGCCGGGGTGGAGGTGGCGACCGGCGACACCAAGGTCGTGGAGGCCGGGCACGGCGACGGGATCTACCTCAACACCGCCGGGATCGGACTCGTCCCGCCCGGGGTCGACCTCAGGCCGCAGCGGGTCGTGCCCGGCGACGTGGTGATCGTCAGCGGGGCGATCGGGGCGCACGGTGTGGCGATCATGAGTGTGCGTGAGGGTCTCGAGTTCGGGGTGGAGATCGAGAGCGACTGCGCCGCGCTGGGCTCCCTGGTCGAGGCGATGCTCGCCGTCACGCCCGATCTGCACGCGCTGCGCGACCCCACCCGCGGCGGCCTCGCGGCCTCGCTGAACGAGATCGCCCGCGCGTCGGGCACCGGCGTCGTGATCACCGAGCGCGCGGTCCCGGTCCCGCCCGCCGTCGCGGGTGCCTGCGCGATGCTCGGCCTCGACCCGTTCTACGTGGCCAACGAGGGCAAACTGGTGGCGTTCGTGCCGCGTGAGCACGCCGACGCCGTCCTCGCGGCCATGCGCGCGCATCCGCTCGGTGCGCAGGCGCGGATCGTCGGCGAGGCGGTGGCGGACCACCCCGGCATGGTCGTGGCCCGGACCGGCCTCGGCGGCACCCGGGTGGTCGACATGCCGCTGGGGGAGCAGCTGCCGCGGATCTGCTGAACCCGCCGCACGGCGCGGGGTGTCCGCCGGCGGAGCCGGACACCCCGCGTCACCGGCCGCAGGGCGGCGCCAGCACCGACAGCGTGCCGTTGGCCTGCCGCAGCGCGAGCTCCAGCGCGGTGGGCGCGTGCAGCTTGCCCGTGCCGTCCGGCGGGATCAGCCACTCCAGGAACCGGCCCGGCCGGTACGGCGGCGGCACGGCGACCCAGGACCCCCGCCCCGAGTGGCGCAGCCCGGAGCCGATCCAGCGGCTGGCGGGGTCGGGCGGCAGGAAGAAGCCGACCCGCTGCGACCCGGTGTCCACCAGCGTGGGCCCGGGCACCGGCTGGGAGGGCCGCCACAGCAGGTCCAGCGTGAGCAGCCCGAGCTGGTCGGGGACGCTCAGCAGGTCCCAGAAGCGGCCGGCCTCCAGCAGGGCGATGCCATGGCCCTGGTCCCACTGCCGTTTGCAGGCCCGGGGGTCCGGCGCGGCGGCCGCCAGCCACTCCACGCCCTGCGTCCACATCATGTTCGTCACGTGCTGCTCCGGTGATCGTCGTGCGTCCGTCCCGACGGCACCGGGAGGACATGACGACACACGCACATGAAGCGCGTTCGCACACCGACCCGGCAAAAGCGTGCTGATAGATAATTCTATGGAGCCGTCCGGGGTGGCGTGGCCTGGCGTTTCGGTCCGGAATGCTCGAACTTCGAACGTCCGTGCCTTTGACGGGAGGGGTCGGCCGGGTCGGCGCGGTCGCCCTCACGGATCCCGGTTCGCGCGCGAATCAATTGCGCAGGCGATTGATTCGATCGCCAAAGCTTGTGGCGTACGCGTTTTTGACCGTACGCTTCCGTCGTTCCGTCGCCTTCCTGCCCGAGGTGCCCCATGGACCGTGCCCGACTGCATCAGCTCCTGGCCCGCGAGAGCGCCGACGCCGAGCGCCGCAACCCCCGCTCCAGGGCCGCGTACGAGCGGGCCGGACATCTCTTCGGGCGGGTGCCGATGACCTGGATGAACAAGACCGCCGGAGCCTTCCCCCGCTATCTGGACGGTGCCCGCGGCGCCCGGGTCACCGACATCGACGGCCATGAGTACATCGACTTCTGCCTCGGCGACACCGGCGCCATGGCCGGGCACTCGCCCGCCGCCGTGGCGGCGGAGGTCGAACGGCGGTTCACCCGGCAGGGCGGTGCCACCGCCATGCTGCCGACGGAGGACGCCGAGGTGGTCGGCGCGGAACTGACCCGCCGTTTCGGGCTCGCCCGCTGGAGCTTCTCGCTCACCGCGACCGACGCCAACCGGTGGGCCGTCCGGCTCGCCCGCGCCGTCACCGGCCGTTCCAAGATCCTCGTCAACAGCTACAGCTACCACGGAAGCGTGGACGAGTCGCTGATCGTCGTGGGCCCCGACGGCAACGGCGCCGCACGCCCCGGGAACGTCGGCGCCCCCTGCGACGTGACGCTCACCAGCCGCGTCGCCGAGTTCAACGACCTCGACGGGCTGGAGCGCGAACTCGCGCACGGCGACGTGGCCGCCGTCCTGATGGAACCCGCGCTCACCAACATCGGCATCGTGCTGCCCGAACCCGGTTACCTGGACGGCGTCCGCGAACTGACCCGCCGGCACGGCACGCTGCTCATCAACGACGAGACGCACACCTTCTCCGCGGGCCCCGGCGGCTGTACCGCCGCCTGGGACCTGGAGCCCGACATGCTCACCATCGGCAAGGCCGTCGGCGGCGGCATCCCGGCCGGTGCCTACGGCCTGTCCGCCGCACTGGCCGACCGGCTGCTGGCCCGCGACGACCTCGACCTCGTCGACATGGGCGGCGTCGGCGGCACCCTCGCGGGCAACGCGCTGTCCGTCGCCGCGATGCGCGTCACCCTCGAACAGGTCCTCACCGACGAGGCGTTCGCCCGTATGGCGAAGCTGTCCGAGCGCTTCGACACCGGGGTGCGCGCCGGGATCGCCGCCCACGCGCTGCCCTGGTCGGTCAGCCGCCTCGGTGCCCGCACCGAGTACCGCTTCACCGACCCGGCGCCGCGCACCGGCACCGCGTCCGCCGCGGCCGGCGACACCGAGCTGGAGGACTTCCTGCACCTCTACCTCGCCAACCGGGGCATCCTGCTCACCCCGTTCCACAACATGGCGCTGATGTGCCCCGACACCACCGAGCAGGACGTCGACACCCACACCGGTCTGTTCGCCGCCGCCCTCGCCGAACTCACCGGCTGAGCAACGGCCTCGGTCCACGGATAAGGTGAACCGGAGCCGCCGGAAGGGGAGACGCAGCACCGTGGACGAGATCGACCGGGCCATCCTGCGCGAACTGCAGACCGACGGACGTATCGCGTACGCCGACCTTGGGCCCAGAGTCGGCCTGTCGGCCTCCGCCGCCCGCCAGCGGCTCCAGCGCCTGCTGGACTCCAGGGCCGTCCAGGTGGTCGGCGTCACCGACCCGATGGCCATGGGCGGCCAGGCCATGGCGCTGCTCGGCATCACCGTGGACGGCGACCCGCGCGCCGTCGCCGACGAACTCGCCGCCCGCCCCGAGGTCGTCTACTCGGTGCTGACGTCCGGCGGCTTCGACCTGTTCGCCGAGGTCGTCACCCCCGGTCCCAGGGATCTGCTGGACTTCGTCAACGACGTCGTACGGCCCGTGGAGGGCGTGCGACAGGTGCAGTCGTTCCCCTACTTCGCCATCCACACCCACCGGTTCCTGTGGGACGTGGGCTGACGGACGGCCCCGCACCGGGGGACGGTGCCGGTGGCCGGCCCGTCCGGCGGTGTGCCGGACGGGCGGTCAGCCCGTGGCCGGCAGCAGGGTCTCGGCCTCCGCCAGGATCTGCGTCACCCGCAGGGCGAACCGCGCGTCGCACGGGTGCCGCTCGCCCGTGCGGGCGGCGCCGAGCAGGTCGTCCACGGCCGCTGTGAACGCCGCCGGGCCGTCCTCCGTACCCTCCGGCAGCACGGCCACGCCCGGCTCACCGCGCAGTTCCACCCCTGCCCCCGCCGCCGCGGGCGGGGCGCTGAGGCTGAGCGTCACGGTGCCGGTCGCGCCTCCGGAGTGCTCCAGAATCAGGTGCACGGCGTCGCGCGGGCCCCGCGCGGCGGCCGCCACCCGTACGACGTCGCCGAGCACCGGCAGCAGCACGGACAGGGCGTGCGGGCCGACGTCCCACAGCGGCCCCTTCGCACGCCGCCACGGCGAGGCGGCGAAGGGGCTGTCGCCGCCGCTGAACACGGCCCCCAGCCAGTGCGCCCGCGCGGTGAACCAGCCTCCCGCGGCGGCCTGTTCGCGGATCCACTCGCGCGGTCGGCGCTGGAAGCGGGTGGTGAAGAACACCACGGAGGCGACCCCGGCCGCCTCCGCGGCCTCCGCGACCGCCCGTCCGCCCGGTACGCCCGTCGCGAGCGGCTTGTCCAGCAGCAGATGACGGCCGGCCCGCGCCGCCCGGACCGCGAGGTCTGCCTGGACGTCCGGGGGCAGGGCCACCGCCACCGCGTCCACCTCGGAGATCAGCGCGTCCGCCGAGTCGTAGGCCCGTACGCCGAACCGTTCGGCCAGCGGTCCGGCGGCCTCCGGGCGCCGCCCCCACACCCCGGCGAACTCCACCCCGGGATGTCCGTCCAGGGCGGGGGCGTGCACCAGACGGGCCCACGGGCCCGTTCCCAGCAGTCCGATACGCATGTCCGCGGTCCTCCTCGGTCGCCGTCTCCGTCATGTGCGGTCCTCCTGGTGATCGTGGCACGCCGGCCCCTCCCGGACGGGACCCGGCCGGGTCAGCCGGACGTCCGGCAGGAGCCGTCGACCTGGGCGCCGGAGGGACCGGAACCGTCCGCGGTCCCGTCCACGGACAGCCACTCGGCGATGCTGCGCGCGATGGGCTGGCCCGTGTCCATCTCGACGAACCCGAACTGGCCCGACTGGTTGCATTCCAGGAACCACCAGATACCGTCTCCGTCCTCTGCGAAGTCGAACGCCCCGTAGGCGAGTTCCGCCTCCCGGAGATAGGTGAGCACCGCCGCGCCGACCCGTGGCGGCACGTCCACGGGACGCCAGGGCTCGGTGGAGACGGCGAAGCGGACGTCCACCACCTCCGGATCGGCGTCGTCGGCCACCGCCTTGCGGGCGGTCAGCAGCCGGTCGCCCACCGCGGTGAGCCGGATGTCCGCCCGCTTGGCGACCCGCCGCTGCAGCAGCGTCGGGCCGAAGGCCACGGCCGCGAAGTCCGTGTCCGGGGCGACCCGGCTGGTCGGCACCGCCCGCGGCGGCTCCTGCGGATGCGCCCCGGACACCGGCTTGACCACCAGGTCCGGGAAGCGCTGTGCGAACTCCCGCGCCGCCTGCGGGAACGTGGTGATCAGGGTGGCCGGCACGGCGAGTCCGCTGCGCTGCGCCAGCCCCAGCTGCCAGGGCTTGTGACGGGCCCGGCGGGCGGCGTCCGGATGGTTCATCCAGCGGGCGCCGGTGCCGCGCAGCAGGCCGTAGAGCGCCTGCGCGGACTCCTCCGTCAGCCACTCGGACGGCTGCGCCGCCCGGGCGGCCGGGGTGCCCGGTCTGCGCACCCAGACGGCACGCAGACCGGACATGCTCACCAGGCGTCCCGCTACGGACAGGTGTCCTCGCGAGACGCCGTGCACGAACTCGCCCGAGAGGGCGACACCGTGGGTCAGGTCGGCGGGATCGAGCCGGACGACGGGCACGCCGGTCTCGTGGAGGTGGACGACGACCATGTCGGCCGTCACATCCTCCTCACAGGTCAGGATGAGCACGGTCATGTAGCGGTCCGTGCTCAGTCGTCAAAGTGCGTCTTGGAGCCCGCAGTCGAGGTCGTGGTCCCCCATGCCCGCAATGTCGCGTGGTCGGTGGCGGCGAACCGCCCGTCGGGGAGCACGTTCAACTGCAGTCCGGAGTCATAAGAATACGGAGTGGTGGCATCCAACTGTGCAGCTGGGCGCGCGTAGTTGAGTGCAAACGGTTGCATCGTCTCTCCCTGTTCGGTGCTGCCTCGCCAAGCGGACGGTTCGTGTCGTGACGCCATTTCACCCGCCTGATTTCGGCTTCCGTGGACTTATACGAATCGAACGGGTGAATGGTTTCCTTACTCTCCGTAGTCGATGTCGGGACCTGGACCTTTGCGCAGGATGCAATTCCCGTATGTCACACACGTCACATCTGCCTCAACTGTCACCGGGACAACTTGGATACCGTTGTCTTCTTCGTGGTCGCCGTACGGTGCTGCCGTGACCGGTGGCACGTCCCGGACGCGCGCACCGGAGTGTCAGGTAGAAAGACGGTTGTGGAGATGACGGACCAGCCCGAGGAACTGTTCGCCGCCGTGGACTCGCTGCTCGCCGCGGTGGACGAGGGCACGGTGCTGCCCGCGCCGGCGGAGCGGGTGCGGCTGCGTGAGACGGCGGGACTGACCCGGGCGGCGGTCGCCCAGGCGCTCGGGGTGCGGCCCCCGAGCATCGAGGCATGGGAGGCGGGCCGCGCCGAGCCCAGGGGAGAGCGGCTCGCGGCGTACCGCAGGCTGCTGGAGGGACTGGCCCGGCGCTGCCCCCCGCCGGACGCGGCGCCGGACGACGCCGGACGTCCCGAGGGCACCGAAGGCACCGAAGGCACTGAGGGCACTGAAGGCACCGACGGTCCTGACGGGCGGCCCGGGGCCGGTGCTGCCGCTGCGTCTGCGCCCGGGTCGGGCTCTGCGTCCGCGCACGCCTCTACGACTGCCCCCGCGCCCGCGCGCGAACCGTCTCCCGGCACGCCCCCCGCCGCGGAGCCGTCCGGCACGGAGCTGTCCGGGACAGGGGCCGCCGGACGCCGAGCCGCCCCCCGTCGGCAGCCGGCCGCGCCGCGCCGCCCGGCCGCACGCACGACGGCCCCGGCCGCCGGGGCCGCCCCCGCCGGATCCGCCGCCCCCGACCCCCGCTTCGCCGACGGCCCCCTCGCCGTGGTCGACACCGTGGACGGCGGGACCGTCGCGTACTGCGTCGGCGGCCTGGTCCTCGACGTGCCCGTCAGGTCCCTCCCGGCGCTGGTGGAATGGGCCCTCACGGAGGCCCGCCTCGGGCAGCCCCGGCTGCACCGCTCCGGCAGGGACGCCGACCCCCTCCTGGTGCTGACGGCGGCCGCCTGCGAACGCTACGGACTGCCCGCCGTACTCACCGACGAGGAGCGCCTGGCCGGCCGTGTCGCCGAGTCCCACAAGGTGGTCCGGCAGCTCGAGAAGGCCGACTGGCAGCTCACCCGGCGCGGCCTCGGACCGTGGGCGCGCGTCTACCGGCCGGCCCAGGGCTCCCGCCGCCGGTGCGTGCAGCTGTGCCTGCCGTCCTGGCAGGCCCTGGACGCCCGCCACTGGGGCGACGCCGCCGGACTGCCCGCGCCCGAACTGGCCCGGATCCTCGGTGTGTACGCCACCCGCGTCATGACCCCGCGCGGCTCGACCGCCGTCACCGGCCTGGAACTGATGACCGCCCTGCACCCGCCGACCCGCGCCCTGCGGGACTCCGACGGCCGGTGGGTGTCGGCCCCCAACCCGGGCGCCCTCACCGAGCCGGTCGACTGCGCCCCCTGCGAGGCCCCCGACGGCCATCCGCTCCTCGCCCATCTGCCGCGCTTCCACCAGCGCACCCCGGCCGAGGTGCTGCGGGAGGAGGCGTACGACTGGGCCCGCCCGCTCACCGACGAGGAATGCATGCGGCCCCACCTCGTCGGCATCGACGTCAACATGGCCTTCGCCGCCGCGGCGAACCGCACCGTGGTCGGCCTCGGCGCCCCGGAGCACCGGCACAACCCCGCCTTCGACCCGGCGCTGCCCGGCTCCTGGCTCGCCGACCTGTCCCATGTACGGCACGACCCACGCCTGCCGAGCCCCTTCACCCCGGACGGCGAGCCGCCCGGGGGCCCGGCCTGGTACGCGACGCCGACCCTGGCGTACGCGCGGGAACTCGGCCACGAGGTGGCGCCGCTGGAGGCGTACGTCCGCCCCGAGCACGGCCCCTACCTGGACGCCTGGTACACCAGGCTGCGCGACGCCTACATCGCCACCATGGCCGACCTCGGCGTGGTCACCGGTATGGCCCCGGACGCGTTCCTGGCCGCGATGGCCCGGCACAAGGACCGGGACCCGCAGCTCGCGCTGGTCCTCGCGGCGGTCAAGGCCACCGTCAAGGGCGGCATCGGCAAGCTGCGTGAGCGGGCCCGCACCGGCTGGCGTCCGGGGGAGCGGTGGGCCGCCCTGGAGCGCCCGACCTGGCGGCCCGACATCCGGGCGGCCGTGATCTCCACGGCCCGCGTCAACATGCACCGCAAGATGCGTAAACTCGCCGAGGTCACCGGGCAGTTCCCGGTCGCGGTCCTCTCGGACTGCGCCGTCTACGCCTCCGGCGGCCCCTCCCCGCTCGACTTCCTGCCCCACCGGGACGGCAAGCCGCTGCCCGGCGGTTTCCGGCTCGGCGTGTCACCGGGGATGGTCAAGCACGAGGGCACCCAGAGCGTGCTGTGGGCGGAGGCCCTGCGCGAGGAGCACGGCGAGTGCCTCAACCTGGCGCGGTACATCAAGAGCGGCCGGATCGCCGTTCCGGACGAGGGAGAGTAGGTCGGCTCCATGGTGAGCATCGGGGACAGCATCGACCGGGCCGCGGCCCAGCACTTCACCAGGCCGGTGCCGAAGTCGGCGCCCGCACAGATGCGTTTCCTGGTACGGCAGCTGAAGGGCACCCGGGCGGTGGCCGAGCTGCTGGGCGTCTCGCAGCGCACGGTGGAGCGCTATGTGAAGGAGCAGCTGCGCAGACCCCGCCAGGACCTCGCCCGCAGACTGTCCGACGAGGTGCGCCGCCGCTGGCAGCCGCGGGTACGGGACGCCGCCAGGAAGCAGGCGGCGCGGACCGGCGGGATCTTCGTCTCCACCCGCGCCCGGTTCGGCTTCACGGCCGCCCCCGGTACGACCGACGACCCGCGCGTCCGCTACGTCAACCAGGCCCTGCCGCCCGAGTACGCGGCCCGGCTCTTTACCGCCCAGGAGAGCGGCGCCACCGAGCGGCAGCTGACGGAGATCCTGGCCGAGGGACTGGGCGAGATGTACTTCCGCGACCGGGGCAACCGCGCCCGGGGCCTGCTGGTGGAGTTCACCGGTATCGAGGAACTCGACCTCGACATCTGATCCGGCGGCGCACGGCGCCCGGGAAGGGCCCGGCGGGTGAATCCACCCGCCGGGCCCCGCCGTCCGTCCGGCCCGCGCACCGGGACTCAGCGGCCCCAGGTGCCCTGGTCGGTCGCGCAGTTCCAGCCGGTGCCCTTCAGGGTGAACTTCACCTTGTAGTGGCTGGTGCTGAGCAGCCGCGTGCGGACGGTGAAGCCGAGCTTCGCCTTGGGCTTGAACGTCTTGGTGTAGACGGACGCCTTCTGCGACGTCCTCTCCGTGATCGAACCGCCCTTCGGCGTGGCGGTGCCGAAGCGGATGTTCTTCACGTCGGTGACGGTGAACGTCACCTTCTTGAAGCTGGTCGTGGTGCTCTTGTTCCTGATGCCGAAGTACAGCCCGCCGCCGGTGACCCAGCCGCCGGAGCCGACGTAGAAGCTCGACGGGTAGCTGATGCTGATCGGGCACCCCGTGGCCTGCGTCGTGACGGGCGCGGCGGACGCGCTCCCCGCGAGACCGAGCTGGGTGGCGCTGAGAAGGCCCGCCGTGGCCAGGACCGCGGCGGTCGTGCGGATTCGGTTCATTGCTGTGTGCCTTTCCCCCTGCGGCCCCGGAGGGCCTGCTTGCCGGAACGTACGGCGCCCCGCGCAAGGACAGGTCCTCCGCGAAGACCGTGCCGTCGCGGAAAGGGGGCCCTGTGCGGGCGACGCGGATCTGTCTTAACACGAAGCCTTACGCGGATCCGACACGACCGGCACGGGTCCCGCCGGCGGTGACACGATCAGGACATTCGTGACCGGCCCCGTACCTGCACAGGGGACCTCCGGCCCAGCTGTTCAGCCCCGCAGCGCCCGCCGGGCGCCGGCCTCGCTCGGGTACTCGCGCACCGTGAACGACGCCACGACCCAGCCGGCCAGCCATGCGGCGAGCGCCGGTACGACCGGAGTCGCGACCAGCAGCAACGCCCGCCCCGCGACGGCGAGTCCGGGTGAACGCCGGGTGGCGTCGCGCTTGTCGGCCCGGGCCCAGCCGGGCGACGGCGGTTGTCGGAGTTCGGCGCGGTGCCCCCGGCGCTGCACCCGCCAGCCCCACACCAGTGCCACGCAGGAACCGGCCGCCTGCGCCCCGTCCCACACCGTCCGGACGACCGGCGGGAGTTCGGTGCGGAAGCTGCCGTAGAGCCGCAGGGCGACGTAACAGACGAACGCCAGTACGGCGAACCACAGGGCGGCGCCCAGCGCGCGGCGCAGCCAGTAGCGCGGCCCGCGTGCGTACCAGGTGGTGCCGAGTCCGGGGAGCGCGGGGATCGCGGTGGCCGGAACACCGCTGTCAGAAGAGGCTTTTGATGCCATGCCAGACGTCATCCTTCAGTCGTACGAAGTCGTCCCCGGTCTGTGACAGGACGTGCCCGGAGCCGTGCAGCAGCCCGCCCACCACGCCGTGGTCGTGGATGTCCTCGCTCCAGTGCTCGTGGAGCGAGTGGTCGATCACCCCGGTGGCGCCGATCACCACCGCGCCGCCGACCCCGGCCACCACGGCCACCGGGACGTCGAAGGGCGCCGCGGCCACCAGACCCGCCGTGATCGCCGTACCGGCTATCAGACCGCCCACGTTGGCGCCGCCGTCGACGGCCACCGCGTGCTGCCAGGACCAGCCCTTGTCGTGGTCGTCGGAGGCCTCCAGCAGACCGCACGCCCCGGCCGCGGCGACGTCCAGGACCGGAATCTCCTTGAGGAAGTCCGGCAGCTTCTCCAGCCCCTCGCCCGCCCGCAGCGCGCCCGCCGCGTCGGTCAGTTTCACGTTCAGCGCGCGGTCGTACGGCAGCGCCGTGCTGCCGTGGTCGGCGCGGGCGATGTCCGCCTCCAGGGACTCGACCCGGCCCACCGCGTCCCGGTAGGCGCCCTTGGCGGGCAGATCCTTCGGCAGCCGCTTCCCGGCCTTCTGGAACGCCTTGCGCTCCTTGCGCAGCGCCTTCTTGGCGGCCGTCTCCTCGGCCTTGGCGTCGTCGAGCGCGGACCGCGCCTTCGCGCCCCCGGCCCGCGCGTCCTCGGCGTCGTAGGCGTACAGACCGCGCAGATAGTCGGCCAGGGTGACCTTGTCGCCGGTCGACACGGTGCCGGTGGCCTGCGCGTACAGGGCGCGCAGCCCGTCGGCGGCGACCAGCCGGGCGTGCTGCGCGGTCTGCAGGATCTCCTGGCGGACCTGGTCGTACTCGTGGAAGGCGCTGATCGTCTTCTGGTCCTCGGCGCTCGGCGGATCGGCGGTCATGAAGGACTGCGGCACCCCCTTCTGCCCCATCGGCACGCCCTTGCCCACGGCGACCGACTCCGCGTTCTGCAGTGCGGTCTCGCAGCCCGACAGCGCCTGGACCAGCGTGTCGAGGACGTCGCCCGCGTCGTGCACCAGGTTGGCGAAGGCGCCGGCGGTCAGGGCGTCCTCGCTCCAGCGGGCCCGGAAGGTCTCGGCGGCGTCGCCCTTCCACGCGGCGTCGGTCACCAGCGTCTCCACGGCCTGGCTGAGGGGCCGCACCACGTCGTCGAGCTTGTCCTTGGCGTTCCGGTACGTGTCGGCCATCGTGCGCAGCCCGCCGATGTCACCGCCCACCCAGCTGTCGCCCATCAGCCCTCACCCGCCATCAGGTCCTCGAACATGCCGTGCACGTCGACGTCGTGGCGGTGGAAGGAGTCGCGTGCGTAGGTCACCTTGTCGCCGTGGTCGTCGAGCCGGTCCGCGAAGCCGGTGTGCAGGGCGACGAGGAGGTCGGCGACCTCCTTGATCGCGTGGTCGAGGCCCTCGTCCCCGCCGCTCGCCACCGGCGGGGCGACGTCCGGGGCGAGAGCGCGGTAGTCCCGGGCCTGGTCGTGGAAGGTCTTCGCCATCGAGGTGAGGTCGGCCGTGAGGGCCTTGAAGTCGGCGGTCATCCGCGCACCTCCCGTGCGTAGGCGGCCAGATCGGCGGGCCGCCAGTTGATCTGCCCGGGAACGGGACGCGGGTCGAGGACGACGCCCGCGCCGCGCTCGCGCATCCCCTCGGCCAGCGGGCCGAGCGAGGTGGCGATCCACGGCTGGGCGTCACCCAGGGCGGCCACCAGCCGCTCCAGGGAGGTGAAGGCGAAGGCCACGGCAGCGGTCGCCGTGCCGGGTGCGGCGGCGAACAGTTCGTAGGCGATGAACGGCACGCGCACCGCGCGGCCCCGCGGGTCGGTGGCGTCGACGTACCGGGGATGGGCGGGCACGAACACCGGTGTGTGGTACGGCGGGACGCCCGGCCGCGGACCCGGGCGTCCGTCGGGGCCGGTGCGCGGCGGCGGGGCGGCGTCGGCGTAGTCCAGGAGACGGGAGCGGTGCGCACCGGGGGCGGGGGCCCCGGTGGCGGCGGAGGGCCCGTGGGGGGTGCCGGGAGGGCCGTCGGACGGGACATCGGGTGGCCCCGGCTCCACGAAGTCCAGTATCCGCGAACGTATCGGCACCATCGCCGCCCCCTTTGCGCCGTGCGCTTCACCCGTCGTCGGACGGGGGGCACCACGGTAGTCAGCGGGGGCGGGCCGAAATCCGGCTATGTCGGTCGGCCGGGCGGCGGCATACCCAACCCATACGACCGCTTGGTTCCGGCCTGATCATCTCTTGACTTTTCCATGACCAGGCCGTGGCGGCCGACGGGTGCACAGAGGCCGTCACACGGGGCGGACGGCGCCCCGGATGGCCTGCGGCCCGGCGAAGAAGACCGACTCCTCACGCACGGAAGCCCCCGGGCCCGGCGCGTGGATCATCGTCCCGGTCCCCGTGACCAGGCCGACATGGCTGGAATCCCCGTGGAAGAACAGCAGGTCGCCGGGCTGGAGCTCGGTGAGCGGGATCGCGGTGCCCGTGCCCGCCTGCTCCTGCGCGGTGCGCGGCAGGGCGACCCCGGCGGCCCGCCACGCCGCCTGGGTGAGCCCGCCGCAGTCGTACGCCTCGGGGCCGGCCGCTCCCGAGAGGCAGGGGCGCCCGATCTGGCCACGGGCGAAACCGAGCGCCGCCGCGGCCTTGCCGGGGGTGGCGGAATCCGGCGACGGGGCGACGGGAGGCCGGGGGGCGGGAGGTTCGGGGGCGGCCGGGGCGGCTGACGCCGCCGGGACGACCGGGACGGGGCCGGTGGCCGGGCCCGGGGCGGTCACGCCGGCCGGGGCGGTGTACACGGCGGTGCCGTAGCCGTCGGGCTGCTGAGGCGGCCACTGGCCCTCGGGGCCGCGGGGAGGAGCGGCCGGGGCGGTCGGCCGGACGGCCCGGTCCACAGATGCCGGGGGCGTCTGCGCGGGTTCCGGCGGTGCGAGCCGGGCGACGTGACGGGCCAGCAGCTGGCGGGCCGCGGTGAGTTTGAGCCGGTTGCGGTCCTTGGCGGGACCCATCGAGGAGCGGTTCGGCTTGGCGGGGGAGGGGGAGCGCGGGGGTGACGCGGGGACCGCCGCCGGCCAGGGTGCGGCCGATGCCACGGGCGCGGGTCCGGGGACGGCCGCGGGCGGCGCGGTGAACAGCTGCTCCGTGAACAACGGATCCGTGAGCGGCTGGGAAGGGAACGGCTGATCGGTGAACGGCTGGGCGGTGAACGGCTGGGCGGTGAACGGCCGGGCGGGGGCCGGCTGGGCCGCCGTCGGCAGGGCCGCGGCCGCTTCGACGGGGGCCGGCTGGGCCGGGATGCCCGGGACCGTGACCGTCCCCGGCGCCAACGGGAGGGGCAGGGGCGGGAGTTGCGCCGGTGGCGCGGCAGGTTCGATCGCCGGGGGCCGGAGTTCGGCCGGGGCCGCCGTCAGTTCGGGCATCACAGCGGTGCGTTCGGCCGGGGGAAGGGCCGGCAGGGCGGTGGCGGGGCCCGCGGTCAGCTCCAGGGCGGGACGCGCGGCGGCCTCCAGCTCGCGGACGGTGTCACTGAAGTCCTGGCGGCCCGGCAGGGCGGCGGGCGAGCGGTCGGGCAGCCGGTCCGGGGGCAGCGCCGCGGCCACGGTGGGGCCCAGTGAGCCCCGCGCCATGTCGAACCACTGCCGGGCGACGGCGTCGAGGGCGGGGTCGGAGCCGCCGCGTCCCCTGCCGGACGCCGGGCGGACCGCCGGTGCTCCCGGGGACGAGGTGCCCAGCGTCATGGCGCGGGTCGCGTTGAAGGTCCTGCTGTCGGTCTCGGCCCGGTTGTAGAGGCTGTCGATCCGCCGCTTCACCTCGGCGCGGCTGGGACCGTCGCCTCCCGTGAACGGATCGGAGTCACGCATACCGGGGAGGCCGGAGCCTCCGCGACGCTGATTGCGTTCCGGCGCCATGGGGGACGTACTCCTTCCGTACTCCGCCTACCGGGTTAGCTGACGGGTTCGGGCGGCGGAACTCGGAAGGCATGCCCTACGGCCCTCGCCCCGAAGGGCGGTCGGGCCGATTCACCCCGGGATTCGGTGGGTCCCCGGCTCCGGACGCCTCACTGGCCGTACCGGACTCGGCGGAGGCCGTGCGACCCGGCGGGGTTCGCCGGAGGAATCGTACGGCCCAGGCGCCAACTTAACGAACATGTGTGTCTCCCGTGAAGGTTGAAGCGGGGAATGTCCGATACGTAATCGTGATGTCGCCCCGGCGCACCACCGGCGTGCTCGCCCATTTGTTCTGGTGAGCGGTCCTTGTCGTCCGTACACTGGCAACACATAGACATGTGGTGAGAGTTGACCGGGGGAGCCGCCATGTCCGGAGATGCGTACGGTCCGTACGGCCCATCGAGCGGTGGATACGGCCCTCCGCCGGGTCCACAGCATTCACAGAACGCGCAGAATCCACCGATGCCGCCGGTGCCGCCGTTCCCGCCGCCGATGCCGCCCGGACCCCCGGCTCCGCCGCCCGCGCCGCCCGCGCCGGCCGACGGCTCGCGCGCCGCCGCGGTGGCCCTGCTCAACCTCAGCGGACTGGGCCTCGGTTATGTGCTCGTACGGCACTGGCTCGGAGCGGCGGCCTGCTGGGCGGCCACGGTGGTCCTGCTGTTCGTGGCACTGCCCGCCGATGCCGACGGAGTCCCGGGCGCCGCGCTCACCGGCTACGCCGTCGTCCTCGCGGCGGCCGCGGCCCACGGTGCGGCCGTCGGGCTGCGCACCCGGCTGACCTGGCCCGGCCGTGCCCCGCTGGCCGCTGTGCTCGGGCTGCTGCTGCTCGCGGTGCCCGCCGGGGGCGCGGTGCTGTACGACCGGGCCCGTGACGAGGCCGTCCAGCAGATGCTCCTCGACCGGCTGGAGAAGGCCGACCGACTGGTCGCGAAGGCGGGCACGCAGCCGTTCGAGAGCGCGCAGGCGGACTACCGCACGGCACTCGGCACCTACCGCGGCCTGGTCGCGGACCACCCGGGCTCCCGGGCCGCCGACCGGGTTCCCGGCAGGCTGCGCACCTTCTACTCCACCGTCGGCGCCGCCTACGAGCGCAAGCAGTACTGCGCCGCGATCCCGGCCCTGAAGTATCTGCGCACGGTCCCCCGCACCATGCCCGGGAAGCAGCTCGGCACGCTCGCCGGCTGGCCGGACGACCGGCTGGCCACCTCGCTGTACGCGTGCGGGTCGGACGGCCTGGCCTCCGGCGGCACCGACTGGGCACCGTACTTCGGTGAACTCCTCTCCACCTTCCCGGAGTCCGGGCAGGCCTCGAAGGTGGAACCGGCGGTCGGCTCCGCGGTCGACAAGGCGGCCGGCGCCGTGCGGGGCGGCGACCCCTGTGCGGCCGTCGACCGGCTGGAGAGCCTCGGCTCCCAGATCGGCACGCTGTCGGGCACGGGCACGGCTTCCGGCGGTCTGGGCAAGGCCGCGGACCGCGCCGGCCGCAGCGCCTCGGCGGGCGGCTACGCGTGCGGGCTCGACCAGTACAAGGACGGTGATTTCGACTCCGCGATGACGACCCTGGACAAGTTCGTCGCCGACAACGGGAACGACCGCAACAGCGCCCGCGCGAAGAAGATCGTGATCGCGGCCGAGATCGCCAAGTCGGTCCCCGCGGCGGGGAAGAAGGTGCCGACGACGGCGTCCGGCGGCAGCCTCTCGGTCACCATCAAGAACGACAGCCCCGACGAGATCACCGTTCTCTACACCGGCCCGGTGACCGGCAGCGTCACCCTGAAGCCGTGCGGGAGCTGCACGGCGTACGGCTGGGGCAGCACGCTGCTGAGCGGCTTCAAGCCGTGCAGCGGCGGCAAGAACTACCCGCAGAAGACGATCAGCCTGCCGCCGGGCACCACGTACTTCCTGCACAAGCCGAAGAGCTCCGCCTACTCCAGCAACGGCACCGACACCGCGAAACTGCGCTCCGGCTACATCTACACCGAGTGCGCCTATGTGACCTCGGGCCTGGGGACCAGCGGCTGAGCCGGCCCCCGGGACTGACAGCAGGGCGGCTGACCTGGTATTCCTGCCTGCCAGGATCGTCCACCGCCCGGAGGCACCCCCGATGCGAGACTTCACCGCCGTCGTCAACCCCACGGCAGGGGGGTCGACGGGTGCCGCGGCACCGCCGGCGGCGGTCCGGCTGCTGCGCGAGGCGGGTGCCCGGGTGGACACCGAGTACAGCACCGGTCTGGCGCACGCCCGGGAACTCGCGCGGGAGGCCGGCCGGCGGGGCCGGGTGGTCCTCGCCGTCGGCGGTGACGGCATCACCGGCGCCGTCGGCGGCGCTCTGAGCGGCACCGGCGCCCTGTTCGGCATCGTCCCGGCGGGCCGGGGCAACGACTTCGCCCGGGCCCTCGGACTGCCCCGCGACCCGGCCGCGCTGGCGAACGGGCTGCTGCACGCCGGGCCCCGAGCCGTCGACACCATCGAGGTGGAGTCGGCCGTCCACCACCGCACGGTCGTGCTCGGCAGCGTGTACGCGGGCGTCGACGCCCTCGCCAACCGCCACGCCAACCGGGCCCGGCTGCTGACCGGCCCCGCCTCCTACTACGCGGGCGGTCTGCGCGCCGTCACCACCTGGCGGCCCGCCGGGTACCGCGTCACGGTCGACGGGGTTCCCCGCACCCACCGCGGGTACACCGTCGTGGCCGCCAACTCGCCCTACTACGGCTCCGGCCGCATGATCGCGCCCGGCGCCCGGGTCGACGACGGCGAACTGGAGATCGTGATGATCCGGCACGCGCCGCGCCGGCTGTTCTTCGCCCTGATGAACGACCTCGCCTCCGGCACCCACGTCCGGCGGCCCGAGGTCTGTGTCCTGCGGGGCAGGGAGGTGCGCATCGAGGCCGACCGCGAGGTGCCCTACGGTGCCGACGGCGAGGTCGAGGCGGTCCTGCCGGTGACGGCGCGGGTGCTGCCGGGTGCTCTGCGGGTCGTGGGGTAGCCGGGCGGCGGCACCCCGTTTGCGCCCGGGCGGCGCGCCGGGCAGGGTTCTGGCTGTGCCCACTCTGCTGATCGTGCATCACACGCCCTCGCCCCACTGCCAGGCGATGTTCGAGGCCGTCGTGGCCGGTGCGACGGCCCCCGAGATCGAGGGCGTCCGGGTGGAGCGGCGCGCGGCCCTGGCCGCCACGGCGGCCGACGTGCTCGCCGCCGACGCGTATCTGCTGGGCACTCCGGCCAACCTGGGTTACCTGTCCGGGGCACTGAAGCATTTTTTCGACCAGATCTACTACCCGTGCCTCGACGCCACGCGCGGCCGGCCCTTCGGGTACTACGTGCACGGCGGGAACGACGTCACCGGCGCGGTGCGCGCCATGGAGGCGATCACGACGGGGCTCGGCTGGCGCCGTACGGCCGAGGCGGTGACCGTGACCGGGCAGCCCACGCGGGCCGATACCGAGGCCTGCTGGGAACTCGGCGCGACCCTCGCCGCGGGCTTGATGAACTGAGCTTTCGCGCAAGGCTGTTGAGAGGGTACGGAGTCATCCCTGTCGGGCATTCGGAAATACCCGGGCGTCCCTTCCCCTACCGCAAGTAACAAGATCATCATTCATGTTCCGGGCGAGCCGCGTGAGTGGTTCCGGTGTCGCCCTTCTTTCCCATTTCCCGTGCGAGGAACAGGCATGACAACTCAACAGGACAGCCCGGTGCAGCGTGCCCGAGATGTCTACGAAGACCATCTGCGGACGTGCCGGCAGTGCACCGCGGACGGGGCGCCGTGCGCGGCGGCCAAGCATCTCCTGCGTCTCTACAACAACGCCCGGCGGGCGCAGGTGCGCTGAGGGCGGCGGGTGGAGGACGGCAGGGGAGGAGCGGCCGCACCGGACGGGTCCGCCGTGTACCTACGCGCGTAGAGCGGGACGGGGTGCCGCCGTGTGCGCTATTAGACGGCGCGTCATATTACTGAACCGTAACCTTCGAGGTGCTACCGCCGGTAACAGCTGTCGTCGTACGGTCCTGGACAACCGCTTCGGAGCGGCGCGGGTGTGCCGGTGGGACGACCGTGCGCCCGCGCCACCTGCGGGACCCCGTACGCCACCGGGCCGCCCGGCCCGCGGGGTCCGCGCGGGGACGTTCCGCCTCCCCCTCCCCAGGAGGAATGTCATGTCCATGAATATCCGCCTGCTGGCGGCCGCCGTCACGGCCGCCGTCTGCCTGGGCGCACAGGCCGTCCCGGCCGCCGCGGCGACCGGGACGGACCCCGTCGTCTCCCGCGGTGTCACCGTCCCCGCCTTCTACAACCCCCCGGCGAGCCTCCCGGCGGCCGACGGCACCCTGATCCGCAGCGAGCCGCTCACCCTGGCCCTCAGCCTGCCGAGCATCGGCGGCCCGCTGCCGGGCCGGGCCACGCGCATCATGTACAAGACCACCGACTCGGCGGGCGGCCCCGCCGCCGTCACCGGTGCCTACATCGAACCCACGGCCGTCTGGAAGGGCGGCGGCGACCGCCCGCTCGTCGTGCTCGCCCCCGGCACCATGGGGCAGGGCGACCAGTGCGCCGCCTCGCTCGGCCTGGAGCACCCGCTGGTCCTCAACGGCCAGACGGTGTCCGTCGGTTACGAGGACCTCTCGGTCTACCGGCTGCTCGCCCAGGGCGTCGCCGTCGTCGTCACCGACTACATCGGCCTCGGCGCGACGGACCGGCTGCACACCTACGTCAACCGCGTCGACGAGGCCCACGCCGTGCTGGACGCCGTCCGCGCCGCCCGCGCCCTGGCCGGGGCGTCGGTCACCGCCGCCTCGCGCGTCGGTCTCTTCGGCTACAGCCAGGGCGGCGGGGCCACGGCCGCCGCGGCCGAGCTCCAGCCCTCCTACGCCCCCGACGTCGAACTCTCCGGCACCTACTCCGGGGCCCCGCCCGCCGACCTGTCCGCCGTCATGAAGGGGATCGACGGCAGCGACCTCGCCGGCGCCCTGGGCTGGTCGGTCAACGGCTTCCTGCAGTCCGACCCGGCCCTGCGGCCGGTCGTCGAGGCCCATCTCAACACGGCGGGCAAGGCGGCGCTGGCCGACCTGTCCACCATGTGCGTCGGCGACACGCTGCTGGCCTACAACTCCGTGCGCAGCACCGCCTGGACGGCGAACGGCGAGTCCATCGAGGACGTCGTCGCGGCCGAACCCGCGCTGAAGGCCTTCCTGGCGGCCCAGCGCATCGGCACCCTGAAGCCCGCCGGCCCGGTCCGGGTGGCCACCGGCACCGCCGACGACCTCGTACCGCACGCCCAGGCCCGCGACATGGCCGTGTCCTGGTGCCAAAAGGGCGGCGACGTCACCTACGTGCCGGTCGTGCTGCCGAGCGTGGGCCGGGCGCTGCTCAACCACTTCGCCCCGCTGCTCGCCGACCAGGGCGCGGCGGTGTCCTGGCTCACCGACCGCCTGGCGGGCCGGGCCGCCGGCTCCGGCTGCGCGGCGCTGCCCGTCCAGCCGTAGGCCCCGCCGCCGTCCGGCGGGCCCGTCGGACACCCGCCCGGCCGTGACCCCTCACGCCCGCGGCCGGGCGGGGAACCCCCGTGGGCCGTCCGTGGCGTACCCGGACGGTCCACGGCGCCATGCCCTCCGGGCGGTGCCCGGCGCGGCGTCAGCCGATGTGGTAGCTGTCGCCGTACACCTTCCAGTCGAGCGGTGTGTCCAGGTCGAGGTTGCCGTTGCGCAGGAACACGCGCTGCGCGGTCTCGACACGGCTGGTGTCGCTGTGCGCCTCCTCCTGTTCCATCGCCCACACCCGGGCGTCCAGGAAGGCGTTCAGGTACGCCGTCTCGTCACCGCCCTGCGCCGGCGGCTCCGCGGAACGCAGCGCCCGCGCCCGGATGCCGCGGAAACCGGTGGGGTCGTCGCCGTCGCCGTGCATCACGAGGGCGTCGTAGTACGCGAACTGCCCCAGAGCGCGCAGGCCGTCGGTCCTGCCCTGCCGGACGGCCGGGTCGAAGTACACCCGGTCGCGTTCGTCGTCCTGCGCCTGCTGGAACGCGGTGTCCTGCGCCGCCCTGCGCCAGTCGGCGGGGAAGTCCGGGTCGAGGCCGTCGTGCGAGTCGGTCCCGTCGACCTCCCGCAGCGCGGGCAGGTACCCGGCGAGGACGTTGCCGGGCACCCGGTCGGTGTAGAGCCCGACCAGCTCCAGCATGTCGCCGGTGCCCGAGCAGAAGCCGATGATCCCGGCGGTGTACCCGCGGCCGTCGCCGATGTCCTCGATGTACCGGTACTGCGCCTTCCAGTCCAGCGACGAGTTCTCCGCGCTGGAGACCAGCCGCATCGCGATCTCCTTCTTCGCCGGGTCGTCCAGACCGGGCGCGGCGGCGGAGGCGCGCTGGCTGCGCACCAGGGGGACGGCGGCCAGGGACGCGCCCGCCACACCCATGAGGGCGAGGAGGGCGCGCCGTGAGGAGGTGGCGGCATGCGCCGGTCCGGCGGATTTCTGCACCACGGTGACTCCAGGTACTGAGTGGGGGGAGGGAGTGGGGTGTCCCGCTGTCTGACAGGAAGGTTTACTATCAGAAATGGCCGCCCGTGCACACCCTCCGTGGCCCAAGTCCGCGGACCCGGACAAGAACCCCGTACCCGGATCCGCGCACCGGATCCGCGCCTCGGACCGGCTCCCTCCGCTCAGGCCCGGCGCCCCCGGTCACGCGGGCCCGGCGCCCCGCGGTACGACGATCACGGGACAGTGCGCGTGCCGCAGCACACCCTGGCTCACCGAGCCCAGCAGCATCCCGGCGAAACCGCCCCTGCCACGGGAGCCCACCACCAGCGCCAGCGCGTGCTCGGACGCCTCGGCGAGCTTCTCCACGGGGTGGCCGCTGACCAGCTCGTGCCGCAGTTCCACGTCCGGACAGGCCGCGCCGCGCCCCGCGACGATCTCGGAGAGCAGCCGCCGCCCCTCCAGCCGGGCCGCCGCCTCGTCCATCACCCCGAGCAGTCCCGGGCTCCACACGTACAGGGCGCGCAGCCGGGCGCCGCGCAGCGCCGCCTCCTCGAAGGCCAGGTCCACGGCTGCGACGGAGTGCTCGCTGCCGTCCACGCCGACGACCACGTAGGCCGGTTCCTGGGTGACGTGCTCCGGCTCGGGCACCACGACCACCGGGCAGTGGCTGTGCGCCAGCACCGGCAGCGCCACCGACGCCCGGCTCATCAGCCCCCGCCGCCGGCTCAGGTGCCACGACCCCAGCACGACGGCCGAGGCGTCTTTGCTCTGCTCCCCGAGCAGCCACACCGGGTCGCCCTCCGCGAGGGTCCCGGACACCTCGGTCCCGGGCTGCCGGGCCTCCACGAAGTCCACCGCGGACTTGAGCGCGGCCTCGCCCGCCACGTGCCGGGTGCGGTTCCATTCCTCCCAGGACGGCAGGTCGCGGCTGCCCCGGTAGCCGGTGGTCGGCACCCCCTCGGCGAGCACCAGCCGCAGCGGCACCCGGCGGCGGGCGGCCTCGTCGGCGGCCCACGCCAGCGCCATCCGCTTCCCGGGGTCCGGATCCACCCCGGCCACGATCGGCCGGCGGTCACTCGGTACGGACATCGCCGCCTCCTGACGTGTGGACCAGGTGCCTGACGAAGGAGTCGGGCCCGGGGAAGTACAGGGTCACGTGTCCGGTGTCCGACCACCGCACGTCGTAGGGCGGACTGCCGTCCGGGTGGTGGACACCGACGATCTCGCCGTCCCGGGTGACGACTCCGCCCGCGGTGCCGCGTACGACGATCTCGTCGCCGACGCGGGCCCGCACGGCGTTGCCCGTCGCCTCGGCCGCGAACGGGACGGCCGTCTTCTCGCTCTTGTGGGCCGGTGCGGGTGCGCTCATCTCGCCCTCGCCTCCTCGACCTGAACGGGGAGAGGGGATTTCCCTTCCTGATGTCATGAAATGCCCGTATCGCCCTGACCGGCAGGGGGCGATGGTCCCGACACGAGGCCTGTCGGCCCCCGGGCCGGGCCACCGGCGACCCCCTGCATCCGGCCCGCGGCGCGTCACGGCTTGCCGGCGCGGACGATCACGACCGGGCAGTCCGCGTGCAGCGCGACCCGCTGGCTCACCGAGCCCAGCATCGCCCGGGCGAAACCGCCGTGCCCCCGGCTGCCCACCACCAGTACCGCCGCCCCCTCGGCGGACTGCAGCAGCACATCACCCGGGTTCCCGTGCACCAGTACGGCGCGCACCCCGGCGGCGTCCTCGTCCCCGAGGGCCTCGCGGAGCTCCCTCGCCTGCACCTCCCGGGCGCTCTCCAGGTCGAAGGCCGCTTCCATCGGCGGCGCGAACCAGCCCGACGGCTGTTCCCAGGCCGTCACCGCTTCGACCGTCCCGCCGGTCAGCGCGGCGTACCGGACCGCCCAGCGCAGCGCCTCGAACGACGACGCGGACCCGTCGACACCCGCGACGACACGGCGAGCGGAGGAGTTTGCGTCCATGGCGTCCACCTCTCGTGCACCCCCTTCACCGCACTCCGGCCGTCCCCGCCCATCGTCTCTCCCTTCCGGGCGGGGCGCTCCCGCTGCCGCCGGGCCGGCCGGCGGGAGGGGCGCCCACCTGCCGTTCCGTCACGCCCTCCCGTGCCCCCATGCAGGGCCGTAGCGCTCCGGGTGCAGGGCCGTTCGGCTCTTGGCGCCCCGGCGTGCGGCGAAAGACTGGACATGTAGGCAATCCGACCGGGTCCGGAGGCCGCTGTGAACGACCACGAGAAAATCTCCGCGGGCGGTGAGGCACGTTCCGGCATCGCCTCCCGCCCCCCGCGGCCGGGCGAGACGGGCCGGCAGGACATGCTCCTGCGCTACCTGGGCGCCGTCGCGGCCGCGTCGGCCGAGCAGGCGGAGGCCAGACAGCGTCCCGCCACGGGCGATCCCGGTGTGGCCGGCGGCGCCGTACGGGTGCAGGGCCGCCCGGCCGGGCAGCGCCCGCCGCGGGTGCCCGCCGAGTCCCTGGCGCCGCTGCTGGTGCGGGACGTGATGGACGTGCCCGCCGCGTCGATGCACGACGACCTGCCCTACCGGCAGATCGCCCGCCTGCTGGCCCGCGAGGGCGTCGGGGCGATCCCGGTGGTCGACGCGCACGACCACGTCGTCGGCGTGGTGTCCGAGTCCGACCTGCTGGCGAAGGTGGCCTTCGAGGCGTCCGGCCACCGGCCCGGTCCCATAGGCCGGCTCCGGGAGCGGCGGCTGCACGGCAAGGCCCGCGGGGAGAGTGCCGCCGACCTGATGACCGCACCGGCGATCACGGTGCTGCCGGGCGCCACGGTCGCGGAGGCCGCCTGGCTCGCCGCGCTGTCCCGGCTCAAGCGGCTCCCGGTCGCCGACCACGACGGCCGCCTGGTCGGTGTCGTACGGCGCGAGGCGCTGCTCCGGGCCCTCATCCGGGACGACGAGGGCATCCGGGAGGAGGTCGAGTCGGTCGTCGTCGCGGTCTGCTCCCCGGCCGAACGCACCACCGTCCAGGTCAAGGTGCGCGACGGCGTCGTGGACCTCACGGGACGGGCCCCGGCGGCCACCGCCGCCCGGCTGGTCGCGGAGATCGAGGCCGCCGTCGAGGACGTCGTGGAGGTGAACGACCACCTCGTCACCGGATGACCTCCCGGGGGCGTCAGGTGGACGGCCGCACCCGGCCGTGCGCTATGCTGATCACAGACAAGCCGCCGGAACTTCCGGTGGAAGGTCGCGCGTTGGTGGTCCAAGGAAAGACGTCCCGCTTCCTGCGGGGAGATGCAGGTGCAAGGCCTGCCCGGCGCTCCGCACGAGAACCCCGATCCGGTGTCCGGACCGGGGTTCTCCGTTTGTCGGCCGCCCCGCACCCGGTGGCCCCGGCGGTACGCCGGGGCGGATCCGCGGGCCGTGCCGGCACCCGTGCCCACGCCGACACCGGCTGCCTCTATTCTCCTGGTCATGACTGAGGGGGAAAGCCGCAGACGGGTCGTCGACGGGCGTTTCGAACTGGAGGCCCGGCTCGGCGGCGGGGGGATGGGCACCGTGTGGCGGGCCCGTGACCTGCTGCTGCACCGCAACGTGGCCGTCAAGGAAGTCCGGCCCTACGACATCGACCGCGCCGAGTACGACCCGGACGGCGCGAAGACACTCCGGGAACGCGTCCTGCGCGAGGCCCGCGCCCTCGCGAGCGTCCAGCATCCGAACGTCGTGACGATCCATCACATCGTCGACGGCGGCGAGGACACCTACCCGTGGATCGTGATGGAACTGGTCGACGGCGGCTCCCTCGCCGACCGGCTCGACCGCGGCCCCATGACCCCCGCCGAGACCGCCCGCCTGGGCCGCGAGGTGCTCGCCGCGCTGCGCGCCGCGCACGAGGCGGGCGTACAGCACCGGGACGTCAAACCCGCCAACGTCCTGCTGCGCCGCGACGGCAGACCGGTGCTCACCGACTTCGGCATCGCCGCGATCCGCGAGGCCACCACCCTCACGGCCACCGGCTCGATCATCGGAACGCCCGACTTCATGGCCCCCGAGCGGATCTCCGGCGGCGAGGGCGGCCCGGGGTCGGACATCTGGTCGCTGGCGATGATGCTGTACGTCGCCGTCGAGGGGAACCATCCGCTGCGCCGGGGCTCGACGCTGGCCACGCTCGCCGCCGTCCTCAACGAGGACGTGCCGCCGCCGGTCCGGGCCGGCGTGCTGACCCCGGTGCTGAACCGCGTCCTGGTCCGGGACCCGGCGGCCCGGCCGGACGCCGCCGAACTCGACCGGCTCCTCGCCGCCGCCGAGGACAGCGCCGCCCGCGCCGCCGCGGCACCTCCGCAGCCGACCTCGTACTCCCTGACCCCGCCCGCGCCGCCCGCCCCGCCGCAGGCGACCGCACCGCCGGTGCCGCAGACCTGGCCCGCCCCGGGCACCCGGGAGCCGCAGGACGCCGTACCGCCGTCCCCGGCGCCTCCCACGGTCGCCCCGCACGTCCTCACCGACGTCACCGCGGGCGCGACGGCGCGGCCCCGGCCGCCGCGCGGACGCGGTGCGCTGGTCGCGCTCTCCGCCGTGGGCGTGCTCCTGGTCGGCGGCGTGGCGGTCTGGGGCACGCTGCACGACAGGAACAGCCAGAACGACGCCGCGGCCTCCCAGGGACCGGGCGCCGGGCCGTCCGGCACCCCCGGCGCCCCCAGCACGGCGAGCACCGCCGAGAAGCCCGCACAGTCCGCGTCCGGGACGCTCCTCACCCCGGACGGCATCCGGACGGCGATCAAGGCCATCGAGAAGGAGACCGGGAGCAACCGCTTCGCGGACTTCACCGTGTACGGGGACTACGTCTCGGCCGAAGTGATGGTCAAGGGCAACCAGCGCGCCTACGACAGCTACACCTACCGGCGCGGCGGCGGCGTCGAGAAGGGCATCATCTCGGACTCCGTGGACTCCGAGGTGACACCGTCGAGGATCGACGACTACAACTGGGACGCCGTGCCGGACCTGCTGAGCCGGGCCCGCAAGGACCTCAAGGTCCCCAAGCCGTCCGTGACGTACCTGATGATCCGCGTCCCCGACTCCCGCTTCGGCCAGCAGGCCGGGATGGCGGTCTACCTGACCAACCAGTACTCCCAGACCGGCTACCTCGAGGCCGACACCCGGGGCAAGGTGACCGAGAAGATGCCCTACAAGGGCTGACGACCGGCCAGGCGGGGGACCGCCAGGTGGAGGACGCCCGCGTCGGGCTCGCCCATGTGACCGGTGGCGGAATCTC
>NZ_JBEYWE010000036.1:0-74017 GCF_040644295.1 Streptomyces sp. NPDC047000
CCCGACCAGAACGCCCGCTACGGCGCCTTGACGCAGGCGCTGCCCTCCCACGTCGCCGCCTTCACCAAGGCCGGCGTGACCTCCGACACCGCGGCTCGGACGATCGCCAAAGCGGCAACCGACCGGAAACCGCGCACGCGCTACACCATCGGCGCGATGGCCACCTTCCTCATCCGCGCCTCCCGCTTCCTTCCCGACCGGGTGCTCGACCGCATGACAACCTCCGATCTGCGCAAGCACTACCCGACCGGATCCGGCCGGACCACCACAGCGCATCACGCATGACCGATCCGGGTCCCGTACAAGGAGGTAGAGATCGGGCCTTCCCCCAAGGCCGGGAAGTTAGGACTTCGCCTACTCCGGCTTGTGGATGCGGCCGACCGTGATGCGGTAGGGCGGCGGGGTCGAGTAGTCCATCTTGCCGACGGCCTGGGCGTTCAGTTCGAAGCCGCGCAGCTCGATGATGAAGATGCCGCCGCAGATGCGGATCCGGTAGGCGGGCGGGTCCAGTTCGGTGAGTACCTCGACCTCGGGAAGGCGCAGGTAGGACGGCGCGTCGGAGTCGTACCGGGTGATCAGGGTGTGCAGGTTGCGCTGCAGACCGGCGAGGACTGCGTCCGGGACCTGGTGCTTGATCTCGGGCTGCAGGATGCGGGTGAGGTGGTGGCCGCGCTCTTGGGGGATGTCGAGTGGCCGCTTCCCGTCGCTGTTGCGGAGGGTGCGCCATGCTCCGCAGCCGAGGAGGGCTTTGACGGCGTCGACAGGGGCGCCGTGCCTCGCGGCCTGGTGGAGCGGGGCGTACCCGCGATGCCCGTCGAGGCGTACCGCGTTGATCCAGCCGCGGTTCTCGCTGCAGGGCTCTCTTGCAGCGCGGCTGACCACGGAGAGGACCTGCGGCCAGTTAGCGGCGCGGGCGGCGTCGGCCAGTTCGTCCCGCGCGGCGGCTCGGTACGGGTGGACGCTTTCCCGGAGTATGCGGCCTTCCCACTGGGGGATACGCCCGAAGGCGCCTGTTCCTGATCTCCGCATCGGGGTGCCGCCTTGGAAGCGGCCGTCTGCGCCGCTGGGAGCGTCGCGCGGTGCGCAGTCGGCCAGCCGAGCAGTGGGTTCGGCATTTGTAGACGGCGCCGGTCCCGGCCGGTTCTGGGGCCCGCGTGAGTTGCCGCGCGGCGTGCAGGCCGTCCTGGCCGGTGACTGCGAGGGTGGAGATGCCCGGGTGGGCGGCTTCGACGACGCAGCCGGACGCTGTGCGGGTACTTGCCTGTGTGTCACATCGCGTGCGAGAGACGACGGATGCCTTCGCCGATCTGGTCGGCGGAGACCTGCCCGTAGGTCAGGCGGAGGCAGGCGCCGTCGGGTTCGGCGGGGAACCAGGGGGTGCCTGCGGAGATGAGGACCCCGGCGGCCAGTGCGCGTGCGGCGAGGACGTCGGGGTCGGTGCCGTCCGGCAGCCTGACCCACACGTGCATGCCGCCGCGGGGCACGCACGTGACGTCCGCTCCGGGCAGGTGGGTGGTGAGGGCCCGCAGGAGGGCGTCGCGGCGGTGGGCGAGCTGTCGGGACACTGCGCGCTGGTGGCGAGGGAACGCGCTCGAGGTGAGGAAGTCGAGCGCGGCGGCCTGGAGGGGGCCGGAGACGTAGAGGTCGTCGAGGGCTTTGGCCGCGCGCAGCCGGGCGAGGGCCGGTCCTCGGGCTGCGAGTGCGGCGACGCGCAGGCCGGGGGCGACGGCCTTGGTGAGGGAACGTACGTGCACGACGTGCCCGGTGCGGTCGGCGGACATGAGCGTCGGGGGCACGGGGGTGTCGATGACCAGGTCCCGGGCGTAGTCGTCCTCGAGGACGAACGCGGAGTGCCGTGTCGCGGTGTCGAGGAGCTGGGCGCGGCGTTCGGGGGGCAGGGTGGTTCCGGTGGGGTTGGCGAAGAGGGGCTGGACGACGACGAGGCGGGCTCCAGTGCGGGTGAGGGCGTCGTCGAGGAGGTCGGTGCGCATTCCGTGAGCGTCGGTGGGGACGGGCACGGTCTCGAGGCCGTAGGTGCGGGCGATGGAGATCGCGCCGAGATAGCCGGGGCTTTCCATGAGGACGGGCTGGCCGGGGCGGGTCAGGGCGCGGATGGCGATGGACAGGGCGCTCTGCCCGCCGGCGGTGACGACGACCTCGTCGTGGGCGACGCCGCCGATCGCGCGGGCGAACCACCGGCGCAATGCCTCCTCGCCGTCCACGGGTGAGCGTCCCCACACACCCGGGCGGCGTCCTGCGCGGGCGAGTGAGGCGCCCAGCGCCCGGGTGGGGATGGTCTCCTCGTCCAGGTAGCCGCCGGACAGCCGGATCGTGCCCGCGGGAGGTTCGGTCACCAGATCCAGCGCGCGCACGGCTGCGTCGGGGGTGCGCCCGCCGAGCACGGCCTGCTGCCAGGCGGTGTCCCGCGGTGGCGGGACGGGGTGGGCGGCGACGAACGTGCCTGCGGCCGGGCGGACTTCCACGAGTCCCGCGGCGGCCATCTCCCGGGTTACGGCCTGCACCGTGGCCGGCGACACCCGGTACTCGCGTTGCAGCGTACGCACCGTCGGCAGGCGTGTCCCTGCTGGCTCGCGTGCGGCGAGCTCACGCAGTGCGGAGAGTAGCAATGATCGACTGCTATCGTCATTCATGAGAGATGAGAGTAACGCAACTGTAGATACGGCGATTTCGAGTAACGGATCGCCGCGCGCGGCAGTGACGGCGTGGGTGCTGGGCGGGCTGGGGGTGCTGGTGTTCAGCCTGTCACTGCCCGCGAACAAGATCGCTGTTGTGGGTGTCGATCCGGTCGGGATCACGGTGTGGCGGGCGGCGATCGCCGGCGTCCTGGCCGGTGCCTACCTGCTGGCGGTGCGGGCGCCGGTCCCGCGCGGGGCTGCCGCCGCGCGCTTGGCGGTGTCCGGCCTCGGTGTCGTCGTGGGGTTCCCGTTGCTGTCCTCTCTCGCACTGCAGTCGATCGACTCGGGACGAGCAGCCGTCATCCTCGGACTGCTGCCGGCCGTCACCGCGATGTCCGCCCAACTGATCGGAGGAGAACGGCTACCGGCTGGCTTCTGGGCGGCATCCCTGGCCGGGATCGCCGTACTCACGACATATCTGCTGGCGTCCAGGCCCGGTGCGGCGGCCACCGGGTTCGGCTGGGGCGACCTCGCCATGCTGGGAGCCACCGTGTGCTCCGGCTTCGGGTACGCGGTCGGAGCCAGGGAGGCCAAGAACATCGGCGGCGCCCGCAGCATCTCCTGGACGCTCGTCCTGCTGCTGCCGCTCTCGCTCCCCGCCACGTCGGTCGCCTCCCTGACCGGCACCTACGACCTGAAGCCCCCGGTGATCGCCGCGATGGGCTACATCGCCGTCGTCTCCCAACTGCTGGGTTTCTTCGCCTGGTACGGCGGCCTGGCCCGCGGCGGCATCGCTCGCGTCGGCCAGATCCAGCAGCTGCAACCGATCCTCACCCTCATCGCCTCCGCCGCGCTCCTGGGCGAACCCCTCGCAGCCGGCACCTACCTCGTCGGCGCCGCCATCGCCGCACTTGTGTGGCTCGCCCAGCGCGCCCGCGCCACGGCCACATCGGCTGCGACCCGCCCTCGCCCCGCGCCTGGCTCCGTCGTCTCCGACGAACTGGCTCACGAAAGCAACAGGTCGTGAGCGGGACGGGCGCGGGCGGCCTACCGGTGTGGCCACCGTGGCCTGCGTATTCGACACCCGCCCGGCCCCACGCCGCCCGCACGACGTGATCGGGCCGCCCGAGGGCCGCAGCAGCCATCGCCCCCGCCGCCCACGACCGAAGGCGGAGAACAAGTGGCTGACCGCCTCCCTGGTCAAAACCCCCGAGGAGGTCATCTCCGAAGCGTTCGACCAGGCCCAGGCCCGCGACCCGCACCACCTGCGGGACTGGATCGTCCTGGTCGACGGCGCCCGCCACCAGCTCGACGCCGTCCAGGCCGAAGCCGCCCGCCGAGGCGTGACGATCCACGTCCTGATCGACTTCGTTCATGTCGCGGAATATCTGTGGGACGCCGCCCATGTCTTCCACAAAGCCGGCAGCAGCGAGGCCGAAGCCTTCACCGCGGACCGGCTCACCGCGATCCTCGCCGGTCACACCGCCCGCGTCGCCGACGAACTCCTCGCCCAGACCCACCGGGAGAACCTCCCCGCCTCACGACGCGAAGCAGTCATCGCCTGCCACCGCTACCTCACCAACCACCTCGACCAGCTCCACTACGACACCGCCCTGGCCAAGGGCTGGCCCATCGCCACCGGCGCGATCGAGGGCGCCTGCCGGCATCTCATCGCCGACCGCCTCGACATCACCGGCGCCCGCTGGGGCCTCGCCGGCGCCGAAGCCGTCCTCAAACTCCGCGCCGTCACCAGCAACGGACACCTCGACACCTACTTCGCCCACCACACCGCCCGCGAGCACGAACGGCTCTACCCCACCGCTGACCAGGCCACATTCAGACCGACCGCCTGACCCACAACCTTCACTCCAGAGGAACCGCACCCGATTCGGATTGCGAGGACCGAGCAGGGCAGCGCGGAGCTCCTGCTCGGCAAGCGCAGGGTCCATGGACAGAGGACCGGCCTGCAGGGCGACAAGGCCCACGAGCAGCCGGTGAAAACGCAGCCGCCGCAAGCCTTTTACTTCGCCGAAGAGCCCGGCGGCGAGGCGGCTTGCAATCTCCCGTGGCCGGACGTCACTCGCTTCGGTGACTGCGTAGTACGCGTTGGGCCGGTGCCGGGCGATGCGGGCGAGGTCCTCCTTCAAGAGGTGGGTCTTTCCGCTGCCAGGCGGTCCTATGAGGATCAGCACGGGCAGTCCGCGTGAAGCAGTGGTCTTGCGAGCGGGCCGCCGGTAGGGGACCCGCCTGAAGTCGTCGAACAGCCTTGGTAAACCGACAAGCTCACTCACGCGTGCTGTGCTCCCTGACGCTTGTGCAGCCCGTACGGCTGCCTACGGTCAGTCTTTACCTTCACCAGGCTCCGCGCACGCCATGTAACTACTCTGTTACTCGCCGCAGTTGGAATGGTGAAGTGCGCGGCAAGCCAACACACATCTCGGCGAAGTGCCCGCGTTCCCCTCGTCGGCAACGCCCACCCCGTATCCGCTTGAGAAGGGCCCAGCCGCCGCCGAGTGCCCCTTTGAAGCGGCCCACACTTCTCACTCGCGCGGACGAAGCCGATGCGCCAGTGGCGCGAGATCTCGTACACCGACGGTGCCGGTAGCACGGCGCTTGGCGGATCAGGTCCGGTTGCGCGTCCGCGGACTGCGCCCGGCGCCCGGCGCCCGGTCGCGACGATCCGTACGCCCTGACCGCCACGGACCGCGGCCGGACGGGATGACACGGAAGCAGCGGGCGCCGAAGTCGACTGGGACGACGTCGACGTGCTCGCTGTCCCGGTTGATGCCGCTACCGCTGTCTTCGATCCCGTCCCCAGACACCTGACTGGGATGACGAGACGTACCTCAAGAACTGAGCTTCCCCGCTGTGTGGGAGGTGCTGAACGGCCGGGTCTACGGCACCGACCACGACCACCCCGGTCCGCGTCCCGGCCGGCGCTGCGCCGGACTGGTGGGCGGACCGCTGGACAGCCTGCTGCTCGACATCACCGGCTGGAGGCGGGACGAGGCCGGCATTGGCGTCGCGCTGGCCACCGAGCTGGGGCAGTTCGGCCCCGGCGGGCGGGCGCTGTACGATCCGCGCCCCGGCGACCCGGCCCGCTTCGACTGGACCGGTGACACTCCCTGATACCCCGGGCCGACTCGCCCCCCCCCGACCCGGGGCAGGCTGGGAGGCGTGACCAGCGCGCCGGTCGTCGTGCACCAGGCCTCCGTTCCGGCCGGCAGGAGAGTCACGGTGCGCAGCAGCGGCCGGGACGAGATCCTCGGCACCGCCTTCAGCGACCACGACCTGCTCGTGTTCCTCGAAGGCGCGGGCATCACCGACCCCGAGGCCGTCCTGGACGACCCGCAGTGGTGGAGTGGCGCGGCGGCCACGCCTACGAGTTCCGCGCCGCCTGACGTCCGGGAGGAGGCGCGGTGGGCGGCATCTGCGTCGGGGGATCTTTCCCCGACCGTGAGTGCCTTGCTCGGGGGCGGTCAAGGTGCGGTCGGCACGGGGTCGGGGTGTCAGATGGTGAGCTGGGCTGGGTCGCTCTTCACGGGGGCCGGGGGCAAGACCGGTGAAGTGCTCGGTCTGGATGATCTGGTTGCGGTCGGCTTGGGGCAGGCGGGCGAGGATGCCGGGCAGGGACCGCTTGCGTGCGACCTCGCCGCGGTGCGCGAGGATCGCGCGCCACTTCGCGTCGGCCCAGGGGGAGACGTCGACGCTGGTGGTCATGTACGGGTCCGGCACCATGAGGACACGCTTGCCCACGCCTTCGAGCAGGGGGCGGAGCAGGCCGACGCCGGACTCGGAGTGCGCGGCGGCGTACAGCGCGGCCGGCTGCCAGGGCGGACCCGCGTCGGGATGCAGGTGAGCGAGGCCGGCGGCTTCGACGGCGAGCAGGGTGATCTGGTGGGTGCGTACGTGGTCGGGATGGCCGGTCAGCTGGCCGAGGGCGTCGTGTCCGACGACGATGTCGGGGCGGAAGTCCCGAATGTGGGCGACGAGGCGGCCGACCGCTTCGTCGAGGGGAGCGTCGACGAGCCGGGGCCGGCCGGGGGCGGCCTCGGGATTGCGGGCGTCGTTGTAGCCGAGCAGACGCGGGGTGCCCGCGCCCAGGACGGCCAGGGCGTCCGCGAGTTCGGGAACTCTTCGGCTGCCGGGAGCCCAGGTGGCGGTGACGACCGCCGTGCGGGCCCCGGCGGCGTGATGCTGCGCGAGGACGCCCCCGGCGAGGAGGGACTCGTCGTCCGGGTGGGCGAAGACGGCAAGCAAGCTGGGCGGCACGGGGATCTCCCGGGGCGGTCAGGGCACGGGTACAGGGGTGCCGGTGAGGTGCTCGGCGTGGCAGGCGAGGGGAAGAGCGATGGGTGAACGCGCCGGCCCCCGGGCCCTCGCAGGCGGAGCACGGGCTCGCCCGGCCCCGGCCGGCTCAGGTGGCCTGCGCGCCGGGCTGGTCCACCAGTTCTGATCGGATGCGTTCCCAGCTCGGCCGCGGGCTGTCGACCGGGTGCACGACGGTGAGCAGGCGGCCTTCGAGGTACATGTCGAGCCGGTCGGCCCTCTGCGAGGTCTGCAGGCGCCGGGCCCTGTGGTCCACTTCCACACGCTTGTCCAGGACGCCGAGCAGGACTTCGTGGCGTGCCTGGCCGACGGCGTCGCCGCGGATCCACCGGCCGCGGACCTCCGCACCGGAGAGAGCGCCGAGAACGTTCCCCTCCCGGCCGAAGGACCGGTCCATGGCCTCCTCGACCACCGGCGCGGCCCGGCTGACCACCGTTCCCTCACCGGCTCCGGCTCCGCCGGCCGTACTGTCGCCGCCGGGGTCGGGTGCGGGACCGGCCTGGGCCGCCAGGAGCATGCCCTGCTCCAGGTCCTCCTCCGGGCGCGCCCGTCGGCGGGAATCAGGCCGGGGGACATCGAACCGCCAGACCCGTGCGCTGCCCGACCGCTGGCTCCACTTGGGCTTGAGCATGGCCATGGCCGGGGAGTTGTCGGGCAGGAAGACGTCGACGTAGACGCCGCCCGCGCCGAGCCAGACCCAGCTCATGAAGTAGGCGTGATCGTCGTGGTGGTCGGACCACTGCGCGAGCTGTAGCAGGCGTGCCTTCTGTGCGGCGGTGCCCTTGCCGGGCGGGAACATCGGCTGGTGGTCGCGGCGGCGGCCCCGCGCCTCCCCGGCGAGCGGACCGGCGGCCAGGTCATACAGCAGGTCCGGCCGCACCCCCTTCTTCGCGTAGGTCCCGACAAGCTTTCCGGGCAGGACGTCGAAGCTGCTGACACGGTCCTTCCCTGCCCTCCAGTCGAAGAGACCCTCGCTGGCGGCGCTCATCACGCCGAGCCCGGTGCACTCGCTGACGAAGCGCCGGATGTGGAGAGAACTGGAGTCGAGCGCGGGGCAGTCGACCTCGAGGGGGCCGTCGCCCGGCCTGCCGGCTATGTAGCTGAGCAGGAGGCTGATCTCGTGGTCGCGTACCCGCTGATCGACCGTCCTGCGCAGATCGCAGGCGAGAGCGTTGACGTTGACCACTGCGGCCAGGGACACCGGCAGCAAGTCCTGCCTCATCTCGACGGCCTCGACGGCCTCAGCACCGGCCCTTCCCCGCTCGACCGTGAAACGCCACACCCGCGCGCGCACCGAACTCATGCCGGAACCCTAGACCCACCCGCCGACAGCACGAATTTCCGTGCTCGCGCGGTCGGTTCGACCAGAGCGAGCGGGGCGCACCGCAACGATTGCCACCGGGCACCCGGACATCCGGCCCCCTGGGTTCGCCGCCCTGCACACGGCCTGCGGTGTCGGTGCCACGCCGTAGTGTGCCGGGCATGGCCCGCGCCTGGACGCGACTGCACGAGCCCATCGGCGCGCCCCACCCGCCCCGCTCTGGGGAACGGGCGCTGCTTGCAGAGGCCGCGGAGCGTGACGCGGCACCGCATCCGGTCTGCCGTGCTCCCTGCCTGCTCGGACAGGCCCGGACGCAGCCAGGTCCCCGGCTGCGCGGAGGCCGGAGGCAGCACAGCGGGCAGGAGCAGGTCACCTTCTGCGGATGATGCGTGCGACGACACTGGTGACGGCGGCGAGCGCGCTCATGACGGCGGCTCCCACACCCAGCGGCTGGGCGAGGGCCGGGTGCACGCGGGCCACGTAAACGGCCGCGGCGGTGATCAGCAGCCCCACCAGCAGGGCGAGAAGGAGGAGCACCATGCGCAGCTCCTGGTGTTCGCGGTCCTGAGGAGGGGGCGTGTTCGTGTCTGCAGTCCCGGGTTCGACGTAATTAGGGGGTTCTAGAGGTTCTCCGGGGCTGAAGATGCAGGTCGCAGGGCGGATACCGCTTCGCGGCACGGAAAGTGCCTAGAGACGCGATTTTCTGGATTCGCCTGCGCTGGCCTGGGCATAACTCATAGGGTCTGGAGTCGTGTACGTGAAGACGACGAAGCGGGAGAACAAGTCCGGCACGGTCCGGTACCTGCACCTGGCCCACAACGAGTGGGATCCGGCGAAGGGGCGGGCGGTGCCGAAGGTGCTGTTCACCTTCGGCCGCGAGGACCAGCTCGACCGCGACGCGGTCAAGCGCCTGGTCGCGTCTCTATCGAAGCTGCTGGAGCCGGGCGACGCGCTGACCGCGACCGCCGCCTCGGACCTGGAGTTCACCTCCTCGGTACCGTTCGGCGGCACCTACGTGCTCGACCACCTGTGGCACCGCCTGAAGATCGACCAGATCGTGGGCCGGGTCGGGCAGCCCAAACGCGGCCGCCGCCGGGACATGACCGCCACCGAACGGGTGCTGTTCGCCCTGGTCGCCAACCGGGCACTGGCGCCGTCGTCCAAGCTGGCCGCCGCCGAGTGGATCACCAACGACGCACACATCGACCAACTCACCGAGACCGGCGAACAACCCTGCTACCGGGCGATGGACTGGCTCCACGAGGTGACCGGCGACCTGGAGAAGCAGGTCTTCGACGAGGTCGCCAACCTGCTCAACCTCGAAGTGGACCTGCTGTTCTTCGACACCACCAGCACCTACTTCGAACTCGAGGAGCCCGACGATCCCGTCGCCCGCGACGACGCAGGCCGCCCGCTGGACGACGCACCAGGCGACGGCGAGACGAACACGACCGGGTTCCGCACCTACGGCAAGTCCAAGGACTCCCGCGACGACCTCCCCCAGATCGTCATCGGCATGGCCGTCACCCGCGACGGCATCCCGGTCCGCTGCTGGTGCTGGCCCGGCAACGCCTCCGACCAGACCCTCATCCGGCAGGTCAAGGACGAGATGCGGGACTGGACCCTCTCGAAGATCGTCTGGGTGGCCGACCGCGGCTTCTCCTCCGAACGCAACCGCCGTTATCTGCGCCAGGGCGATCACGCCTACATCATCGGCGAGAAGCTCCGTTCCGGATCACCGGAGGTCAAGGCCGCCCTGTCCCGGCAGGGCCGCTACCAGGACATCGCCGAGAACATGCGCGTCAAGGAAGTACGGATCAGCGACACGGAACGGTTCGTCATCTGCCACAACCCCGAAGCCGCAGCACGTGACCAGCACACACGGGCCCAACTCGTTGCCCGGCTCCAGGAGCTGATCGAGGACACCGACAAGCTCAGCGACTTCAAACGCGGCGAGCTACGGGGGAAGATCGCCGACAAGCCCGGCCTGAACCGCTACCTGCGCACCACTCCCGCCGGCAAGCTCCGCATCGACACCACGAAGGCCAAGAACGAGGAGAACCTCGACGGCAATTACCTCCTGCGCTGTTCGGACCCCCACCTGAGCGCCGAGGACATCGCACTCGGTTACAAGCAACTCCTGGAAGTCGAGCGCGGCTGGCGCGACATGAAGCAGATCATCGACCTGCGGCCGGTCTACCACCGGCTCGAAGAACGCATCCGCGCCCACGTCGTCCTGTGCTGGCTCGCACTCCTGCTGATCCGCATCGCCGAGACCACCACCGGCAGCACCTGGCCGGACATCCGCCGCGAACTCCAACGCATCCACCTCGGCACCTTCACCGGCCCGACCGGAAGCTTCCAGCAGGTCACCGCCCTGACCAAGCCTCAACGAGACCTGCTCGCCAAGCTCACGATCCCCGCCCCGAAGCAGGTCATCGACCTTCAGGCCGCACCCCGCTGACCAGCGAGAACACCACCGCCTAGAGAAACGCCCACCAGGCGGTCCCTCCCATGTCCACGCAGGTCAGACCCCGAATTCACCACTCCAGCTCGCCGAATTACGTCGAACCCGGGATGCCCAGGTGGAGGGAATGAACTGCATAGGGCCCACCGCGCGGTCGTATCTGCTGTCGCCGTCGAATGCGCCGTGGTCGGTGTCCTTGATGCGGGCGAAGCCGTCGCCGTCGAGGACCGGGCCGAGGATCGGCGAGAGGGCGGTGCCGTTCGTGTCGACACGGCCGCCGCGGGCATGGCCCGACTCGACCTTGCCGATGGCGGCCAGGAGCTGCCAGGGCAGGTTGCAGGTGGGCCTGGACTTGTGCAGCGACGCCTGGGCCTGCTTGTAGGCGTCCAGGACGGTCGCCGGAATACCTGCCTCCGCGGTGTCCGTCGCCACGGGCGTGCCGTCTCCCACGGCCGGCGCGGGGTGCGGGCTTGGAAGTGGTGGAAGATGGGTGCGGCTCTTTCTCAGTGAGCTGGTGATGCCGTGCGCCGTTGCCGTGTGTGCGCGGAGGGCGGATCGTCGTGTCCTGAGACGTGGTCTTGGAGGCGGCGATGGTGTCGTGGCTGGAGGAGATCGAACGGCGGGAGGCGGCTGCCCGGGCCGAGATCAGTGAACTTCGCTCGCGGATGGAGGAGTTGGCTGGTCGTGTTGCCGAGCGGGAGGCTGTGCTGTCCCGGCTGGAGATCACCCGGGAGACGATGACGGAGATCCTGTCCGGCGAGGGGGCGGTGACGGTGTCCGTGGACGAGGCCACGGAGGAGGTCCCGCTGCCGGTGGAGGAGAGCGGGGCGGGATCGCCGGTCGGGGTGCGGCTGGTGCCGCAGTGGGAGCCGGGGGTCGAGGCGGATGTGCTGCCGCGCTCGTACCGGGACGTCGTGGAGGTGTTGCAGGACGCGGTGCATCCGATGCGGGCGCATCATCTGTGCGCCGCGCTGGGGTTGCCGACGGACAAGAACAAGGTGGAGGGGTTCCGTTCGAAGCTGAAACGGCTGGTGGAGCGGGGCTGGCTGGCCGAGGACGAGCCGGGCCTGTTCGCGTGGGGCGGTGCGCGGCGGGCGGGCGCGGGTGCGCCGGAGCGTGAAGCCGCGGCCGATGGGCCGCGTCGCGCCGGTGTGGGGCCGGGCTCTCGTCCCTAGCGTCGATGGTGCCAACCAGATCGCCACTGTCCGAAGACGAGAGCCCGATGAACGCAGCGTATGAAACGGCCGCGGCGGCTGACCCCTTTGCCCGCGTGTTTTCTTCCCTCACTTCTCTGGCCACCCGCCTCTCCAGCCCCGAAGCACTCACCGCGACGCATGAACAGACTGAGGCCGACGTCGAAGCGGGCTCCCGGGAACTGGGGCGACTGCTCCTGCAGGCCCATCTCGAGTGGCGGGCCCGCCACGAGGAGGACCACCTGTCCGCCCTCGGTCCGCATGAGCGGGCCGCGCTCGCCGGCGGCCGGAGCAGGCTGGAGAAGGGCCACCGCCGGCAACTGGCCACCGTGCTGGGGCCGGTGACCGTGACCCGATGCGCCCTGCGCGGCGCGGGCATGACCAACCTCTACCCCGCCGACGCCATGCTGGGCCTGCCCCACGGGCGGCACAGTCTGGGACTGCGCCGGCTCGCGGTCCTCGAAGCGGCCCGCGGTTCCTACGACACCGCGCTGGAAGCGATCGACCGCAGCTGCGGGGGCCGGGTGGTGGGCAAACGCCAGGTGGAGGATCTGGTGCGGGCCGCGGCCGTGGACGTCGCCGCGTTCTATACGGCCCGCACTCCCCACCCGGCCCCGGCCGGGACGCTGCTGGTGATCAGTGTCGATCAGAAGGGAATCGTGATGCGCCCGGGCCACCTGCGCGAGGCCACCGCGAAAGCCGCCGCCAGGGCCCGGCACACCTTCCGCACCCGGCTGTCGGCCGGGGAGAAGTCCTGCCGCAAGAGGATGGCCACCCTCGCCGTCGTCCACGACGCCGAACCCGCCATCCGCCGTCCGCACGACATCATCGCCCCGCCCGGCGGCCGCACCGGAGTCCGCACCGTCCGCAAAGGCCCCATCGCGCGGGCGAAATGGCTCACCGCCTCCGTCCGAGAGGACGCCGAAACAGTCATCGCCGCCGCGTTCGACCAGGCCGAGGCCCGCGACCCCGGACACCACCGGACCTGGGTCGTACTGATTGACGGCGCCACCCACCAGCGGGAGCTGATCCAGGCCGAGGCCGCCCGGCGCGGTGTCACGGTCCACATCGTCCTCGACATCGTTCACGTGATCGAGAAGTTGTGGGCAGCCGCCCGCTGTTTCCACACCGCCACCGATCCCGCCACCGAGGACTGGGTCGGCATCAGGGCCGCCCAGATCCTGGCCGGCGACGCCCCCGGCGCCGCCCGTGACATCCGCACCGAAGCCGACCGCCACCACCTCAGCGACGACCAGCGCGCCGCCGCTGACAAAGCGTGCCGATACCTCGAGAACAACGCCGACTTCGTCCACTACGACCAGGCCCTGGCAGCGGGCTGGCCGATCGCCAGCGGCGCCGTCGAAGGAGCAGCCCGCCATCTGGTCGCCGACAGACTCGACATCACCGGCAGCAGGTGGACCGTCCCCGGCGCCGAAGCCGTCCTCACCCTCCGCACCGTCATCAGCAACGACGACTTCCCCGGCTACTGGATCTTCCACGCACGGAAAGAGCACGAACGGCTCCAGCCCCTACCCGACCAGCACATCTACGCACTTCAAGCCTGACACGGGAACTCACTCAGACAGAGCCGCACCCGTGGAAGATCCGTGTAATAGCGTGAGTTGCCGGTCGCGATTCCGGTGTCTGTGCCGCTTGCGTTCTGGCCGACGTGGACGGCGGCCCTCGGACTGCCGTGATCGTTGGTGATGACTGCTGGGGCCTGCGAGGCGGACAGAGCCACGACCGCGGCGGCGGCCACAACGGTGGTTGCCGCACCTTTGCGCAGCCTCCTGCCGAATTGCACCGCCATTGAGCGACCCCTCCCACGGACGACCGCCGTGACCTGCTGTCTCTCAGAACCTGGTGCGCTGCTGCTTTAGGCTGCGATCTTCCAGCACGGCGACCCGGGTGACCATACGGCAACCTTTGGCCGAGGATGTGCGTGGCGTCTCCGCTGTACCACAGCAACGTCGCCCGGCCGGGATGGTGCTGCCCGCCACCTCACGGCCGCCACGAAGACGGGATCATGGTGACGTGCTCGAGGACGGTGTTGGCGCAACTCGAGAAAACGGCAATGAAGTTGTACGCCCCGCCTGCTATCACCGCCAGCCGCATCCCGATCTCATCGGCAGTCCCGAGGACCACACCTTGGAACTGCGGTGAAATCGGTCCGCCCGGGATGCGGTGATCGTTTTGATGGGTTTCTGGGGTATGTCACTGCATATTCCTTCATGGTTTTTAAAAGCCTCTGATGGGCAACCTGCAATCGTTTCGATACCTGACGCATCAACAGATCGCCGAGGGGAGTCGTAAATCGTGATGATCTACGTATCTCTCTCGCATGTAAAGCCACGGTAAGATTGCTGATTCTTTGTGTTGCATGGCTTAAACTTTACTTTTCTGGGATGGGGCGACGCTGCGGGTGGTCTGTCTACAGATGATCAACTTCCCGGCCGGGGCAACCTGGTCGGGCGGTTGACCTGGAAGGACACCCGACAATGCGTCAAAGACGTGCGATCCTCAACGGATCGCGGCCGGCATATGCGCGCCGGCGAAGATTGCGGCAGATAGCCGTTGGCCTGGTGATGGCCATGGTCGCCGAGGGGGCCCTGGTCGCGGAAGGCAGCGGGCTGGCTTTCGCGGCAGCGCCGGAGAGCAGCACATCGGCTGCCTCGGCTTCCGAAACTCCCTCAGGACCCCCAGAGGCGCAAGACGAGGCGTCGGCGATGCTGATGGCCCGCCTGCAGGACCGCAGGATTGAGGTGCTCTCGCAGCGGACATCAAAATCGACCACGTATGCGCTGTCCAGTGGGTCTTTGCAGACGGAGTCCTACGGCGGTCCGATCCGTGTGAAGCAGGACGGGAACTGGAAAGACATCGACACGTCCTTGTCTGACACGGGTGACGTCCTGGAGCCGAAGGCGGCCGCAGCGGACGTCGCGGTGTCCGACGGCGGGGATACCCAACTGGCATCGGTGGCCAAGGACAAGGAGTCGTTCGGGCTGGGCTGGAAGGACAAACTGCCCGCCCCGTCGGTGGAGGACGACACCGCCTCCTACAATCTGGGCGACGGGCAGAAGCTGTCGGTGACCGCTCTGGCCCAGGGCTTCTCGGAGAACATCAAGCTATCCCAGCAACTGGCCGACGGCTCTGCCACCTACCGGATCCCGCTCCACCTGGACGGGCTGAAGCTGTCCCAGGCCGATTCCGGGCACCTGCTGCTGAAGAATGCGGACGGGGACCTGGTGGCCGAGGCGCCGGCCCCGATGATGTGGGATGACTCCAAGGACCCTGTTTCGGGTGAATCCGCCCACCAGCAGCGGGTCGACACGAAGATCGAAACCGCTTCGGACGGGGCGCAGACCCTCGTCCTCAGCCCGGACAAGGACTTCCTGGCCACCGCCACCTACCCGGTGACCATCGACCCCACCTCCACGCTGGCGGTCACCACCGACACCTGGGTGCAAAACCCCGACTACCCGGACTCGCAGGTCTCCTCGCCCGAACTGAAGTCCGGCACGTACGACAACGGCACCGACAAGGCCCGCTCGTACCTGAAGTTCGACGTCTCCAAGTTCACTGGCAAGCACATCACCGACACGAACCTGGCGCTGTACTCGTACTACTCCTCGACCTGCGCCACCACCGGGGCCGGCACCCAGGTACGGCGCATCACCTCCGACTGGTCGTCCTCGACCATCACCTGGGGCGCGCAGCCGTCGACGACCACGACCGGCGCGGTGACGAACACCGCGGCGCTGGGATACAGCTCCTCCTGCCCAGCCGGGACGATGAACTTCGACATCGATGCCATCGTGCAGGCCTGGGCCGACGGCTCGGCCAACTACGGGCTGCGCATCGCCGGGGCGGACGAGACCGACCCGTCCACCTGGCGGCGCTTCCGGTCGGCGAACTACATCAGCGGTGACAACTCGGTCGAGCCGCATCTGACGGTCACCTACAACTCCTACGCCAGCAACTCGGCTTCGGCAGTTTCGCCGAGCGTCGTCAACGCTTACAACGGCAAGCGCTACGTCACTTCATTGACGCCGATGCTCTCAGCAAAGGTCAGCGATGCCGACGGCGGGACGGCCAAGGCTCAGTTCGAAGTGACGCCCGATCCGGCGTACAACGACACCACGTACACCTACACGGCCACCACAGCACCTGTGACATCAGGTGGAACAGCCAAGCTGACCATCCCCTCGGCCAACGCCTTCCCTGCTGGATCGCATCTGCGCTTCCGGGTCCGTGGCTTTGACGACTCCGACTACGGCACATGGTCGGGCTATTCGACGTTTACGCTGAACACCGCGCTGCCCGTCGCACCGAGTATCTCGTGCCCGGATTACCCGGTAAGTACCTGGTCGGCGGAGGCGCCGGACGCGGTCTCATGCACTCTGGACACAACCTCGACAGACGGTCAGGGTTTCAAGTGGAGCCTGGACGATCCGGCCATGGGCAAGCGCGTCGACGACACGGCAGACGGCACCGGCGGTGACCCGCTGACCATCAGCATCACACCTGCTGGCGGCTGGCACGCTCTGTACGCCAAGACCATCGATTCGGGCGGGAATCTGTCTACCGCGACCACCCAGTACGCCTTCGGCGTGGGCGCCGACGGGGCGGCCATACTCTCGCCCGGCCAGGGTGACAGGCCTGCCCGCCGCGTTGCTCTGTCTGCCACCGGCAAGTCTACCTACACCGGTGTCACGTACCAGTACCGCCGCGGTGACACCGACACCTGGCACAACGTGCCGCTCGCAGACGTCGTCAAGAATACCGATGGTTCCGCCGTCGCCGCATGGCCGCTGGCTGCTCCGGGCGGCGCGCCACCGGCGCTGGCCTGGAACATCACCACCTCGTTGGCCGAGGACGGCCCGGTCGACCTCCGCGCCGCCTTCACCGACGGCACTAGCACCGGTTACTCCGAAACCGTGACGGTCACTGCGGACCGCAATGCTGGCGATGCCCCCGCGAAAGATGTGGGACCTGGTTCAGTGAACGAACTGACCGGTGACTACACCCTGGCAGCCAACGATGCCTCGCTCTTCGGCATGTCGATCAGCCGCACGGCATCGTCCCGTCGTCCGACCGCAGGCACCGACGCCGAGGGGCAGGTGGCTATCTTCGGCCCCCAGTGGACCTCCGGTGCCGCGGTGCAGACCTCGGACTCGGACTGGGACTACCTGCGCAAGACCTCGGCCACCTCGGTCGCTGTGGTGGACTCCGAAGGTATTGAGACCGGCTTTACCGCCACCAGTGCCAGCGGATGGCAGCCGGAACCTGGCGCGCAGGACCTCGCCCTCACCGGTTCCCTGACCGGCTCGTTCACGCTCACGGACGACCAGGGCACCACGACCACCTTCGCGAAGGTGGACCCGGCTGCGACCACGTGGCAGATGTCCGCCACATTCACCCCCCTTTCCGACTCCACTACTACCGTGGTGTCCGAGAAGGTTGTGGCGGGCTCCAGCACGTTGGCGCGTCCGAAGTACCTGATCGCCCCGACGTCCGCGATCAGCACGTCCACTTGTGCGGCCACGCCGTCGACGGCGGGCTGCCGGATGTTGCAGTACGTCTACGCGACCGCGACGACCTCCACTCCGAGCGCGTTCGGCGACTACACCGGGCAGGTCAAGCAGGTCCTGCTCTGGGCCACCAGTCCCGGCGCCACAACGGCCACGTCCACGACGATCGCACAGTACTCGTACGACGATTCCGGTCGACTGCGTGAGGAATGGGATCCTCGGATCTCGCCGACGCTGAAGACCGCATACGCCTATGACAGTGCGGGCCGCGTCACCACGCTCACTCCACCGGGCGAACTGCCGTGGACCTTTGCCTACGGCACTGCCGGCAACGCGGCTACCGCAGGACCGGGCATGCTGCTGTCAACGTCGAGGCCCACGCTCTCCGCTGGCTCGCAAAACCAGCAAGATGGTGGCACGGCCGCCGTCTCGCTGGTCTACGACGTCCCTCTCAGCGGTTCCACGGCCCCCTACAAGATGGGTACCTCCGACGTGTCCGCCTGGGGACAGACGGACACGCCGACGGACGCCACCGCCGTCTTCCCTGAGGACACGGCGCCCGCCTCGCACGACGGCAAGAGCCTGACCTCCACGTCGTACACCCGCGCCTCGCTGTCCTACGCGGATGCCTCCGGCCGTGAGGTGAACGCCGTCGCCCCAGGCGGGTACGTCACCACCACCGAGTACGACGACACCGGCAACGTATTGCGCGAATTGACCGCTGCTGACCGTGAGCTGGCGCTTGCCACCTCCGGCACGGGCTTCGACAAGATCAACAGGCTTGGCATCAGCGGCCTGTCCACGGCGGAGCGCGCCGAGCAACTGTCCACCACGCATGTGTACTCCACCGACGGCCAGCGTGAGCTGCAGGAGTACGGGCCGCTACACATGGTCACCCTCACCGGCACCCTCAAGGCCGGCACGGGCGGCACCGATCTGCCCGCCGGCTCTGAGCTCGCCGCTCGAAGACACACGGTGACCGCCTACGACGAGGGCCGCCCCTCCGACGGCAGCGCCACAGTGAGCAATCAGCCCACTACCGCCACCATCGGCGCGTACGTGGACGGCTACCCCTCCGATGCGGACACCCGGACGACAAAGACCGGCTACGACTGGACGAAGGGCCTACCCACCACCAGCACACAGGACCCGGCCGGCCTCGCAGTCACCCAGACCACGGTGTACGACACCAAGGGCCGGACAGCCGAGACCATCATGCCCAAGTCCAACGGTTCGGACGCTGGCACCACGGTCACCACCTATTGGTCGGCCACTGGCACCGGAACCTGCCAGGGTCGTCCTGAGTGGGCGGACATGGTCTGCTCCGTGGGCCCGGCCGGGGCCATCACGGGAGGTGGCACCAACCCTGCCCAACTAGCGACCAAGTCACTTGAGTACGACCGATGGGGCAACCTCTCCAAGGAGACGCGGACCGCGAACGGCGCGACCCGCACCACGGCCTTCACAGTCGACGGCGCGGGCCGCACGACCAAGATCGCCATCGCTGGTGGCGTGGGGGCGGCTGTGGCCGACACCACCGCCGAGTACGACACGTTGACGGGTAACGTCACCACCGTCACGTCTGGCGGACAGACCGTCACCCGGACGTACGACATGCTCGGCCGCGACCTTTCCTACAACGACGGCGCGGGCAACGTCCGCAACACGGTATACGACAACCTCAACCGGCCGGTGAAGACGACCGACTCGGCTTCGTCGACCATCACCTACATCTACGACACCAGCAAGGACCCACGCGGTCTGGAGACTTCCCGCACGGACTCAGTGGCGGGCACCTTCCACGCCACCTATGACGCGAACGGCGGCATAGCCACCGAGCAGATACCGGGCGACTACACCCTCACGGTCGGCACGAACGAGATCGGGGCACAGACCTCCAAGGTCTACACCCGTGACAGTGACGGCTCCACCGTCGCGTCCGACGTCGCCGATCACTCAGTGCAGGACCAGGTTGTCGCTGACAATGACACCAACGGGCGGACGGTCAGCCGCGCCTACGCCTACGACCAGGTCGGTCGGCTCATGCGTTCCGACGAAACGAGCCCGAACGGCACCTGCACCAGAAGGGACTATGGCTTCGACAAGGACTCCAACCGCACCACCCAGGCGGTCTCGGCAGGCACTCCCGGAGACGCTTGCTCCTCGACCGGCGCGACCAGCACCACGAACACCTACGACAGCGCCGACCGCCTGACCAATGCCGGCACCGTCTACGACGCCTTCAGCCGCACGACGGCTAAGGCGAACGGCACTACCCTCTCGTACTATGCCAACGACCTGATCCATCAGCAGACCTCCAGCACCGGCCGTCAGACCTGGAGCCTGGACGCCGTCGGACGTCTGTCGTCCTCGGTCACCGAAACCCAGAACTCCGACTCCACCTGGAGCCAGACTGCGGTCAGGACCGAACACTACGGGGACGATACCGACAGTCCCGACTGGTCGGTGGTGGACGCGAGCGGCACCGTGAGCCGCAACGTCCAGGGCATCGACGGCAGCCTCGCCGCAGTTACCGGTGCCTCCGGTGCCACCGTTCTCCAGCTAGCCGACCTGGCTGGCAACGTGACAGCGCAGCTGCCCCTGGACCAGTCGGGCACGGTCGTCGCCCAGTCCTTCGACGAATTCGGCAACCCTGAGGCCCTTGCCGCACCCGCGAGCTACGGCTTCCGCGGTAGCACCCTGCGCAACAGCGGGACGGTCTCCGGCGACATCGTCATGGGCATGCGTATGTACGATCCGTCCACCGGGCGGTTCTTGCAGACCGACCCGGTTCCGGGCGGTTCGGCGAACGCCTACGACTATGCCGGACAAGACCCACTCAACCAGCAAGACGACTCTGGCATGTCGAGCACGTGCAAGTGCACCAGCTCCAACAGCTACTGGCGGAAGACGTCCAGCGGTTCCATTCACTGGGGCCCCTGGCACGACACTTACAGCCAGTGGATGCAGAACTGGTTCAAGCGCAACGCCATCAACGCCTTCAACTACATCTTCGCGGGCTATTCCTTCGGATCGTTGCGCGTAAAGATCGTCGGAATGAAGGTCCGGTACGGTTACCAGAACTATTACTTCAGACGCTGCCACCAAGGACGATGGCAGCACGAGAAGGAGACCTACTACTGGTACGTCGCGAAGGGAACGGTGGAGATCACCGCCATCTACTTCATTACCTGGCGGTACACCACCTATGACGGCCCGTACATTTACAAAATTGGAATCTCCTACTACTAGAAACGCGGATCGTCACTGACCGGGCTGGGTGGGGACACATTCCCGCCCAGCCCGGGCGGCGGTTGCGTTCCGCGACACTTGAGGAATCATGGAAATTTCCATCTCACACGATCCAGCGCGGATCCTATTGGGCCTCCTCTGTCTTGCGATGAACATCGGATGTTCAATAGCGGCCACGAGAATTGCCCGCCACAAGGGAGCGGACCATCGCGACTGGAGCTACGTCGCGCTGTTCTTCGGGCCCTTGGCAATCATCTCGCTCCTCCTGTTCGGTGGACGGAAGAAAAACAAGAAGGTCTACCCATGGGAAAAGTGAACCATCGACCCGCCCACTGTCGGCGCAGAACACCTACGCGGCGCCTGCTCAGCGCATTGCTCGTTGCCTGCTTTATCCCACTTGTGGGATGCGACAGTGGAGCAGCACGCCACCCCGACTCTCCTGACGGCTGGCATCGGCCGCTCGCGGCTCCCTCCGTGCCGGTGCCCAAGAACTCTGTGCCTGCAGCCGTCCACACGGACGCCGTACTGCCCACCGTTTCAGGCCGGTTCGGAAGCCCGGCCACAATCTCGGTTCCAAAGACCGTGCCGAGCGGCAAATTCGTCCTAGCGCCGCAGACACAGGGACGAGGGCGTTCGGCGCGCACTGGCGATGTGGTCGTCGTCCGCTGCACCGCCAAGGTGTGGCGAACCGGCAAAGCGCTGCCCAGCTCGTACGACAAGGGAGCCCACCCTCAGGTTTTCGCCGTCGGGCGAGGCGCGACGCTCCCGGCCCTGGATCAAGCGGTGCAAGGACAGCGTGCCGGGAGTCGGGTCCTGGTCGTGGCACCTCCCGCAGCGGCATACGGGACGACCGGCAGCGCCCAGCTCGGGGTCTCCGGCAACGACACTATCGTTTATGCCGTCGATATTCTGAACGTCATCGGAGCGCAGGAAATTGTCCCCGGCTATCAAGGGCCGGTACCCAGCAAACTGCCTAAGATACACATGAACAAGGATGACGGCACCGCGACTGTAACCGTCCCCGACCGTGTCGCTCCCACGAGCCTGACGGTCCGGAACCTGGTCGACGGCTCCGGCCCGGTGGTGAAAACCGGGCAGACCCTTGTTCTTCAGTACTCCTCGGCCGCTTGGGGGACCGCCCGCGGCGAGGGCGAGGCAGACCTCTTCCTCAGCTCCCGCGCGGACGGTAGCCCGTTGTCTGTCGTGATCGGCCGGGGCAACGTCATCGACGGCTGGGACCGAGCGCTGGTGGGCCGAAGGGTCGGCAGCCGCGTACTCGCCGTCATTCCCCCAAAGTGGGCGTACGGTCCGCATCCCCCGAAAAGCTTGGCACCCGGCACCGCTGTGGTCTCCGTCCTCGACATCCTCGCCGCCGTGTGAGATGGGACGGGCCTGGTGCGCGTCCCTTGGCGCGCACACCGACAGGGCTGCCCCGCGCCGGGGCAGCCCTGTTTCGTTCGACTCGAATAATCCTTCCGGGTGAGCCTCCCAGCCGGGAAGCCGATCATCTGAAATCGCCCATCTGTTGAGCGATCTGCCGGTCGAGATCCTCGGCCGGCTCCGCTCTGACCGGATCATGCGATGTCCTGCACCGCCGCGGGACTACCACCTCAAGGACAGCCGACTCGCGCCATCTGCCCGGTGCTCTGGCCTGACCCGTCGGCCTGTCACAGTGGGCTGGCTGCCGTCATCGGCTGGCGCCCTCGGGCCACAGCACCCGCACCGGGATGCCGGTCCGTTCCGCGTAGGCCACCACGTCCGCGGTGCCTCCGTAGCCCCGCGCGGGTTTCCCGTCCCATACGGCGATCAGCTCGTCCACCAGGCCGACGAGGATCTCGGATCCGGCCTGATGGGCTTCGGAGGTCGACTCGGTCATGCCGGTGTGATGGACGTCGGCGGCGCGGGAGACGAGCCGGTCGTAGACGGGGTGGTGCCAGTCGGGCAGGCCCTGGCGGTACTCGGTGGCCGGGATGACGACCTCGAGGCGGCCGCCGTGGCGCAGGACGGTTTCGGCGAACCAGGAGTCGGGGCCGTCGGCGATGCACGAGACGCCGACGAGTTCGGCCGGGTTGTACTGGCTGACCTGGTCGGACAGGAGGGTCCGCACCTGTTCCTCGATCTGCGTGCTCAGTCCGCGGTGTCCGGTGATCCCCACCCTCATACCGTGATCATCCTTCCTACAGGTAGACGCCGTGCAGGCGTTCGTCGAAGTCACGCACCGCCTTCGGCGGTGAGCTGGTGGCGAGGCTACGGCGCACACCACGGGCGCGTTCCACGATCCGGCCGGATCGGTACCGCAGACCGACCTCGAGCGCGCGGGAGGCGAAGGCGAACGCGGCCTCCACCCGCCCGCCGGCGAGATGGCCGGCTGCGATGTCGAGCACCAGCAGAGCGCGCTGTTTCGCATGCCCGGTGGTCAGGGCCTCCACGTCCTCATCCAGCACCCACTCCGGCAGCCCGAGGCGTGCGCCGCAGGTGACGCGGCAGGCGGCCACCTTGTCCGGGGTGAAGGAAAACACCCACGGCCACGGCGGCGGCTCCTGGCCGGCCGCCAGAGCCTCCGTCGCTGTGCGGGATGCGGTCAGGGTCCGGTCGGCGCTGCGCCGGTCCCCGGCTGCCGCGTGCCCGAGCGCTTCGACGCTCAGCAGCCATGCGTCGGCGACAGCCGGGCGCTTGTCGCTGAGCACCCGGCGGGCGCGGCGGGCGAGGTTCAGCGCTTCCACGCCGTTGCCGGCGTGTGCCTCGAACTGGGCGAACGTGCCGGTCTGGTACGCGGTCAGAAGCGGATTCCGGGGGGTGCGGGCGGCTTTGACGGCTCCGCCGACTCTGCTGCGCAATTCGCTGCGGGGGTAAGGCCGGGTCGGCGATGATCGTTGGCGGGGTCGTCTTCCTGTCGTGCGGCCCTGGAGGCGGTACGGATGTCGATGCGGCCGGTGGGGTTGCCGGAGATCCCGGAACAGACGGTGGTGGTGGCCCGGGCGGCGTTCCCGAAGGGGAGTTTGCCGATACGGGTGCGGGATCGCCTCGCGGGGGTCTTCATCGATGAGCCGTTCACGGAGGCGTTCGGGGTGCGGGGTGCTCCGGGTCTGTCACCTGGGGTGTTGTCGCTGGTGACGGTGTTGCAGTTCGCGGAGGGCCTGACGGACCGGCAGGCCGCGGCGATGGCGGTGCGGGCGATCGACTGGAAGTACGCGCTGGGGGCGGAGCTGACGGATACCGGTTTCGATGCCGGCGTGCTGTGCAGGTTCCGGGCCCGGCTCACCGGCAACGGTATGGAGCGGGTGGTCTTCGACCGGCTCCTTGAGCACTGCAAGGAGGCCGGCCTGGTGACGGCCGGAGGCAAGCAGCGCACGGATTCCACCCATGTGATCAGTGCGGTGCGGGACCTGAACCGTCTGGAGCTGGCCGGGGAGAGTGTGCGGGCGGCCCTGGAGGCCCTCGCGGTCGCGGCACCGGCCTGGCTGGCCGGGCACATCGACGTGACGGAGTTCGCCGAGCGGTACGGGCCGCGGGTCGACGGCTGGCGCATGCCGCTCTTGCAGACGAAACGTGACCGTCTCGCCCAGGTCTTCGGGCAGGATGCCCTCGCCTTGTGCCGGGCGGCCTGGGCCGATGACACTCCGGCCTGGATTCGCGAGATCGAGGCCGTGAGCTTGTTGCGGCAGGTCCTCGTGCAGACCTACATCGTCCGGATCGATGCCCGGGGACGGCAGGTGATCAAGAAGCGGGACGCCGACGACGGCGTCCCGCCCGGTCAACTCCGCCTGGCCTCCCCCTACGACTCTGACGCACGCTGGGCGGCCAAGGGCGACGGCCTGTTCTGGATGGGCTACAAGATCCATCTCACGGATACCTGCACCACCCTCCCCGACGCCGACGCGGGGACAGGGGTGATGCCGAATCTGATCACCGACGTGCACACCACCGACGCGACCGTGCCGGATGTGAAGGCGACCGCCCCGATCCAGCGCAAGCTCGCCGAGCACGGAGTGAAGCCCGGCGAGCACTACCTCGACTCCGGCTACCCGTCGGCCGACCTGATCACCAAGGCCCTGAAACAGGGCATCCGCATGGTCACCCCGGTCCTCCTGGACCACTCTGCCCAGGCCAAGGCCGCCGAAGGCTTCGACAAGAACGCCTTCACCATCAGCTGGAAGACCCGCCAGGTCCGCTGCCCCGCCGGCAGGACCAGCTCCCACTGGAACCCGGTGAAGCAGCACGGCAAAGGCGCGATCGTCATCACCTGGGCCTTGGCCCAAGATCGTGGACACCGGTTGTCATGCGGCGGCGGTCAGCGTAGCTGATTGTTGTTCGAAGGCGTTCGGGCTGATCTGGCCGATGCTGGAGTGCCTTCTTCTGGTGTTGTAGCGGGTGGCCCACCGGAAGACCGCGAGACGGGCCTCGCGGGCTCCTGACCAGCGTTTTCTGCCCTGGAGGGTCTCGCGTTTCATGGTCGCGTTGAACGATTCGGCGGCGGCGTTGTCCGCGCTCGTGCCCACCGCGCCGCGCGATCTGACCACACCGAGGTCGGTGCAGACCTGGGCGAACTCCTTCGAGGCGTATTGCGCCCCGTTATCGCTGTGGAAGATCGCTCCGCGCAGGCCGCCGGCGCCCCGGGCCGCTGCCGCGGCCTTCAGCGCGTCGGTGACCAGCCCGGTGCGCATGTGGTCGGCGATCGACCAGCCCGCCAGCCGCCTTGAGCACAGGTCCAACACCGTTGCCAGATAGAGGAATTGGCCGTTACCGACGGGGAGATAGGTTATGTCGCCCACGTACTTCGTGTTGGGCGCCTGCGCGGCGAAGTCGCGCCGCAGCAGGTCGGGAACCGGTGTCGCCGACGGCTCGGGGATGGTGGTGCGGACCTTCTTGCGCAGGTGGAAGCCGACGATGCCCCGCGAGCGCATGATCCGGGCGACACGTTTGTGATTGACGCGTACTCCGGCGTCCCGCAGCTCGGCTGTGACCCGCGGAGCCCCGTAAGTACCGTCGGACTCGGCGTGGATCTCGCCGATCCGCTCCGCGAGTTCGGCATCCGCACGGACCCGCTCGGCCCGCGCGTCCGCGCCGGCGATCCACCGGTAGAACCCGGACCGCGAGAGGCGCAGGATCCGGCACAGCCGCTTGACGCCGAAGGCGCCACGGTGATCGTCAACGAACTGGAAGCGGCTGCTCACCAGCTGGTCTCCGCCGCAAAATACTTCGCGGCCCTCCGCAGGATCTCCCGCTCGAGCTCGAGTTCCTTCACCCTCGCCCGCAGCTGCCGGTTCTCCTTCTCCATCGCGCTGGCCTCACCGGTGCCGGGCCGGGCGGCCTGTTCGGCATCCCGCACCCAGGTGCGCAGAGTCTCATGGTTGATGCCCAGATCCTTGGCCACCGACGCGTACGTCCCACCCGGGCTGGCGTGGTAGAGCGCGACGGCATCGGCCCGGAACTCAGGACTGTACTTCGACGTCCCCAACGGGAACTCCTGTTCTTCGGATCCTCACGATCCAATGATCAGGGTGTCCACGATCAAGGGTCAGGCCCCCATTGAGGTGATCCCCGTGGTGTGGACACACCTGACAATGGATCCTGTTGATCCTGGAAGGTGTAGATCCACGTGGCACGGCCCTCGAAGTGCAGTGCGGAGTTCCGGTCCGACGCGATCGCGTTGTGGCGGGCCTCGGCCGGCAGGCGGACGTTCAAGGACGTCGCGGCCGATCTGAACGTCGACCCCGAGATGTTGCGGACCTGGGTGCGTGATGCCGACGGTCGTCCTGTCGTCGCCGGCGCGTCGCAGGACACCGAGGCCGAGCCGGCCCGGCTGCGGGCGGAGAACGCCCGGCTTGCCGGGGCGGAGAAGGAATGGCATCCGGAGCGGGAGATCCCGTGTCGGGCAGCGGCGTATTTTGCCCGGGAGACGAAGTGAACACCGCCGCTTGGGGCTTCGTCTCCGCCCATGCCGAGATGTTCGGCATCAAGCGGATATGTCGGGTGCTGGAGGTCTCCCGCTCGGGCTACCACCGGTGGATCGCCGGCGCCAGGGCGCGGACGGAGCGGCAGTCCGAGAAGGACGCTCTGGGCAAGGAGATCCGCGAGATCCATGCCGAACACCGCGGGAACTATGGCGTGCTTCGAGTCCATGCCGAACTGCGCGGCTTCGGTCACACGGTCAACCGCGAGCGGGTGGTCAGGCTGATGCGCAAGCACCAAATCGTCGGCCGTCACCTGCGGAAGAAGAAGCGCACCACGATCCCGGGCCGCCTCGCGCCGCCGGTGGCGGACCTGGTCCAGCGGGACTTCACTGCCGGCGCACCGGACGAGAAGTGGTGCGGCGACATCACATACGTGCAGGTCGGAGTCGCGTGGCTCTACCTCGCCTGCGTCATTGACATCCGGTCGCGCCGGGTGCTCAGCTACTCGACGGCCCCGTACATGCGGGCCGAGCTTGTCATCGACGTGCTCGAGGCGGCGGTCGCGGCCCGCGGCGGCGACGTCACCGGAGTGATCTTCCACGCGGACCGCGGATCGCAGTACACCTCGGCCGCGTTCGCCCAGGTCTGCGGCAGGTACGGCATCCGCAGGAACATGGGCAGCGTCGGCTCGAGCTACGACTGTCAGTCTCTTCGTGCCGGATCCCGCAAGGATCGGGTGGTCCCGGCCGTGTCGGTCTGACTCTTGCTTACGACTGACCCTGCGGGTGTCCTGGCGTTGATCTGTCGACCGCCCGGCCGGGCACGCAGCAAGCGCTGCCGCCGGACGGACGTGACCTGATAGCGCCTCTGTGTGTCAAGCGGCTTGAGCGAGGTGGGTCCGTTGATCTCGTTTCATGATCCGGTAGACCACGTTGGACAGGCGTCGTTTCAGGGCCCGGCGGGCCTCCGCCGGGGTCTTCCCTTCCGCGATCTTGCGCAGGTAGTACTCCTGTCCCCGTCCCCCGTCGCGGATCTGGCAGACGGCGATGATGTGGAGGACGGAGTTCAGCGCGCGGTTGCCGCCGGTGTTGAGGCGGTGGCGGACGTTGTTGCCGCTGGAGGCATCCAAGGGCGCGCTGCCGGTGTAGCTGGCGAAGTGGTGCTCGGTGGGGAAGCGGCTGACGTCGCCGACGTGGCCGATGACCTTGGCGGCCAGCACGGTGCCCAGGCCCGGCAGGGTGGTCAGCGTAGTGCGGGCCACCGCGAGGACATCGCGCATCTCGGCCTCGTTGTCTTTGACCTGCCGGTCCAGTCGGTGCAGGTCGCCCAGCAGGTCACGGGCTATGTCCCGGCGGCAGGCGTCGGTGTAGGTCACGGGCCGGACGGCCTTCATGGCGGCCGCGGCCTTGTCGGCGGACAGGCCGGTTGGGGCGCCGCCGGGCAGCAGGTCTCGCAGCACGGCGTGAAGCCGGTTCAGAACGCGGGTGCGCTCGTGGACCAGGTCGTCATGCCGCTCGGTCAACAGCCGCAGGACCGTGGTCTGGTCCTCGGCTTCAACGACCCTCAAGTCGTGGCGGAAGAGAGCGACTTGGGCGACGTGACGGGCGTCGTTGGCGTCAGTCTTGCGGTCGCCGCCAGTTGTCAGCACCCCGGCCAGGGCGTCGAGGGCGCCGAGCGGCTGATCGACGAGCGGACGGGCGACAGGTACGACGCGCAGACCGACAAGGCCGCCGACGCGATCCGCCGCTCCTACCGGAGCGACGGCACGACCGAGCGCTGACCCGGCGCCCGCCTCACAGCCCTGGCCCCTGCCCGCCGCGCGGCCCGGTCCGCCCCTCGGGGTGCTGGCAGCCCACGGGCGGGGGCCCAGGGGGCCGGCTCATCACTGCCGGACAGGCCGGCCGACCGCTGACAGCGCCAGGACCAGCACACCCACGCCTGTGGCGGCGAGACCGCCGACGAGGAGCGCGGCGCGGGCTCCCCAGGCGGCGCCGACGGCCCCGACGGCGGGCGCGCCGACGACCGTGCCGCCCAGCCAGCCGATCGACCAGATCGACAGCACCCGCCCGCGCATCTGCGGCGCGGCTCGCAGCTGCAGCAGCGTCTTGGCCGAGGAGTTGAAGGTGATGGAGGCCGAGCCGACGAACACCAGGGCGACCAGTGCCACCGCGGGCGTCGGTGCCAGGGCCGCCACGGCGATCAGCGCGCCCCAGATCACCGCCGACAACGACAGGGAGCGGGTGCTGAACCGATGGCGGCGCACCGCGACCAGACCTCCCAGCACCGCACCGGCGCTCATCACCGCCATCGCCGCACCGTAGCCCGCGGGGCCCAGGCGGAAGGTCGACGTGGTCAGCAGCGGCAGACTGACGGGGAACTCCCAGGTGAGAATGCCCGTCACATACACCATGACCATGGCGTGGAGCAGCTCGGTGGTGCGGCAGACGTAGGCGACGGCGGCGCGGATCTGGCCACCTGCCCGCACCTCGCGCTCCGCCGGACACATCTCCGCCGTCCGTAGCATCAGCAGGCTGACGATGACAGCCAGGAACGAGACGGTGTCCAGGGCGAAGCAGGGTGTCACCCCGAGCGCCGCGATGACGACACCGGCCAGACCCGGGCCGATGAGCTTCGCGGTGTTGATGCAGGTGGAGTTGACGGCGATCGCGTTGGCCAGGTGCTCACGGTCGACGAGTTCGCTGATCAGGCTCTGCCGGGCGGGGCTGTCGAAGACGTTGGTGAGACCGGTCACCAGCATGAGCAGGACCAGCAGGGGCAGCGTCATCAGCCGGGCCCAGCTCAGGAGGGTGAGCACCGCGGCCTGGACGGCGAAGCAGACCTGAGTGACCGTGAGCAGCCTGCGGGTGTCATGGCGGTCCACGACCAGCCCGCCCCAGACGCCCAGCAGCAGGACGGGCAGGTACCGGGCGGCGGTCATGAGGCCGAGGACGGTCCCGCTGTGCGTCAGTTGCAGGGTCAGCCAGCCGACGGCGATGTTCTGCATCCAGTTGCCGACCACGGACGTGGTCTGTCCGAGCGCGAACAGCCGGTAGTTCCTGATCCGGAGTGACGCGAAACTGCCGAGGGCAGCGGGGCCTTCGGACGGGGACGTGGGGCGGCTTGTGGGGAACGGCCCGTGCCGGTGCGCGGTCATCGGCGTACCCGTCCCACCGCGGGTGCGGGCCCGGTCACCGGGGCCGGGATCACCGGTCCGGGACCGGGTTGTCGGCCGCGACTCCCGCACGGGGCTCCGTCTCTTACCGGGTGGGGGCCGGACGGGACGGTCCGGCCCGGGGCGCTGCTCAGTTGCCCTTGCCCCTCGCCCGTCGGTCACCCAGGCCGAGACGCTTCAGGGCGAGGGTGTCCAGCCCGGTGAGGATCCCGTTGAGGATGAGCGTCATCGCCACCAGGATGATCAGGCCCGCGAACTCGGTCGGCGCGTCGAGGTTGGTGGCCGCGGTGAACAGTTCGTGGCCGATGCCGTCGGTGGAGGCGATGAACTCACCGCCGATCACGCCCAGGATCGCCAGCGGGCCGCCCGTCTTGAGCGCCGCGAAGAAGGGCGCGGCCAGGGTGGGAAGCGTCACGTAGCTGAGCACGTGGTGCCGTCGTCCGCCCATCACCTGGACGATCTCCACGAGTTCGCGGTCCCGCAGCCGCAGGCCGAGGTAGACGTTGTAGAAGACCACGAAGGCCACGCCCGTCGCCGCGATCGTGATCTTCGACAGGGGGCCGATGCCGAAGAACAACAGGAAGAGCGGTGCGAGAGCGATCTTGGGAATACCGTTGACGGCCGCGATCAGCGGCTCGAACACCCGGCCTGCGAGCGGTACCGAGCCCAGTACCAGGCCCATCACGGTGCCCGCCGCCACACCGATCCCGAACCCGGCCACGATCTCGAAGGCCGTCGTCCTGATGTCGGTCCAGCCGGCCGACGAGCCGAGCAGCTTCCACAGCGCGTGGGACACGTCGGTCGGCTTGCTGACCGCGTACTCCGGCAGGACCGGACCGCTCATCACCTGCCAGAGGACGAGCGTCAGGGCAATCACCACGAGGCGCAGCACCACCACCAATGCGGTACCCCGCCACGCAGTGCTCCTGACCTTCTCGGTCCGGGGCACCTTCACCTCGGTCCTGCTTTCTGCACTGTTGGTAGCAGTCGCCATTGTCTGCTCCTTTCGGTTCGCCGGTGCGGCACCCGGCCGTCTCACGGCAGGTACTTGTTCGTCCAGTTGTCGGTGGTGACCTCGGCGCCTGCGGGCAGGGTGCCCAGACTGTCGAGGAACGCCATGGTCTTCTTCCATCCGGCGGCGTCCATCGAGCCGCTCACCGGCCAGTCGACCTGCTGGAGGCTGGCCTGCACGACACTGTCGGGCACGCCCTTGAGCGACTTCTGCGCCGCCTTCAGCACCGTCCGGTCACTACTGTCCTTGAGGTGCTCGTCCATGTAGGCCGTTGCCTGCTGCACCGCTGTGGCGAACTTCTTGACCACGTCGGGGTGGGCGTTGGCGTAACTCTTCTGGGTGACCAAGAGCTGTCCGTAGCCGGCCTGTTCGGCGGCCCACTCGGGTACCTTGAACGGGTCGGCGACCACGACGCCGTCCCCGTCGTCCTGGATCTGCAGCGGGATCGGCTCCGAGGTGACGAACCAGTCGATCTGGCCGCTGTTCATGGCGGCCTTGTCCGCGGCCGGGCTCGGCAGCGACACCCACTTCACCTTCTTGCCGGGATCGACGCCATACTTGCGGAGGAAGATGCCGGCCTCGGCCTTGGTGTTGGCGGAGCTGGCACCGCCGGTCGACCCGGACAGCGCTTTGGCCACCTGGGCGGCGGAGCTCTTCGCGGTCAGCTTGTGGGAGGCGGCGAACTTCTTGCTGACGACCAGCCCGAGCGGGTTGCCCAGGCCGTCGGCGGAGACGGCGATCTGCGGAAGCCCCTTGGCCAGGGCGGACACGAACCCGGTGGGGCTGCTGTCGAAGAACTGCACCGAACCGGACTGCAGGGCCGAAGGGCCGGTGGCCGCGGTCAGCGTCACGAACTTGATCTTCAGGCCCTGCCCGCGGAAGTACCCGTTGGCCTCGGCCACCTGCAGCGGCGTGTCGAAGATGCTGCCTCCGCCACCGACCGTGACCTGGACGAGGCCGTCGGAGGTCGTGGTGGTGCCGGCGCCACTGCCGCAGGCGGTGAGCAGCGCCGGGGCGAGCATCGCGGCCGAGGCGTGGGCAAGGAACCGGCTGCTCCCGCCGGGCCGCAGCCGGACCGCTCTGCGAGCCGTAGGAGGGGTCGGGATGTCGTGCGTCATGAGCGGTCTCCTGTCACCAAGCTTGCTGAGTAAGGAAGAAGCGTTTCCAGAAGTCGAGCCGGGGCGGATCCGCCAGAGGGATCGGGCCGAAGCCCGCGCCGACCTCCATGACGGTCGGGGTCTCGGGTGACCATGCGGGCCAGTGCGGCAGGCCCGGACCGTTGGGGTCACCGGTGGCCGCGAAGTTGGCCCAGTAGCCGCTCATCGTCTCCGCGACGTCGCGGTCCTCGGGGGTCCACTCGGCGTGATCGGGGTGGAGGTTGTCCCACACGAAGTCGATATCGGAGCCGTGCGCGGCACGCCGGGAGCTCTGTCCCACCGGGGCGGCGTAGGTCCAGAAGTACGTGTACACCGGCCGGCCCGCGTGGGCGGACCAGTCCTTCGCCCACAGCCAGGTCGAGATCCTGGCATTGTCCCGCACCGCGGCGCAATGGGCGTGCGCGGCCTCGTCGTCCGTGCCGGCGGGGTAGAGCCGCAGGAACTCGTCGGCCATCGCCCCGAACTTGAGCCGGGAGGTCTCGACATGGTCCTTCCGCGTCAGGTGGACCGGCGGCGCGCCAGGCCGCCATGCCTTCCTCCCGAGCGCCCGGTACTCCGCGAAGGCGCTCGCGGGCACCGCCCCGCTCTCGTCGAGGTTGTTCCCGGCCAGGTACCAGACGTCGTTCTGCAGCCCCTTGGCGTAGGTCTCCTCGTAGCCGTACGGAAGCACCCAGCCGTCCACGACCGGACGGAACAGCGGCGGCCTGGCCGGGCCGCCCGTCTCGACGGCGCTGTCGACCGCGGAGGCGTCCCCCTCCACGAGCTTCTGCCAGGGCAGCGACCTCAGCCGGGCCAGGGTCCGTGCCCCGCGCTCCGCCGCGTAGCGGGCTCCGGCGGCCTCGGCGTCGGCCGGAGTCCGGTAGGACGTGCCCAGGTACCGCAGGTCGGGGTCGCGGGAGTGGCGCGCGTGGCTCTGCGCGACGGCCCGGTGGAAGAGGCCCTTGGCCAGGGGCGACATGCTCAGGAAGTTCACCGATCCGGCGCCGGCCGACTGCCCCGCGATCGTGACCCGGCCGGGATCCCCGCCGAAACGGACGATGTTGCGCCGCACCCACCTCAGCACCGCGATCTGGTCGAGCAGCCCGTAGTTGCCGGAGGCACGGTGTCCGGACTCCTCGCTGAGTTCGGGTGTCGCAAGGAAGCCGAAGGCGCCCAGACGGTAGTTGAAGGTGACGACCACGACGCCTCTGCGGGCCAGGGCCTCACCGTCGAAACGCGGACTGGCACCCGTGCCGACGCGGAAGCCGCCGCCGTGGATCCAGACCAGCACCGGACGCAGGTGTCCGTCCGCGGGATCCGCCCCGGTCCAGACGCTCAGGCGCAGGCAGTCCTCACTCATCGGCAGGTCGTCGCCGTTCAGCTCGGACCCCGGCACCTGCGGGCACACCGGGCCGAACCTGACGGCCTCGTGCACCCCGGCCCACGGCAACGGGGGTCGCGGCGGCCGCCAGCGCAGGTCGCCGACCGGAGGGGCCGCGTAGGGGATACCGCGGAAGACGGTGATCGACCGGTCGCGCCCAGGTATGCCCCTGACCGGTCCCGCTTCGGTCATCACCGGCTGGCGCACGGTTTCTCCTTCCGGTCGGTGCGGGACGGTTCGACGGCCGGCCGGGCCGGTGGCCCGGACCGGGGCCGTGGCGGCCGACGGCGGCGCGGAGTCTCCGGGGCGCGGAGAACCGGACGGCATCCTCAGGCGTCCGGTGCCGAGGCGGTGCGCTCCCGGTGTGCCTGCAGCAGCAGGGCCCGGCGGGCGGAGGCGACGTGGTGGAGCATGGCGGCGACGGCCGCCGGGGGGTTGCGGGTGATGACGGCCAGGAGGATGGCCTGGTGCTCCTCCAGCGACCCGGTGCGCGGGTGCGGCGCGGACAGGTTGCGGTACTGGCGCATCACCAGCGGGTACAGCAGGGTGTCGTACGCCCGTGCGAGGGTCTGCTGGTGCGCGGCCTCCTTCACCTGCTGGTGGAAACGCCGGTTGCCCCGGGAGTAACCGGTCGCGTCCCCGCGGGACTTGCAGTCCTCCATCACCTCCAGCGTGGTGCGCAGCTCGCGGATCTCGTCCTCCGTGGCCCGTTCCGCGGCCTTGCCCGCCAGCGCGGACTCCAGCGTCTCGCGGGCCTCCAGGATGTCCGCGGCCTCCTGGACCGAGAAGCTGCGGGTGCGTACTCCGCGGTTGACCTCACTGGTGACGTAGCCCTCCTGGGCCAGCCGGACCAGGACGGCCCGCATGGTGCTGCGCGAGACGCTGAACATCCGGGTCAGGTCGGCCTCGGTGAGCCGGGTGCCCGGTTCGACGCTGCCCGAGAGCAGCAGCGAGCGCAGCCCTTCGTAGGCCTGGCTCTGCCGGGTCAGCAGGGTCCGGCCCGTGTCGTCGTCGAAACCGTTGGAATCCACCATGATCACCTTGTAGGTCTGCTCGGAGAGGACGAACTGCCGTGGCGGACAGGGCCGGCGTGCGGCCGGGCCCGGAGGGCAGCGGGGAACTGCGGACGGGCCGTCAGGCCCGCACGAGCTCCGGGTACAGGCGCCGGGCCGTACCGGCGAAGATCTCCTGGCGGTCCTGCTCCGGCAGACCGGCGAGGATCTCCTCGGCCAGGGCGCGGAGTTCGGGCAGGGACTGCTCGGCGGCGGGCAGGTTCGACCCCCAGGCGATCCGCCCCGCGCCGAACGCCTCGACGACCGGCCCGAGGAAGTCGCCCGCCCGGTCTTCGGCGTCCCGCAGCCGCTCCAGGTTGCGGTGGGTGAGCTTGAGGTGCAGGCCCGGGTGCACACCGAGCTCCGCGACCTCGGCGCCGGCCCGGGCGGGCGAGGCGGCGATGTCGGGGTAGCCGATGTGGTCGAGGAGCACCGTCACGCCCGGGAACCGCTGCAGCAGCTCCACCAGTTGCCTGGTGGCCGGGCCAAGACGCATCTGGAGGCAGACCGGCAGGTCCAGTTCCCCGGCCTGCTCCCAGAAGGGGAACGTCTCCGGGGCGACGAACCATTCGCCCTGGGTGGGCACAGTGCTGCCGCTGGTGAACAGCCGTACTCCGGCCAGGCCGCCCTCTCCGGCCGCTGCCTTGAGGGAGGCGGCGGCGTCCGGGCGCAGCGGGTCGACGGTGCCGACGGCGACGAAGCGGTCCGGGCGGTGCCGGCTGCTGTCGAGGACGTAGGAGTTGTCGTAGCCGTAGTTCGTGGTGGCCTGCACCAGGACGGCCTGGGCTATGCCGGCGTCGTCCATGCGGCTGATCATGCCCTCGGCGGTCACGGGCCGGGTCGCGGCCCACTCCGACTGCTTCCCGCCGATCGGTGCCTTCGGGTAACGGGCCAGGTCCTCGGAGATGATGTGGCAGTGTGCGTCGACGATGTCCACGTCGGGTGCTCCCTTGTCTTCGGTGTGTGCTGTCCGGGCCGCGGCTCAGGCGTCCGGGTAGTCGCCCGCGGCGAACAGCGAGGGCAGGTCGGCGGAGAACTCCGGGTCGAGCAGTCCCTGGTCCTTGGCGAAGCGCACCATCGCGTGGAGGCTGGGCGCGTTGGCCGTGATGCCGTAGGGGACCGGGTCTCCTCCGATCTGCCGTCCCTGGCGGGCCAGCCGGGGCACCGCCGACCACTCGGGCCGTGCGACGAGGTGACGGCGCTTGCTCTCGGCGAACGCCGCGTACAGCCTGGTCGGCAGGCCGGGGTCGCGTTCCACGAGTTCGGAGCGCAGGGCCACCACCGAGTGCAGCGGGTAGACGCCGGTGCGCAGGTAGTGGTCCACGGCGAGCGTCCCGGCCTCCGGGAAGAGCGGGTAGGGGCCGTCGTCGCCTTTGGCCTCCGGTTCTGCCGCCGCGGTCCAGCCGGCCCTCGGCGCGCCCGCCCGTCCTGTCCCGGCGTTGCCGGTCAGCGCTGCGTCGATCTCCCCGGCGCGCAGCAGCCCGCCCAGCGAGCGGCCGTCGGTGACCCGTTCGACACCGGCGGGGACATGGCCCTCGACGTGGTCGTCGTCGTCGACCACCCAGGTGATGCCGTCGATGTCCACGCCGTACTCCTCGCGCAGCACGCCACGCACCCATACGCCGGTGCTGACCGAGTAGGCGCGCACACCCACCCGGCGTCCCTCCAGGTCCCGGGGCACGCGGATGCCGGAGTGGACGGCGCACTGCACGTCGCCGTGGTGGAAGCGCCGGTTGAGGAACACCGGGACTGCGGTGAGCGCGATGCCTTCCTGGCGTGCCATCAGATAGGACACCGGTGCCAGTTCGCAGACATCGAACTCCAGGTCCCGGATCATCCTCCGGTAGGCGCCGATGACCGGTCTGACCTCGACCGGTTCGACCAGGTGACCGTCGATCGTCACGTCGCCGTCCAGCAGGGGCCCGGCGTGCGGGTAGTCGCCGAGAACCACTGTGAGCTTGTCCATGCCTTGTCCTCTTGCTCGTGTGTCGTGAGGGGGACCGTCCGTGCCGGGGCCTTCAGCCGCCGAGCCGGGACGGTGCCACGCCCAGGGCCGTGCAGGTCCGTTCGACGAGTTCGTCGTAGTCCACCGCCCGGGGGATGACGTCCTGCTCCAGCGCGTAGGCGGCGGCCTTGGTGAACGCGGCGCGCAGCCCCTCGAAGCCCACCGGGTGCAGGGGGACCGGGCCGCCCTCCTCCTGGGCGGTGAGCACCGACCGCATCGCGTCGTACGCGGCGAGGACGGCGGCGCCGTGCTCCACGGCGGCCGCCCCGGACACGCCGACCACGTGGTTGACCGGGACGAACCCCTGGTCCCTCGACCACTGTTCGGCGACCTCGTGGGCGTTGTCGACGGCGGTGCGGACACGGTCGTCGGAGGGCAGCTCGTTGCCCATGATCCCGAAGTCGACGCGGCCCGCCAGGAAGTCCTCCGGCAGCTTGGTGCCCTCCGGCGCCCGCGTCACCCAGGACGGGTCCTCGGCGCCGTCCACGTGGTGGCCCTCGTACGTCGTCCAGTCGGCCTTGCGCAGGTCGATGCCGTACTGCTCGGTGAGGAACCCGCGCACCCACACGCCGGTGGTCTGGCTCCAGGCGCGCACGCCGACGCTGTGTCCCTCCACGTCGGCGACCGAGAGGCCGCCGAGGGTCACCAGGGTCTGGTGCTGGTGGCGTCCGAGGGTGGTGACGGGCAGCAGCAGCACCGGCCTGCCGTGGGCGACGGCCTGCAGCACGGTCACGATCGCCAGCTCGCACAGGTCCGTGTCCGACGCGTTCACAAAACCGCGGGAGGCCTTGTGTACCGGCTTGACACCGATCCGCTCCGGCTCCGCACCCGCCTCGCGGGCCGCCGACAGCGCGGCTGCCGCGAGGTCGTCACGGCCGAGCACCAACTTCATGTCTCTCTCCTCTTGCAGGAAACCGGCGTCCTGGGCCGGAAGGCGGCGGTTGTCAGGCCTGCCCGTCCGGGTCGGCCGGACGCTGCCGGTGGTGCCGTTCGTGGTGCCGGCGCAGCAGGTCGACACCGAAGTCGTTGCCGTTGGGGGTGCGCACGACGGTGTGGATGTGCCGGCGCGAGTGGTAGTCGTTGTCGAAGAGCACGCCGGGCATGTGCTCGAACTCGACGAGGATCACCGGGCTGTGGAAGCGGTAGTAGAAGGTGCCGTCGGGATCGCCGACCCAGGCGAAGTGCGTGTCGCCCTCGTGGGCCCGTACCTCCTCCATGCGCACCCGGGCGTGGTGGTCGCCGGCCCGGTTCACATAGAGCCCGAGCAGGCGCAGTGCCGTGTCCCGCTGGCCGGGCGCCATGTCGCTCAGCCGCAGCCCCTGGTGGTCGAGTTCGAAGTTGTCCCGGAAGGCCCCGACGAACAGCTGCGCCGGCATTGTGTCCGCGATGACGGCCTCTTCCCGCTGCCGCCGGTCGAGCTGGGTGAACAGCTCGTGCCCGAGGGCTTCCTCGGCGCGGAAGGCCACGGTCCCCGCGTAGGTGCCGGACCCGGCGATCACCGGCTCGGCGCCGAGGAAGGAGGGCGTGAGGACCATCTGGTCCCCGACGAAGACGCAGTTGATGTTGACGTGGTGTCCGTCGAGCTGCCAGCCCCACGGGCCGCCGTTCTCCGGCTCGCCGTAGAGGGAGAACCAGTACAGCCACTCGTTGAGGCCGTCCGTGTTGCCGCTCAGTTCGCCGACGGTGAGGTTGAGGTGCATCAGGTCGACCGCCTGGCGGTACCCGTCCGCGCTGAGGCTCTCGCGGATGACGGCCAGGGCCCGTTCGCGTTGCGCGTCGTCGAAGTCCTCCAGCAGCATGCCGTGGCGCAGGAAGTACCGGGCGCCGTTGTTCCAGTGGCGCCAGCTCACGTCGTCCATCGGGAAGCGGCCCTCGGCGAGCTGCTTCTCCGTCAGGCCCGCCAGATAGTCCTCCGCCGCCCGGTACACCGGGCGGACGTCCGCGCCGGTGGAGCGCAGCGGGAACAGTCCCGGCCGGATGCCGTCGGACGTGGCCACGCCGCGGAAGGGCTCCTTTGCCGCCTCGACCCGCCAGGCGACCTTCTCGAGCAGGTCGGGCGTCCATGTCTCGGGCTTGCGAGTGGGCGGATTGCCCCGCTTGCGCAGCCCTGCCGGTTCTCCCACCGTTGCTCCTCTCTCGATGTTCCTGGAAGGGTGCGCCGCCGGGCGGCGCCCCCGTGCCGATCGCCTTCTCCCGTGCCGCGGAAGGCAGTTGCGTCTTCTGCTGCGCCGGGAAGGGCCGTCGCGCCTTCTCATGCGTCGAGGAAGGCCGTCGCCTGCTCGATCGCCGTGCCGTCCACGGGTTCACGGATCAGGTCCTGTTCCTGCGCGTAGCGTGCGGCGATCTCCAGACAGGCGGTGAGCGCCGTGCTCCATCCGGCGGTGACCGCGCGTCCGGCGGGCGAGCCGTCACGCCGGTCCGCGGTGTCCGCGATCGCCTTCTCCAGGGCCCGGTAGACGGCGCGCACCGCGTCGGGGCGGTCCCGCACGACGTCGTCGCGCACCACCAGCAGGTGGTTCGCCGGGATCGTGCCGTGCCGCCCGATCCACGCCTCCCCGGCCCCCTCGGCGTCCGCCACGAGCGGGACCAGCCCCGCGCCCTGCCCGCCGATCGCCTTCGGCCCCAGCACCGCGGCCGAGACGTCGTGGGAACGCAGCAGGTCCCCGACCCGCCCGGCCGCCGACCGCTCCACGTACGGGGGGTTGACGTACTGGGCGACATGGACGTCCTCGGTGGTCACCCAGGTGACGTCGGAGGACTCGACCCCGTACTCCTCGCGGAGCCAGCCGCGCACCCACAGACCGGTCGTCTGGCCGTACGCGCGGACCCCCACCCGCCGGCCCACCAGGTCCCGGGGGCCGATCACCGGGTCCTCGGGCAGCCGGGTCAGGGAGCGGTGGTGGGTGCTTCCCACCAGCACCACCGGCAGCAGCGTCAGCGGGATGCCGGCGTCGCGGGCCTGGAGGTAGGTGGCCATCGGCATCTCGCAGATGTCGTAGGCCAGGTCACGGACCATGCGGGCGAAGGCCGGGGGCAGGGGCGAGGACTCCGGGAAGCGGCAGACGGTTCCGTCCACCGGGACCGTCCCGTCCTTCAGCGGCCGGGTGTGCGGGTGGTCGCCCAGCAGGACGGTCAGCGGCGGTGCCGGGTGCTTCCTGCTCATGCCGCTCACACGTCCTCGCCGTACTGGATGCGCCGGTACGGGGTGCTCAGCACCGCGCGGGTGATGCGGACGTCGATGACGGTCGGCCGCGGGGTGCGCACGTACTCGGTCAGGGCGTCGCGCAGCTCCTGCGGGGTGCGGACGGTGGCTCCGCCGCCGCCCAGCGCCTGTGCCACGGTGCCCAGTTCGGGTGTGGGGATGGTCGCGAGCTCCGGGTCCAGGCCCTTCGCCCTCGCCTTGTGGTACTCGGCGCCCAGGCCCTGGTCGTTCATCACGACGACCAGCAGCGGGACGCCGTAGCGGCACGCCGTCTCGAACTCGGACAGGTGCATGAGGAAGCTGGCGTCGCCCTCGACCACGAATCCGGGCCTGTTGCCCTGCGCGATCATCTGGCCCATCGCGATCAGCGGGGCCTGGCCGATGGCGCCGAACATGCCGTAGTTGGAGAGCACGTCACGGGAGCGTTGGAAGAGCATGGTGCCGAAGTCGGTCTGGTGTCCGCTGCCGAGCACCAGGCCCATCTCGCCCGGGAGTTCGTGGTCGAGGATCCAGATCGCCTCGCGCGGGTCGAGCCGTCCGGGCTCGCGCACGTACTCCGCCTGCGGGTGCAGGCGGTCGGTCAGGTGCTGCCGGACGGCGTCGGTGTGGAAGCCCTCCGGCCGGACGGACCGTTCCCGCAGGGCCCGGGTCAGTTCGGTGAGCGCGGTGACCGCGTCGGCCTGCAGATAGCAGTCCGCCGTCCTGCCGTTTCCCATCACCAGGTGCGCAGCGGTGTCGATCTGGATGTACTTGGCCTCGGGATAGAGGTAGCCGCTCTCGATGGTGTAATGGTTCAGGCTGGCGCCCACCGCGATGACGCAGTCGGCCTCCTGGAGCAGTTCCATCGACGCCTTGTCGCCGAACAGGCCCGATAGGCCGACGTGGAAGTCGGTGCGGTCGCACAGCCAGTTCTTCGCCTGGAGGGTGGTGGCCAGCAGTGCGCCGGTCTGCTTCTGCAGGGCGAGGATCTGCTCGCCGGCGTCCGCCTTGCGCGCGCCCCGCCCCGCGATGACGACCACGCGCTTGGCGTTGCGGACGAGGTCGCAGGCGGCGTCGATGCCCGCCGGGTCCGGCAGCAGCCGCGGCGTGCGGATCAGGGCCGTGGAGGGGACGTAGTCCTCGTCGTAGTCGTCCAGTTCGGCCATCTGGACGTCGAAGGGCGCGCTGATCATGACCGGCCTGGACTCCGTACGGGCCAGGTAGAAGGCCTGGCGTACGGCCTCCTGGGCGTTCTCGGGCCGGGTGACGCGGATGAACTCGCACTCGATCGCGGCGGCGAAGCGCCGCTGGTCGAGGTACTGGGTGGCACCCTCGTCACCCAGTACCGTCTCACCGCAGAAGGCGACGAGCGGAGTACCCGCCCGGCTCGCCACGATCATCGAGGTGGCCAGCTGGGAGACCCCGGGACCGCTGGTCGTGGTGACCACACCGGGCCTGCCCGCGCCGCGCGCCCAGCCGTCCGCCATGCCGAGGCCGGAGCCCTCGTGCCGCACCTCGTACAACCGCACACCGCGGTCGGCGAGCGCGGCCATCCAGTGCATGTTGGCGTCGCCCATCATGCCGAAGACATCGCTGGTGCCCTCCCGGACGAACGCCTCGGCCAGCGCTTCGTAGACCTTCACCTCTGGGACTCCTTCACGTCCGCCGCGGCCGTCGCCCGTGCCTTCAGGACACCGTCGAGCCGTGCGAAGACCCGCAGCGCGTTGCCTCCGTAGACCGCCTGCCGGTCGCTGTCGCTCAGGCCGGTCAGGGAGTCGAGGGTGAACTTGGTGTCGTCGAACCGGCGCCCGGTCTCCGGGTCCACGCTGCGGACGGCGCCGATCATCTCCGAGGCGAACAGCACGTTGCGGGCCGGGACGACGTCCAGCAGCAGTTGCATGCCCCGCCGGTGGTACACGCAGGTGTCGAAGGAGACGTTGCGCAGGACCGACTCCTCCAGCGGCGGCCGGCCGCGGTCCAGCATCATCCCCCGGTAGCGGCCCCAGTGGTACGGGACGGCACCGCCGCCGTGCGGCAGGATCAGCCGCAGCGCCGGGAAGTCCCTGAACAGATCCGACTCGCACAGCTGCATGAACGCCGCGGTGTCACCGGCGAGATAGTGGGCGCAGGTGCCCTGCAGCGCGGGGTTCCTCGACATCGCGACATGGACCATCGCGGGGACGTCGAGCTCCACCATCTTCTCGTAGAGCGGGTAGTAGACCCGGTCGGTCAGCGGCGGGGCCTGGTAGTACCCGTCCGACGGGTCAGGGTTCAGGAGACAGCCGACGAACCCCAGCTCCTCGACGCAGCGCTCCAGTTCGCTCACCGAGTTGCGCACGGAGGCGGCGAGCGCCTCACCAGCGGACTGGGGGAGCTGGCACACGCCCACGAACCGCTCCGGGAAGAGGCCGCACACCCGGGCGATCAGGTCGTTGCTGACGCGCGACCAGTCGAGGCTGGTGCGCTCGTCACCGTAGTGGTGGGCCATCTTGCCGGCGCCCGGCGAGAAGAGCGTCAGGTCCGTGCCCCGCTCCGTCTGCAGCTTCAGCTGCCCGTTCTCGATGGCGTCGCGGATCTCGTCGTCGCTGATGCGGAGTTCGTCGGGCGAGACGCGGGCGCCCGACTCCTCGAACGCCTGGATCTGCCTCTCCCGCCACTTGCCCAGCGCGGGGGGCGCCGTGGTGAAGTGACCATGGCAGTCGATGATCATGAAATGCTCCGAGACTTGCGTAGCGGTGGTGGCGTGGGTGCGCCCGGGGCGCGGTGCGTGTGCCGTCAGCCGCGACCGGTCAGCTCGCGGGCCTTGTCCAGGCCGGGGTGGGAGCGCACCGGCGCCGACATCAGGAAGCGGTATCCGTCGTCGAGCACCTGCTTGACGTTGTCGGCCGTGACATGGGGGTGGCCCACGGCGACCCCGCGCTCACCGCAGATGTCGAGGATCAGCCGCTTGCACTCCAGCACCCTCGGATGCTCGTACTGGCGGGGGAAGCCCAGTTCCTGGCTCATGTCGCCCTCGCCGATCAGGATCAGCCCGATCCCCGGCACCTGGTCCAGGATGTCCGGCAGGTTCCTGATGCCGAGCTGGTCCTCGATCATGAGGCCGACGAGGATCTCTCCGTCCGGGGCGAGCGGCCACACATCGGCCCTGGAGTAGTACTCGATGTTCGGGATGCCCCAATAGCGCGTCGCCGCGTGCGGCCCGTCACCGCGCAGGCCGGCGGGCTCGTAGAGCGGAGCGTCGGGCAGCCGCGGGTAGCGGCAGGCGGCGACCGCGTTGCGGGCCTCCTCCACCGTGGAGACGTGCGGCCAGACGACACCGAACGCGCCGAGGTCGAGTGCCTGCTTGGCGTGCCACTGCGCCTTCTCCGCTCCGTTGGCGGGGATGCGCACCAGAGGGGTGACAGCCGGCGCGAGACTGTCCGCCTCGAAGATCCGACGCCGGTTCAGCAGGTACTGGAAGCTGTCCTTCAGGGCGTTGATGTCCCAGGGCTTGTGCTCCATCTCGAACACCACGGCGTCGTAGGCCGAGTTGCTCAGCTCGGTCGCGGACGTGGGATCGGCCGCCGAGAAGGTCGCGAAGACGTGCTCTCCCGCCTCCAGCGCGCCGATCACCTTGTTGAGCCTGGACGTCGTCATCGCGGGCTCCCTTGGCCGAGTGCTTCACCGGAGGTGTTCATGGAGGGCGGCGCCGTCTGCGGCGCCGGTCCGCCGCGCCTGCGCCGCCCCGCCCACCAGGCGCGCAGGCGGGCGAGCAGGCCGCGGGGGCGGGGTGCGGCCGTGCGGATGCCGGCGGGCACCGCTGCGTGCGGTTCGGCGGCTGCCGGCCCGATCGGCTCGGCGGCGGCTGCCGCGACCGGCTGGGAGGGTGCGGCGCAGGCCTTGACCAGTTCGTCGGTGAACTCGGCCGTCATCCGGGAGACGACCATCCCGGCGCCCGACTCGATCAGCTTGGCCAGCTTGCCGTTGAGCTTGATCTCACCGTCGCAGAACACCCTGGAGGCGCCGGGGGTGTCCCCCTCGGTGACCCGGAAGGTGGCGCCGGCACTGAAGCGGGTGGCGCCCTGCCCGTCCGCGCCCCGGGCGGTCAGCCGGCCCTCACGTGCCGGTTCCTCGAGGTCCAGGGCGACCCGGGCGGCGAACCTGACCCGCAGACCGCCGAATCTGACGGCCAGGGTCCCGTCGAAGGACCCGTCGTCGTGCGACGGCCCGAGCTCCGCGCCGCCGATGCACGACACGACGGCCGAGGGGTCCGAGATGACCTCCCAGACGCGTGGGGGCGGACTCGGTACGGTGATCTCTTCCTTGATCGGTATCAAATCTGTGAACCTCACTCGGCGGCGGACATGACGTCTCGGGGGCCTGTGAGAAGGCACGACGACATGGCGGCATGGCGACTTGGCGATGTGGGGATGTGACGACTCGAGGTGCGACGGCTCGAAGGCACGGCGACTTTGCGGCGCGGGCGGACGACGGCCGGTGCCTGACTCACGCGCCCAGGTGAGCGACGGGCCTCCGCAGTAGGTCGCTCGGCGTGGCCGGCGCCTCGCCCGCTACGCGGCGGACTTCCGCTCGGCGGCGAAGAGCCCCCAGAGGTCGTTGTAGAGCTCCGAGAACTCGTGGGACTCGACGAGCGAGCCGATCTGGCGCGGGCGCTCGAAGGGAACCGGGATGATACGGCGGACCGTGCCCGGGCCCTTCGACATCACCACGACCTCGTCGGCCAGGTAGATGGCCTCGTTGAGATCGTGCGTGACGAAGATGAGGGTCCCGTTCTGCTCACGCCAGATGTTGAGCAGTTCCTGCTGGAGCTCCAGCCGGGTGATGGCGTCCAGCGGCCCGAACGGCTCGTCCATCAGCACGATGGAGGGGTGGTAGATCAGCGCCCGGGCGATGGCGCAGCGCTTCTGCATGCCGCCGGACAGCTCCCGGGGGAAGTGGTTCTCGAAGCCGTTCAGGCCGACCAGGTCGACCCAGTGGGCGACGCGCTCCTCGCGTTCGTCCCTGGGAACCTTGCGGAACTTGAGCGCCAGACCGATGTTGGCCTTGACGCTCAGCCAGGGCAGCAGATGCGAGTGCTGCGTCACGTAGGCGGCATCGGAGTTGACGGTGATGACGCGCCGGCCGGCGTAGTGGACCTCGCCCCGGGTGGGAGTGAGCAGTCCGGCGGCCAGGTTGAGGATGGTGCTCTTCCCGCACCCGCTGGGCCCGATCACGGCGACGACCTTGCCGCGATCGACCTTGAACGACACCCCCTCGATCGCCGGCCGATGAGTGCCGGGGAACTGCAGGGTGACGTCGTCGAGACGGAGTGCCTCCGGGTGGAAGGTGCGCTGGCTGGTCGACATGGCTGTCTCCTCGGCTCCCTCACCGCGAAGAGACGAAGCGGGGGCCGTGCGCTCGTGCCGGTGGTGGCATTGGTGTGTGACGGTCCAGTGAACTGGTGCCGATGGAGTGATCGTTGCCCCGGAAGGAGCGCCTGGGACGGCCGGATCCTTCGGGCAAGGCGGTCCCGGCGACACCGTACGGCACCGGGATTGTCCGACAAGCTTTGATGGGAACGTAACACCACCGACTTCTGTGGACAAGAATCCTGCAGAAAAACGTCCCCCACTCACAGGTTGTGGTGCTCAGGCCGAGTCATTGTTGGACAACAGGGTTCCGAATGGCTCACCGAGGCTGTCGCGCGGCGGGCCGGTCGAGGGCGGCGATGAGGTGGCCGAGGTCGCGTCGGTGGGAGTCGGCCTTCCACACGGCCCAGGTGCGGCGGACGATGGGATCGCCCACCAGCGGGAACCAGCCCACGATGTCGGGCAGGGGCTGGGACCAGCCCGCGGGGACGAGGGTGAAGGCCTGGCCGCCGCTGACCGAGGCGAGCTTGACGTCGGCGATCAGCGGCCCGTCGTTCACCACAGGGCCGGGATCGATGCCGTGGTTGCGCAGGATGGCGGCGACCTCGTCGTACCAGGCAGGACTGCCGGAACGGGGGAAGCCGACCCAGTCCAGTCCCGTCAGGGCCTCCAGACGGATGCCCTGCGGTCCGGCCGGCCCGGTGGCGCGGTCCGCCACGAGCAGGGCGCCCAGCGGCTCCTCTACGACGAGCATCGCGTCGAAATCCTTGTCCAGTGGGCGGCTTCGCAGCAGGCCGAGGTCGAGCTCGTTCCTGTGCAGGGCCACCAGCTGGTCGGCGGTGGACAGGTGTTGCGCCTGGACGCGGGTGCCGGGATAGGCCGTGGCGAGGTCGAGGAGCGCCCTCGACAGCAGATCGGCCGGCAGTTCCACGGGAATCCCGAGACGCAAGGTGGTCGCCGCTGCCGCCGAGCGTGCTTCCATGGCCGCCAGCGCCTGGTCGTACCGCACCAGTACGGCGCGTGCCTCGGTGAGCAGAGCGAGACCGGCCTCCGTGGCCCGTACGCCGGTGGTGCTGCGGGTCAACAGCTTCACACCGAACTCGCGCTCCAGGGCGCCCATGGTCTGGGACAGGGCCGGCTGGCTGATGTGCAGCCGCCGCGCGGCCGCCGACAGGCCCTGCTCCTCGACCACCGCGACGAACGCCCGCATTGTTCGGATTTCCATACGCTCATGACATCACGGACCGCGGAAGGCGAGGTGCTCGCCCGACGGGGCCGCCTCGTCACGACAAGCGTGGAGGGCCGGTCGGGACAGGGCCAGCGCGGAGACGGAGCGCCATAGCCGGCGCTTATGGCCCTCTCGGCAGGCCCTATGGCCGGTGGGCTATACACGGCGCGGCGGCCGGGAGTTGAGTATGGCCGCACGGACGAGGGGACCGTCCGGGGACGTCGGCAGCACGCAACGCCCGAGCGGACTCGCTCCGGTGGCTCGCCGTTCGTCGGGACGGTGGGAACGCCGAGCAGACCGGCGTGCGGGCGCGGTCGGCGCCCGGAGTGTGGTCCGGCCGTCGCCGAGGGGGGAGGCCGGCGGGATCACTCGCGCATGGTGGAGCACCACGGAGCGGTGCCGATGAGGACAGGACCGCCGACGCGCGAAGGGTGACCGTCCGCATCCGTGAAGATGCCCGGCCGGCGTCGTGACGACGACCGGCCGGGCCACCGAGGAAAGAGGGAAAGACATGCTGATGCGAAGAGCCGCTCTGCGTCACCGGCTGAGCCGCCGGGGAGCCGTACCGGCGTTCTTGGTCACCGCCGGTCTGCTGGCCGCCGGGTGCGGCAGTTCGGCGTCGGCAGCGAAGTCGAGTGACGGCACGGTCGCGGTGACGGTCGGCGTGTCGGGAGCCAACGTCAACATCCTGCCGGTGTGGGTGGCTCAGAAAAAAGGGTTCTTCGCCGCGCACCACGTCAACGTCAAGCTCGCGGTGCTGACTCCGACGATCACCAACAGCGCCCTCACCTCGGGTTCTGTGCAGTTCCTCGCGGGCAGCGCGAAGAACTTCCTCACGGCGGTCGAACACGGCACCGACCAGCTCACCGTGGCGCAGACCTCGACCGGTGTGCCGCTGGGCCTGGTCATCAGCACCAAGTACGCCAAGGCGCACCACATCACCGCGGCCACCCCGCTGGCCACGGTCGCCCGGGAACTGGTCGGTTCGACGGGCGGCTCCTCGTCGGAGTCCACGACCGCCGAGGCCAACCTCTTCCTGCGCCGCTACGGCGTCGACACCGGCAAGATGAAGGTGGCGACCCTCTCCAGCCCGACCATCTACCAGAGCGCCCTGAAGTCCGGCCGCATCGACTGGTTCTGCACGTCGGAACCCACTCCGCTGCAGGCTCAGGCGGCGGGTGCGGGCGTGGTCGTCGCCAACTCGAAGAACGTCCCCGCCTGGGCGTCCGACCGGATGGGCCCCGGCAACATCACCATCACCAAGAAGAGCTACGCGAGCGGGCATCCCGACGTCGTCAGCGACTTCACGCAGGCGATGCAGGACGCGGTGAAGTACATCCACGACAACGAGGGCTCCGCCGCGCTCACCGACATAGCGGCAGCGGAGTCCCCCGGCGTGCCCCGGGCCATCCTCAAGGAGGCGATCTCCGAGATCGACTGGCCAGAGAACAGCAGGATGACCGCCGAGCAGTGGACCACCGGGGTCAGGTTCACCGTGTCCATCGGTGCCGCCAAGGCGAGCACGACTGTCAAGGAGGGGACCGATTGGACCAACAAGTACCTCGGTTAGCCCGGTCCGCGAGGCGTCGCCGGCAGCGGGCCCAGGACGCCGTCCACGAAAGGAATACGCTGTGAGAGCCACTCGTCCGTCTGCCGGCGACTCCGGTGCGGACACGCCGCGTCCTTCCCCGGGACGTGTGGGTGTGATCATCGGGAGCACCCGGCCGACGCGTATCTGCGCGCAGATCGCCGCCCTGGTCACCGCTCACCTCGGTAAGGACAGCGCCTTGTCCTACGCGACGGTCGACCTCGCGGAGATCGACCTGCCGTTCCTCGACGAACCGCGAAAACCGGCGCTCGGCCGGTACGAGCACGCGCACACCCGCGCCTGGAGCGAGACCGTCCGCGCCTTCGACGGCTTCGTCCTCGTCTTCCCGCAGTACAACTGGGGCTATCCGGCAGTGCTCAAGAACGCGCTGGACTTCCTCTACGAGGAATGGAGAGACAAGCCGGCCGCGCTGGTGACCTACGGTACCCGTGGAGGTGCGAGGGCCGCGGAACAGATGCGGACCGTGCTCACGGGCCTGCACATGCGCGTCGTCGCCGACGACGTACGGATGAGGATCTCCGCCGACGACGTGGACGACGCAGGTCAACTGCTTGACGCCGCCGGGAAGATCGCGGAATACCGTGACGGGATCAGCGAATTGGGTGCACAGCTGTCTGCTTTCCTCATTTCCGCACAGGGAGAATGACCATGGATCTGGGAATCGCGGGCCGCAGAGCGATAGTCTGTGCGTCGAGCCAGGGAATAGGATTCGCCTGTGCCGCGGCACTTGCGGCGGAGGGCGTCGAAGTATGGCTCAACGGGCGCCACACGGAATCCCTGCAACGGGCCGTCGATGAAATCCGTGCGGTCGGCCGTCTCGCCGTGCACGGCGTGGTGGGCGACCTCACCACCACCGAAGGCAGGAATGCCCTGCTGGAGGCGTGCCCGGACCCCGACATCCTCGTCACCAACAATCGCGGGCCGCGCCCCGGACGTCTCGGTGAGATCTCGGACGCGGACCTGCGGGAAGCGCTGGAACTTCATTTCGCGGCACCGATCCACCTGCTGCGCGTGGTGATCGACGGCATGGTCGCGCGAGAATTCGGCCGGATCGTCAACATCACCTCCGCGGTGGTGACCCGTCCCAGCGTCACCATGGTGGCCTCCAGTGGGGCGCGGGCCGGCCTGACATCGGTGATGAAAGCGGTGTCGAAGGACGTGGCCAAGCATAATGTGACGATCAACAACCTCCTTCCGGAGCGCATCGATTCCGGAAGACAACTTCAGCTCGCCAAGCGGACGGCGGAGCGAGAGGGCATCACTTTCGAGGAGGCCCGGCGACGCCAGGCGGAGTCGGTCGCCGCGCAGCGGCTCGGGGCCCCGGCCGAGATCGGTGCCGCCTGCGCCTTCTTCTGCTCGGCGCAGGCCGGATACATCTCGGGAAACAACGTCCATGTGGACGGCGGAAGTTATCTCGGCCTGGTCTGAACCGTGTCAAGGCACGGCCGGCAGAGATATTTCGGGTAACTGGGAGTTGGAATTTCATGTCAGAGGTCTACGAAGCACCCGAGGTCATCCGCCGGATGCTGGTGAACGCGAGTGCGTTGCTGAGCTGCCTGAGCGAGGAGCAGCGGGCCCGGGCCTGGTTCCCGCTGAACACGCCGATCCGGAGGGACTGGGACTTCGTACCCAAGCCGGATCGCACCGGCCTGTCGCTGTCGGCGATGGACGGCCACCAGCGCGCTCTGTCCCACGCCTTGCTGAGTGCCGGGCTGAGCACACGCGGATACACCATGGCCCTCTCGATCATGGCGATGGAGAACGTCCTGCGGGAGGCGGGCACGCACCGGTTCGGTGTGGCCGCCGCCGACGTGCGCAATCCGGACCTCTATTTCTTCTCGTTCTTCGGCAGGCCCAGCCATGAGGACACCTGGGGATGGCGGGTGATCGGCCACCATCTCTCCCTCAACTACACCATCATCGACGAACGTTTCCTGTCCGTGACGCCGTGCAACATGGGCAGCCAGCCCGCGAGTGCCGGAGCGCTCGCACCGCTCAAGGACGACGACCGGCTCGGATTCTCCCTGCTGGACGCGCTCTCTCCCGAGCAGCGGTCCACGGCGGTCATCCATCATGTCGCTCCGGCGGACTTCGTCACCCGGCAGGTGCCCCTCCTGGGGAAGGTCGAGTATCCGGACCGCTGGGACCTCGGCATCCCCTCGTACGTGATATCGGAGGAGGACCGTCAGACGCTGAAGTTCGAGAAGGACAACCCTCGCGGTATCGCGGTCGTGGACCTCGCTTTGGAACAGGCGGAGGCGTTCTGGTCACTCGTGTCCAGCCATCTGAACCGCATGCCTGCCGTGGTGGCCGACAAACATCTGGAGCGGCTGCACGACGAGGGCGCGGAGAACATCTTCTTCTGCTGGGCCGGCGGGACCCGGCAAGGAACGTCGCACTACTACCGGATCCAGAGCCGACGCCTGCTGTTCGAGTTCGACAACGCCATCGACAGCGGGAACCACATCCACTCGATGTGGCGCGACTACCGCAACGACTTCGGCCACGAGCTGCTCCTCGACCACTACGAGCGCGAGCGCGCGACCGGACATCACCTCCGGACCCGGTTGACCTCCTCCGCGCCGGACGAGGAACTCGACCCGGCCGATGCACTGATGCCGCGGGCGGAGCCGGACAGCGGCTCCAGGTGGTACCAGCGCTAGCCGCCGCCTCCCGTCTTCACCGGTTCGCCCCCGCCCGGCCGTCCGGCTCTCCATCCATCCGTCCCTCCGGTCGGACATCACGTTCATGATTGAGGAGTTCCCTTTGATTTTCTGCTTCTTCGACGGCGGCCGGCTGGGCACGGTCGACGAGGGCCGGGTGACCGAGGTGCCCGCATCACTGGTCCCCCTGACCACCAGGCCCCAGGACCGCCTGGTGGCACTGATCGACCGCTACGAGGACCTGAAGCCGCAGCTGGCCCGGCTGCCGCGCGACTCGTCCGTTTCGCTGGCCGAGGTCACGCTGGAGGCGCCGGTTCCGTCGCCGCAGCAGTTGCTGTGCGCCGTGAAGAACTACGCGGACGACCGGCAGGGCGTGGAAGCCGACTTCTTCCTCAAGTCACCCTTGTCGATCGTCCCCACCGGCGCGACGGTGACGCTGCCGCCCGTCGAGGCACGGGTGTTCCACCACGAGGCCGAGCTCGCGGTCGTGATCGGCCGGGGCGGCCGCGACATACCCGCCGCCGAGGCGATGAGCCATGTCTTCGGCTACACCGGCTTCCTCGATCTCTCGGCGCGTGACGTCGGACAGACCTACTACTTCAAGAAGTCACCGGCCGAGTTCGGACCCATGGGCCCGTTTCTCGTGACCGCCGACGAGATCCCGGACCCCCAGGACCTGGTGGTCGAACTGTCGGTCAACGGCACCCTGCGGCAGCGCTTCTCCACGAGCCGGATGGCCAATCGGATCGACAGGCTCATCGAAGTCGCCTCGTCGGTCGCGGGCGTCGCCCCGGGCGACGTCGTCGCCACCGGCACTTACCACATCGGCATGGGACCGGTGCAGGACGGGGACCGTGTGACGCTGAGCATCGAGAGGATCGGCGACCTGACCATCGACGTCACCGACCCCTGGCACCGGGCGTGGGACGAGTCGGGCAAGCGGATCGACGTCACCGCGCAGACCGGCTGACGAGAGGACGGCGGCTCCAGGATTGTCGGGCAATCGATGGGCGGGGTCACCGTCGGGGGCCTTTGGGACAGGTTTACTGCACGGACTTCTTGTCGGCGCGACTCTCACGGGTTAGGTTTCCGGGGAAGTTTTGTCAGACAACATCCGCATCTTGTTACCCGTGCCGTCGGGAGCCGACACGGCTCGCCGAGAGCCCGGGACGCCCCCTTCCGATCATGAGAAAGGCGTCGCTCGATGAACGATTCTGCCCGGCCCGAGTCTCGGCCTCCTGCCCCGGGCGACGGCGCCCCTTCCTCGCCGCGGCCCTCGCGGAGAAGCGTGCTGACAGCCATGACGGTGTCGGCCGTGGCGGCCACGCCCCTGCTCTCCGGAACTCCGGCCGTCGCCGTACCGGACGGCCCGGGCGAACTGCTCTACATCGGCACCTGGGGCCAGGGCCAGGTGTACGCGGCACGGTTCGATCCCGGACGCGGGACCATGACCTCCTTGGGTTCCGTGGCCCAGGTCAGCTCGAACTGGGTGGCCGCACACCCCGCCCGCCCGGTCCTCTACGTCGCCGGCAGCGAGCAGGGCGGACACATACGCGTCTTCCGTATCGACGAGACCTCGGGAGCGCTGCGGCAACTCGACGAGATCACGGTCGAGACCGTCCCGATGGGCAGCGGCGGACTGTCGTACATCGGGCTGACCAAGAAGGCGGACGCCTTGCTGGTCGCCGATTTCGCGGCCGGCTCCGCGGTGACCGTCCCCGTGGGCCCCGATGGTGGTCTGCGTTCCGTGGCGTCGGTGGTCCAGGACGCCGGGTCCGGCCCCAGTCCGCGGCAGACGGGTCCCCACCCTCACCACGTGGTCATCGACCCGAGCCGCAGGTACGCGCTGGTCGCGGACTTCGGCGCCGACCGGGTGTTCGTCTACGACTACGACCCGGCCACCCGCCGGATGTCGGCAGGCGCACCCGACGGGCCCGGCTCCTACGCGACCGCACCGGGCTCGGGACCGCGGCGGCTGGCCTTTCACCCGAACGGACGGACGCTGTACCTGCTCAACGAGCTCACCGCGGACATACAGGTGCTGGGATGGGACTCGGCCCAGGGCATATTGACTGAACGTCAACTCCTGACGACCAACTCACCTGACCACACCGGGACCACCAGCGCCGCCGAGCTGGCCGTCAGCCGCGACGGCCGTCATCTGTACACGTCCAACCGCGGCGAGAACACCCTGGTCGTGTTCTCCGCCGCCCCCGAGACCGGTCTGCTCACCGAGATCCAGCGCATTCCCTGCGCCGGGGTCACGCCCTGGAGTCTCGCCCTGCACCCCGGCGGGCGGTGGCTGTTCGTCGCGAACGAGGCGAGCGACAGCGTGAACCTCTTTGCGGTCGACCGGGCGTCCGGGGGGCTCACCGACACGGGTGCCTCCCTTGCCGTGCCCCGTCCCGACTGCATCGCCTTCAGCAGGCGGCCGGAAGGACCGGGCGCCGGACCTTCGTGACGTACGGCTGACCGCCGGGACGCGGACACGTTGGGTGACATGGCCGCGTCCCGGCGTCTCCTGCGAAGGAGTGCCGTCCCGTCCTGTGCTCGTGGCGGGCCTTGTGGCCTTCTCGGAGGTCACAAGGCCGCCGTTCACGTCACTGCGACAGCACGCTCTGCGGGAGGTAGAGCGGCATCGAGTCCTCCCACTGGCTGTCCGTCAGCAGCCTCTTGTCCGAGCCGTCCGCGTTCATGGACATGATCTGCCCGTACGGCTGGAAGGTGTTGTCGTACAGCGCGGCTTCCTCCCGGAAGCCGTACATCCCGCTGTTGTACAGGATGCGGCCGTCGTAACTCCACACCGCGTGGCCGTCGTTCGCGCCGCTGCTGGTGAGCACCCGCAAGTCGCTGCCGTCGGGCCGGATCGTGCACACGTCGAAGTTGGTCGTTCCGGTCTTGCGGGTGAACAGGACGAGTTCGCCGTCCACGGACCAGTCCGGCAGGTTGTCGGACCCGGTGGTGAGCACGGTCGTCGCCCTGGTGGTGAGATCGAGGACGCGCAGACCGTTCTCCTGACCCCACACCCGGTACACGATCTTCGTACCGTCTGCCGAATAGCTCGGGAAACCGGCGTTCGTCGAGTTGTCCGTCAGAGCCTCCGCGGCGCTGCCGTCGCTGCGCACCCGCCAGATCGCGGCCGTCATGGTGGCCCGTTCCTGGAACCAGCCGCCGAGACCGAACGCGATCCAGTCACCGTCGGGCGACCAGGCGGGCCGGAACGCGCCGGCCAGGCCCCGCGCGACCAGCGTCGGGTCGAGCCCGCTGGCGGCGGTGTCGAAGACGACCTGGAGGTCGGAACCGTCCGGTCTGAGGGTGACGATCGAGGAGGCGGCGGAACCGGTCTGCTTCTGCGTGATGGCCAGCCGGCCCTGACGCGAGAGCACCGGGAACACGTCACAGAAGCGGTAGTCCCAGTCCGCGTCCCAGCTGTAGAGCGTCTCGTCGAGCGTACGGCTGCCGAAGCCCTGCTTCTCGTAGATGACCGACTTGCCGTCCGGGGACCAGACGGGTGAGCGCAGCGACCGTTTGACGGCTGCCCTGCCCGACGTGTAAGCGAGGCCCTCGTCGGCTCCGCCCTTGACGAGATAGCCGATCTCGGTGCCGGTGACGTACTGGGGTGACACCTTCAGACCGGGACCGGAGGTGTGTTCGACGCGGTCGGTGCCGGTGGCGACATCGACCGAGACGATCTGCGACTCGACGACGCCGATGTCCTCCGGGCGGTGGGCTCCCCAGGTGCCCTCGGTGGTGATCTCGTAGTAGACGATCCGCCGGCCGTCCGGCGACCACTTGGGTGAGCCCAGGCAGTATCCCGGCTTGGTCGCCAGCCGGCGGAAGCCGGTGCCGTCCGGGCGGATGACGTAGATGCTCAGTTCCTGGGTGTGTTCCCAGCCCTTGCCGTCGTCGTGGCCGCGCCAGGTGGTGTTGCGGTCGCTGGAGAAGGCGATCCACTGACCGTCGGGCGACCAGACCGGGCGGAAGTGGCCGTCGGGACTGGCCGGATCACCGGCGAGCGCGGCGGTACCCGTGAGGTCGGTCAGAGCGCCGGTCTGCATGTTCTGCAGCCAGATGTGCGACAGGTGGTCCGTCGAGCGCGTGGACGAGAAGGCCAGGGTCCTCCTGTCCGGGGACAGGGCGGCGCAGTCGTTCACCGCGGGACCGCCCACCAGGGACTGGACGCCCACCAGTTGGCCCGATCCGTTGAGGCTGCCCCAGTAGACGCCGGAGTTGCCGTCGCCCCTCCGCTCCGACGTGAAGTACACCGTCTTGCCGTCGGGGGAGTAGGCGGCGTGACGGTCGAAGGCCGCGCTCGTCCCGGCGAGCAGCTTGCGTTCGTTGGATCCGTCGACGTCGGCGATGTACAGGGTCGAGGACGACGGTCCGATGCGGTTCATCAGCAGCACGCCCTTCTTGCCGTCGGCGGCCGCCGAGACAGCGAAGCGAAGGGGCAATAAGCCGGCGGCGCCGACCGCGGCGGTGCTCGTCAGAAACGCTCTGCGATTGAGGTGGGGTGACATCGGTGTTTCGGTTCCCTTCGCCATCGGCGGACACGCGACCGCGGGCCGACTGCCGCTCGCGGCGACGGTCGGGCCTCTCGGCCGGCAACAGGGGGACTGACTTCGCCCGACGGCGTGGCGGCAGTTCTTGCCGGTCGGCCTTGGCTGCGGCTGTGGAGTCAGTCGGTGGGCAGCAAGCTCCGAGAGCCGGTCCCGGCTGCGGTTCAGCTCAGGCCCGACTCAGGCTCGGCTCGTACGGTTACACACGCCCATCGTGCAGATTGTCGAACAACTCGTGAGCGACCGTAACACCACCCTGGCGCACCGGCAAGGAGTGTGCAGATTAATCGAGAGCATGAACCGCAATGCCTGACCATCGAACTTAAATTGTTGGACAAACGAGCCGATCATCGCCGGGTCGGCAGCCGGGCAGGCAATCCTCGCAGGGCTGCTCCCGCCACCCGCCGCGGCAGGTGTGACACGTCGTCAGCGAGGCCCCACCGCCCCGGGCGGCAGCCATACTGCTCGATACGCGGCAGACATCCCCGAGCCACAGGTGATCATGTGAACCCGAAGCACCACGACGAGACGGCCGACCCAGGCAAGGGCCCGTCGACGCGGCACAGTCAGGCTTACGAAGGCCTGCGCTCACTCCTGCTCTCGGGAACCTTCGCGCCGGGCACCCGGCTCACCGAGGCGGACCTGACCCAGAGGTTCGGCGTCTCGCGCAGCACCATGCGGGCCGTACTGGTGCAGCTCACGCAGGAGGGTTACGTCACCAGCGAAGTCAACCGGGGTGTCCGCACACGGGACTTCACGGTCGAGGAGGCACTGGACATCCTGGAGGCCAGGGAAACCCTCGAGTCCGCCCTGGCCGGCAAGGCGGCCGAATGCGCGACCGAGGAGGAGATCGAGGAGCTGCGCCGTACGCTGCAGTTCATGGCGGACTGCCAGGCGCGCGGAGACCAGGAGGGCTACTCGCAAGGCAACCGGACGTTCCATCAGCAGATCAAGCGCGCTGCTCACCAGCAGACGCTGGCCCGTGCCTACGACACCCTGCTGTATCCCCTTGTCATGAGGCAGTACCGCGACTTCACCGCGCCTCATCCGCGCACCGGATCGCTCGAGGAGCACCAGGTCATCTTCCTGGCCGTGCTCACCCGCAACCCCGAAGCGGCGGTCGCCGCGATGCGCCACCACGTCGGCTCCGCCCGCCGGGCTCTGCTGCTGCGATCGACCGGGGACGCCGCGGGGTGAGCGGGACGGCGGCTGGCGCGGCGCCGTACAGCGGCATGCTCCGGTGGCAGCCGTCCCGGCCGGCCCGGGTCCGCCACCGGCGGGTGTCCCGGCGACCGGGCGCCCGCCCCCGTATGACATCAGGTTGACCTTGACCCTGGGGGAGCCCACACCATCAATCGGGCCGGGCGCAGCGCTCGGTACGAGGAGGAGTGAGCCTCCGCCAAGTTCGTTTCCGCAGTTCAGTGGGGCTGGTGTGATGTGTCGATGAGGCCCTCACGCTGGCAGGTGGCGTGATCATCGGGGCGAGATCGTCCGCCCCGTCTCGTTACCGCTGTACTTCGCTGTTCGCCAGGACGAGCAGGGCCCGCAGGAGCGTGGTGGCCTGCCGGGTGTCGGTGCGGAGCTTGGTCAGGATCCGCCAGTTCTTGAGGTTCGCGAAGCCGTGTTCGTTGGCGGCGCGTTCGCGGCTGACCAGGGGGGCGTACAGCAGAACCGCATTCGGGCGGACACTCGATCACGCCCAACGGCGGTCCGTGCGCACGCCACGACGGCGGCGGGCGCACCGTCTGGAGGCCCCCTGACGGCTCCTGGGCCCGCGCCGAAGCAGACGGTCCCCACCAGGCCCCGACCGTCCACCAGGGCACCCCCCCCCGCTGACGGGGCCCTGCAACCGCCTGACCGAGGGCCCGGCCACGCCGCGCGTGCCAGCCACCGGGCGGAGCCGGAGGCCACCGCAGCCCCCAGGGGCCGGCGGGCCGACGCGCTCGTCATCCTCTTCCACAGCCCGCCCAACCGCCCTGCGGCCGAACAGGCCCCTTCGTGCCCCGGCGGCGAGCGCAGGATCCTTGACCCCGGCCCGGGCTCAGGAGCGGGCAGAGCGATCACACCGGTGGCGACCTCGGCAGTGATCTGCCGACCGTCCTGGACCCTCTACGCGGCCTCGCCGACCCCCTCACGCGCCAGGCCACCGTCCGCGCCCCAGCCCGGACACGCCCGCGCCCGGTGCCGCCACCCCGGCCGACCACAGGAAAGGTGGGAAAGAGGAGGAACTGCCTGCGGGCCCGCGGGACAGTGACCTGGTGGCAGCATGACTGACACCCACCGCTCACCGCCTGCCTGACGCCCGCCCGAGGACGACAGAGGTGCCACCGATCCCCGGGGGAGCAGGTGAACGCACCTGCTCCCGCCCCACCTCGTGCCAGGGCAAGCGGAAGGTCACCCGATGGGATGGCCGCCGGGAATGGATGTTCCCTCCCGCCCCGTGGTTGCCGTACGGTCTGCCATGCGCGGTCCGCAAGCAGGGGAGCAGAGCGGGCAGTTCAGGACGGGGGACGGTACCGGGATGGTCGGGGACGAAGAGTGGAGCGAGCACGCGGCGTGCCGTACGGCCGACCCGGACGAGCTGTTCGTCGAGGGAGCCGCGCAGAACAAGGCCAAGGCCGTCTGCGCCGGTTGCTTGGTACGGACCGAATGTCTGGCCCACGCGCTCGACAACCGGATCGAGCACGGGATCTGGGGCGGCATGACCGAGCGCGAGCGCCGGGCCCTGCTGCGGCGTCGGCCGACCGTGACCTCCTGGCGCACGCTGCTGGAAGCGGCACGCACGGAGCACACCCGGCAAACCCGCCCAGATGACGGTGAGCACTCGGCAGCAGCGGGCTGAACCGCCCCGGCATACACCGCAGAGCCGCCGCGATGCCTGTACCGCTCACCAGCGGCCGCAGCGGCCAGCAGCAACGGACCCTGTCCCCCCGCCGCGGCGCGGCCGCCTCGCACCCGTTGGCGTCCGCCGAGGCGGCCGTGGGCGTAGAGGCGGCCAGCGTCGGCGAACCACTGCCCCAGCGGGAAGGTGGGGAGCGAGGCCGGCCACACCTCATGCACACCCTCGCCCTCGCTGCCCCGGCCCCCCACTCTCGTCCTGAGGTTGCTGCGCCTGGCTGTCGGGCACGCGATAGGCGAACGGGACCTTCTTCAGGCCGCCGTGGTAGATGACGGCCGCCTCCACGCCGCGCCGCCAGTCGCCGCGACGTCGACGACCAACCAGGGTTGCGTCAGGTGCATTTCGTTGATCGGCTTCTTGGCCGGCACGACGTGCTGAACGCTCGTGGGGTTCGCCGGAACGCAGAAGATTCACCTGGACGAGGCACCTCCAGACGCCGCGGTGAGCCGGGCGGCGGCACGGCGGCGACCGTGTCATCGGCCGGGCACCTCAACTGCTGGTCTGCTCGCGCAGGGAGCGGCGCTCCTTGATCCGTCGCCGTATCTGCCACCAGCGGGCGGTGTAGGCGAGGTCTTCCCGGCAGACGTCCAGGAACGCATCCCGGGCGGCCACCACCGCCTCGGCCTGTCGTTGGAAGCGGTCGCGGCTCTTCTCGTTCAGGTTTAGGTCGCCGGTCGCGGCAACAAGACTCTCCGCAGCGGCGATGACGTGCACGCTGCCGCTCAGCCGCACGCCCTGCAGCGCGCCGATGAGTTCGCTGCTGAGCTCCCACGCCTGGGGCAGCTGGCTCCGCAATACCTTGTCCGCCGCCCGCCCGCCCTCACGCCTGAGGTGGGTGAACTGGTAGGCGTAGCCGAACGAGCGGGCGGAGGCGTCCAGCAGCCGCCGGTACGCCTCCGCCCGGTCCTCGTTGCTGCCCAGCCGGGGCACGCCCGCGGGCCGGTACCGTCCCACCACCGCGCTCGCCACGCTGCCCGTGGCCTTGATACCGGCAGCGGCCACACCCGGCGTCATGAAGGTCATGCCCGGTTCTATCATCCGGCGGCCCCGGGGCCGGTCGGGACGCCGTAGCGGCTGCACCACCAGGTGCCGGTCAGATCGCCCACCACGGGGCCGCCGTGCACAATGCGGCGGCGCGCCCGACGCCCATGCGCCTCAGCCTGCCTGCGCCGTGACGGCGGTGTGCAGTGCGCGGACGCCGCTGGTGTGCGGGTGCTGTTCGGCGAGTTCGGTGACGATGCGGCGGATCGCGGGCCGGTCGCGGACTTCTCCGGGGCTGGCCCGGTGGGCGTCCAGCAGGGCGCGGGCGGTCTGCTCGGGCCGCTGCCACGCCCACCAGGCCCGGGCCATGTCGGTGCCCAGGCGGGCCCTGCGCTCGGCGGTCGGGAACTGGGCAGGCCGCAGGTCCTTCCCGGCTTCCAGGGCGGCGCCGGCGTCGCCGAGGGCCCAGTGGACGCCGACCGCGTAGAGGTCTACAGCGGCCGGGCTGATGGGAAACAGCCGGCCCGGGGCAGGGGTTTGGGGCAGGCGGCGGGCGGCGCGGCGGGCTTCCTCGGTCATCGCCAGGGCCTCGGTGCGCTGTCCGCCGCGGGCGGCGGTGTAGGCCAGGGTGCACAGCATCTGCGCGTACGCGGACGCCGCCGCCTCGCTGGTCAGGCCGGTCGCCTCCACACGCGAGGCCGCCGCCTGCATCAGGTGCTGCGCCTCCCGGGTTCGGTCTTGGTGGCGCAGGACGATGGCGAGTTCCCGGGCGGCGGCCGCCGTCGCGAGCGGGGAGCCGGACACTTCCGCCCAGGTGCGGGCGCGGTCCGCGGTGAGCCGGGCCTGCTCGTAGGAGCCGAGCTTGCTCAGCACGGCAGCGGCCAGGCTGTACACCGAAGACAGCCGCGCCTGATCGAGTTCCCGGCGGCAGGAGGCAGCGGCGTGCCCGTCGGCGATCAGCCCCGGCAAGGCGGCGAGCAGGCGTGCGTGTGCGCCCTTGTCGTACAGCTCGCGTGCGGCAGCCAGCCGGCCGTCCAGCGGCCCGCTGCCGGTCGGTGCGGGAGTATTGGCCAGAGCTTGGTCCAGTCCCGTCAGCAGCGCGGCGGGTCCCGCGGCCGCCGTGGCGGTGAGCAGCGTACGGCGGCGCATCCGGTCCTCCTCGGTATGACTGGCCGTCACTGTAGTGGCCGCCGGTGGTGCCGGGGCAGGTGGCGCGAGGGAACTCACCAAGACGTGTCGCGGAACGCCGACTTCGAGCGCCGCACGGTGCACCAGGGCCAGGTCGACGACCCTGCTGCTGCGCTCCAGCCGGGACAGGGTCGCAGGTGAGCAGCCGAGCCGGTCCCCGAGAGCGGCGAGCGTCCAGGCACGCTGCTTACGGCCGAGACGGATCAGCGCGCCGGGACGCCGCCGTGCGGCCAGCTCGCGTGCCTTCGGGGTGTTCCACAGCGGGTCAACGGGCACGCGTCCCTCCCACACCGCACAGACCGGGGGTCCTCCACCGTACGGCCGTCCGCCACCGCAGTCGACACCGCTTGCACCATGTGCAAATCCCTTGCAGAGAAAGGCAGTTGATCATCCATCAGCCGGATGGTGCGGTGTCCTGGGCGTACCGCCCCGAACCGCGGGGCACCACCCGTCGGAGGCACCCCATGGCACCCGCCGCCTTTACCTCCCCGCCGTCCGCAGACCCGACGACCGGCCCGGTCCGCACCGCCCGGGACGCCGTGCCGGCCGCCCTGTGGGACAAGCAGGTCGGGCTCCTCATGCGCGACCACCCCTACGACTCGGTCATGGCCGCGCGGGTCCTCGGCCAGGGGTACGCGTACCTGCTGACCGCGATGAACCACCGCGGCGAGGGCCTCGGGCTCGCGCCCAGCAGGCTCGTCGACATCGGCGTCCACACGATCATCCTGGACACCGTGGCCTACGCCGAACTGTGCGAGAAGTTCAACGGCGGGCACTTCCTGCACCACGTGCCGAAGGTCGCCACGAAGAACGACGGCTCCGTACTGAAGACGGCCCACATCATCGCCGCCGACGGCTGGGAGGCCGACCTGCCGCTGTGGCAGGACGCCGCCGACTGCGGCCCCTGCCACCCCGGCAACGACTCGCACTGACCACCCCGCAACACCGACTCCCCGGGGTGCCCGACCTCACGGCCGGGTACCCCGGCACGCCCGGGTGAGATTTCGGCGAACCCGCCCACCACCCGGGTGCGGCCGCCAGGATGGGCCGGGTGACCACCAGCACCGCAGACCTCTGGCACCACTACGGCCGCGCCCGCGCCGCCCGTGACCACACCGTTCCCGCCGCCTTCCACTGGAACTGGGGACAGGACGCCGGACCCGGCCCGGAGATCCTGGGCGATCTGACCGGCCGCCGCGTGGGCGACCTCGGAGCCGGAACAGCCCGGCACGCCGCCCACCTCGCAGCCCACCACCGGCCCGCCCAGGTCACCGCCATCGACGCCTCACCGGCCCAGCACGCCATGGCAAACAGCCTGTACGCCCACCTCGCGCCGCGCCTGCACATCGTGCAGGCCGACGCGGTGTCGCACCTGCACACGACGACCGGCACCTACGACGTGCTCTACAGCGTCTTCGGCGCCCCGGACTTCACCGACCCGCGCGAACTCCTGCCGGCAGCGGCAGCAGCCCTCAAACCTGGCGGCCGACTGGTCTTCGCCACCCTCGCCCACTACCTGAACAGGGCGCCCGCCCAGCCCGACGCGGTGCCCGCCGACGTCCCGGCGAAAACACCGGACGGCGAGATGGCCACCATGCGCCGCTGGGTGCTCCAGGAGCACGTGTGGACCAAGCTCCTCGACGAGGCCGGGTTCACCGACATCACCACCCAGGTACTGCCCGTCACCACCGACGGGCCGCGCACCGCCGACACGCTGCTGGTGAGCGCGTTGCTCGGCACCCTCTGACGCACCGCCCACCGCCCAGGCCGTCACCGAGGCTGAGCTGTCTGCTTCGCAGCCCCTTCGGCCGCAACCGTTCTGGCTGCCGACGGGGCAGCCACATGCCCAATACACCGCCCAGCCCACCCCGAGCACCCCGACGACGCGATCATCGCCACCACCTCCCCCGACCGGTGCACCGGCCAGCCCGTTCGCGTCCTCGACCTGCCCCTGATCGCGCAGGGGTGAGCTGCGGGCACCCGGCGCTTCCATGACCACCCGCCGGGACGACGCCCCCGCGCGCGACCCTACGCACCGTGAGACCCATCGACGGGAGCCCCAATTGACTTCTGCACCCTACGACTTGATGGCCGTCTGCGACGTGTGCCTGCAGCCGGTCGAGGACGGCGAGGGTGCCCTCGCCGTCGACACGGCCCACGCCGACCGCCTCGTACGGACCTGGCGCGAGCGCGTCGGCACGGACCCGCTCGCCGTCTTCCCCCGCACCCCCGGGCACCGCTGCGCCGCCTGGACGGTCCGCCACCACATCTGCGGTGAACCACCCCGCTTCTGCTACGCCATCGCGGTCGAGCGGATCAGGACCTGGACCGGACTGCTGCACTGGGGCGCGCACCTCGCGGACAAGCACTGGCTGGCGGCGACCGACTGGCACGATCTGGTGCTGCAAGCACTGGAGCCACGGCGCGCGGCCGTCAGCGGCCTGCTGCCCGTACGGCCGCGGGACCTGCGCGGCGGCCCGGTGGGAGACCTTCCCGGCCCGTGAGAGTGACACGCCCAGCCCACCGCGAGCGCCGGTCTACACGCCTGTGGGGTGTTTCCTTCCTGTCGGTCCCGTCTCCAGCGCCGTGGCACCGGAGGGGAAGCCCGATCGGCGGATGCGCTGGGCCCCGCGCGGCCGCATGGCCCGGACAGCACAGGCCGGCCTGTGCCCCGGCCGGCTCAGGTGGCCTGTGATCCGTTCTGCTCCATCAGTTCCGATTGGATCCGGTCCCAGCTCGGCGGCGGGCTGCCGACCGGGAGTACGACGGTGAGCAGGCGCCCTTCGAGGTGAAAGTCGAGCCGGTCAGCCGCCTGAGAGGACTGCAGACGCCGGGCCCTGTCGTCCACTCCCACTCGCTCTTTCAGGACGCCGAGCAGCACCTGGTGGCGTGCCCGGCCGACGGCGTCGCCGCGGATCCACCGGCCGCGGACCTCCACGCCGGAGAGCCTGCCGAGAACGTTCCCCGCTGCTCTGGGACCGCCCGCCCCGCGTGCCGGAATCCTGGCAGCCGATGAAGGGACGCCGTGATCGGCGTACGGCCCAGGGCTGTGCACGGACTGCTGGAAATTCAGGCTTGCGCGGCGGGACCTTCTGGCAGCCGGGGATCGGCATTTGTACGGAGAACGCCATGAGGAGGTCCGGAAGCTCAACCCCGGGGAATCGTCCCCGACGGTGGAGGCGAACGGTCCAGGCGATGCGGGACACCAGGTGTTGGGGTGGCCATCGTCCCGTCACACAGTGGCAGCCCATTCCGTGTGAAGAGGCATCCGCTCTCCGATGACGTTCTCGGCGAGGCCGCCACGGCCGAGGAAGCCGTCGCCCTGGCAGTGCGCCACCTCCCCACCGATCTCGGTCCGGCCGTCGCGGGAACCGCCGAACAAGATGGATGACGAGCGCGAACCAAGTCGCTGACCGTCACCGGCCCCGTGGCCTGTTGGCTCCCCGGTCGGCCACCTTGGACAAGCATGGTCGCTGTGGTCGCCGTGGCCGGTTTCGGGGTTGCCGTGGTCGGTGTCCTCACGTCGCGTCGGCACGGTTTGCGGGGCGTTCCAGGGCGGCTTTGGTGTCAGGGGTGGTTCCGGCGAAACCCCCGCCGTGCTCGTACCCGGCCGGCGTCTGCCCGGGTCTGTGCGGGGGCAGGCTGAATCCCGCGAACGCGGGGCGTCTCCGGCGTCGGCTGTGCCGTGCGCGGGGCATCGGGTGTGAGCGGGTGGCTGTTACTCACTTGTGGGTGATGGCGGGATGTGCGGTGGGGTGGTGCGGGGGGTGGTGCGGGGGGTGGCGCGAGGGCATCGGTTTCCTGTCGCCGGGCGGCGGACGAAGGTGATGAAACGTCAATTCAGTGTTACTCGCCGATTGCTGACTATTACATCTAAGAGTCACGTGAATATGGACAATGTGTAACAGCAGGGCGGATGTCGCATGGTTCCGGTCCTGTGGAGGGATGGTGTGGGTGTGCGGCCGACCGGCCGCCGAATCGCACCACACATCACCGGTGACCTGCAGTTTCACGCACGGCTGCCGGGATGTTGTGCACCACGAAGGGGGACCTTGTGTCCGTTTCCTCTGTGACCGTCCGTCGTCTGACCGCTGCCGCGGCGGTGGCGGCCGCCTGCGTGGGGGCGGTGGCGTTGCCGGCGTCGGCCGCCGACCACGGCCCGGACCGTGCCGCGCGCTCGCGGGTGGTCATCAGCGCTGTGCAGTACGACTCCCCGGGCCGTGACGACCGCTCCAACCGGAGCCTGAACCGGGAGTGGGTCGACATCACCAACACCGGCCGTCGGAGCGTCAGTCTGGACGACTGGACGTTGTCGGACGAGGACGACCACGTCTTCACCTTCGACGGCTTCCGTCTGGACGGGCGCTCCACGGTCCGTGTCCACACCGGACGGGGCCGCGACACCGACACGGACGTCTATCAGGACCGCCGCACCTACGTGTGGAACAACGACGCCGACACCGCCACCCTGCGCAACGACAGCGACCGGTTCGTCGACGACGCCTCCTGGGGCCGCGACCGCCGCGACGGCGCAAGCCGCCGGGACGGGGACGACCACCGCGGTGGGGACGACCGTCGCGGTGGGGACGACCGCCGGAACGCGGACGACCGCGAGCGCGGTCACCGCGACGACTCCCGCCGCTGAGGATCGTGCCGGTCACGGCTGAAGCACGCCATGCTGCTGCGGTGTGAGCACCCGTCACGGCGGTCGGCACACTCACCGCGGTGACGGCAGATGCCGCCCCGCTTGCGCTGAGCCCGCCACAGGCGGGCTCAGCGCCCGGACCGGTACCGGAAGACACGGGCGGTGGACGGGATGGGAACCCTCGGACGGCCGGCGGAAGGAAACCCGGCTGGAGCCGCGTGGAGACGCCGCGTGCGTACGGCAGCGCATGCACGAAGGACCCGTCAAGCCTGCACACCCGCCGGCTTGTATCCGCAGTGCCTCCCGCCCGCGCGGTCCCCTCCCGGTTCCCACCCCGGCCCCGACGCCGTGTGCCGTGTCCGGCCCTGTGCCGCGCCTGCAGCCTTCCTCCCGTGGTGCTGAGGGGGCCTTTGACTGCCGTCTGCCCGATGGTGCCTGCGGTCCTGGGCGCTTGCCCTGGTCCGGCCTGCGTCGTGCGGCTCGGTCCCGCGTCCTCATCTGCCCGGGTCTGCCGGTCATCGCGGGCACCTCTTCCCGCGGCGAGCCGGTTTCCGGCTTGCGCCCCGGGCGCGGGCCGGCGCGCAGCGGACGGGTGTGGGCCTGCCGTCGTCCGGCGGTGTCATCCGGGCGGTGGAGGGAGACGGGGAGTGCCTCTGTGGCCCGCGCGGTTCTTCGGCGGCGGGTCGGGCCGACATCCTCCAACCCGCACCCGAATACTTCACATCTTTGGACGTAGAGTATCTATAGCAACCCTCTGCTCGATATTGATAATCCAAGGATCGCGCTTTGCCTGGGTGAGGCTCTACTGTCATGTTCATAGCCCCGGGGCGAAGGGCTTCGGGGCATGGATGGGGGGTTGGACATGCTCAACATCGGGCTTGGTGTCTACCGGACGTGGCCGGAGGACGAGCACGGGCAGTCGTCGGCGGGGTGGCGCCCGGGTCTGTCCGACGAGGAGGTCTACGAGGCGGCGAAGGGCCGCTGGAAGCTGGGAGTGCGGGCGGACCGGGAGCGGTACGCGGTGTTCAGTGCCATGGATATCGTCGTCCTGGCCGTGGAGATCGACCACATCTCGGGTCCGGACCCGGACGGCCGTCGCACGATCCACGGCGCGATCCTCAAGCCCGGCCATCCGGTTTACGACAGGTACGTGGGCAGCAAGTCGCAGGTCGGCAAGAGCCAGAACCCGGTGCAGTACTTCGACTCGCCGTTCGACCACACGGACTGCGCGTGCGGCTGCGGGGAGGAGGTCCCGTCCGGACGCGACTTCCTCGCCGGACACGACCAGAGGGCCATCCACGACCGGGTCAAACTCGTCGGCGGAGTCCTGCAGTTCATGGACTGGTTCGACGCGACCTGGCCCGGGGCCGAGCCGCAGACCTGAGGGAGCGGGTACGAAGACCACCTGCTGCCCGCAGGCCGCCGACCGGCACCGTCGACTCTCCGTGACACACAATCGCGTCCGCAGGGTCCGGCCGGGAGAACAGACGGACGGCTGCCACCCGGCAGTGACCCGGGACTGCGGCTTCGACGCGGCGTTGGCCAGGCCACTGGCCGGGCGGACGGCCGGGAGGGCAGGTGTCCTCGCACTCTGCAGGAACCGGGGAAGGGACGCGTCCGGGAGGGTGCAGGCGGGCGGGGCCGCAGGCCGCGGACGGCGTGCACGGCACCCCCCGAGCACCCGGCACCCCGGTTGCCGCGTGCCGGACACGGTGTCGTGCCGAAGACCTCCATGCCGGGAAACCCGGTTCCAGGGAGGGACGTGCGCGCCGGCGAGCCGCCGGTCCGCCACCGGCAACACCGTCAGCACTTCCGGCAGCCTTTCACTCACCCGGGCGGGTGAAGAAGTTCACCTGGAGAGACGCCACAGCAGAGGGACCCGGAGCCATCCCGCGCCGCCGCCTGCAGGACGGGGCTGGCGGGCGAAGGCCCGGCAGGGGCTGGAGCGCGGCGGGCCAGCGCTGGCCCGCGGCTGTCCGCTGGGACGGTGACGGGACACCTCCGCTCGAGCGGAGAGGACGCCCACGCCACCGCGAGCGCGCTGCGGAACTCCGGGACACCTCCGCTCGCGCGGAGAGAACTCGGTGAGGCGGTCGATTTCGGGCACGAGTTCCGGGACACCTCCGCTCGCGCGGAGAGAACGCTTCCTGACCTGCGCTGTTAGAACGGCTTGGTCATTCCTTTACCGAGGTGAGGTGAGGTGATCATCTGCTCGGGGGTTGTCGGGGGTTGAGGGACGAGACACGTCGTACAGGTGGATCCTGCACGTTCAGATTACTGCCTGGCGTGGAGGGCGGGAGCAGATGTGCAGGCCGTGTACCTCCTCTGTACGGCGGCGGTGCAGTACGTCGGCGGTGCGGGCGGCCGACGCGGATCGTTCTGCCCGTTCCTCTGCCTCTGAGCGCGGCCACGGCCCGAGTGAGCCGGTGGGGTCCTCCCCGGCTCAGCGCATGTGGTTGATCATGTCGGCGGCGTTCAATGCCTTGTCCGCGGCCTTGGACAGCGACTTCGACCAGTCCCCGAGGTTCACGAGGGAGTCGGCCGCATCGGCGAGCACGCCGGCGTTGTCCTCAAGGTTCCTCAGGGTCTCGGCCGCGCCGGCCAGAGTGTTGGCGCTGTCCTCCAGGTTCCTGAGGATGTCCGCGGCGTTTGCCAGCGTGCTGGCGCTGTCTTCCAGGTTGGCGAAAGTGCGCGCGGACGTGTACAGCTGCGTGATCCCGTCCTCGGAGATCCCGAACCCGTGGACACGCGGGTCTGCCAGTTCGTTGACGACGGCCCGGAGCAGGCCGGCGAGTTCTGGGGCAGTCTTGCCGAACTCGTCCAGCGCGGGCCCGATACGGTCAAGGAGTTGCCCCTGGGCTGCGGCGATCATCACGCTGAGCTCGGACTTGGTGAGATCGCCCAGTCCCGCCAGGGCTTCCAGGCCGTGCGCCTCACGAGCGTCCTTCCAGCCCTCCAGTAAGTTCACCGGGTACTGGTCGCTGTCGGGGCCGTCGATCTCCTCGTGGTGCGGGTTGCACAGCAGGATGAGGTTGTCGAAGTTGTTGCGCTCCCTCACCGTCAGGGTCGGGTCGTATCGCTTGCCGCCCTCCTCGAAGGCCCGGATGTGGGCGATCTCCAGATTGAGCCTGGGTTTGCCGTTGATCATGCGGATGGTGGGGACGTTGCAATCAGGCCAGTAACACCCGCCACGGGCTAAGGTCATGAGCGCGGCGATCGTGGCGTTGCTGTAGTACCGGCGCGGTTTCTTGTCCACGGGCCCTCCCTCGTCTGACACCTGCCAGGGAGCGACCGTACCGGCGGCCGCTGACGACGCCGTGCGTCCGCGTTGCTCGACGGTGGCCTTCCGGCCATGCGTCCTGCCAAGGCCGCAGCCCCAGCCCCAGCCCCCGAAGCGGAGGACGGCCCGCGCCGGTCGCGGCGGACTGTGGAGAGCCTGTGTTGATGCGCAGCCGGTGCCCGGCCGGGAACTCTGTCACGAGACGTCGTTGTCAGTGGGGATGATCTGGACGGTGCGCTTGTACTTGTTGCCGTGGGTCCACTCCAGCGCACCGTCGTGCTGGAGGCGCCCCACGACGATTCCGGGGGCGATGCCGGCCTGCCGGGCGAAGGCCTCGATCCTGGTGAAGGGCATCGGCCGCACGGCAAGACGACGGTAGGCGGCAGCGTATTCCGGCGGGATCAGCGTCTCTGCTGCGAACGCGTTCGCTTCATCCTCGCTCCGGTCGCCCTCGGAGGTCAGCTCGTCCCTGGGGTCAGTGTTGTCCAGGAAGGTCAGGCGCTTTCCATGGAGAAGAATGTGAGCGATCTCGTGGAAGACGGTGAACCAGAAGTGGTCGTCCTTCTTGAATCTGTCGCTGAGGGCCACCCCAACCTTGTCGGGCGCCAGCCACCGGGTGGCTCCGGACACGTGTGAACGGGGCGGTGCGGGAATGAAGACGACGGCCACGCCGGCCTGGGCGCACAAGTCGGAGATCTGACCGCGCCAGGTCTCCGGTTCCTCCACGGTCAGCGCGCGCAGGCGCGGCAGCAGCGCGGTGAGCGCGACTCGGTCGAACGGTGCGCAGGGCAGCTCGCGAGCCTCTAGCTCTGCCTCGCGCAGCCAGACCGCGGTCGCGTAGTCGTTCGTCTCAAGGACGGTGGAGCGGCGGAAGGCCATCCGGTAACTGCGCCACAGGTCTTCGGCCACCTCCGGGTCGGCGACGCCGAACCACTCCAGCAGGCGCTGGAGGTTCTCGACGGTCTTGTCCTTGGTGGGCAGGATCCTGCGTTTGACGAGCTCGGGCAGCGAGAACTTCTCCAGCCAGTCGATGCGCTTGCTCAACTGCTTGAGTTCCTGGTCACGGGTGACGTGGGTGCGCCAGGCCGCCTCCAGCTGGTTCCACATGGAGGCCGGAATCCTCGTGGTGCGCTCAAGCAGCAGAGCAGTCTCCGGGGTGAGGACCGCGGTGCCCTGCACGATCTGGTTGATGTGCTTGGTCGACAAGCCGGTACGCCGGGCCAGGTCGGCCTGCGGGATACCGAGCGCGTCGAGCTGGTCCTTAAGCGTTTCGCCGGGTGGTCGGGCGGAGTCGGGGTCGTAGGCGACGTACTGAGTGGGCGGCGTCACGAGGACCTCTCTGAGGGCGGCGAGGCTGAGGGCGGTGGCGGTGGTCAGCGGCTGATGGTGATCGCGGTGACGATCAGGGCTCGTACGGAATGTTCGTCGAGCAGACCGTCCGGGTCGAGGACGGGCGGCGAGTCCCGGGGGTGTACCAGCAACTCGCCGTACACCCCGAGGGAGACCAGCCGGGCGAAGCGGTCCTCGGGCGGGCCGGACCGCAGACGGGCGGCGGCCAGATGACGCAGGTCGGCCAGGTGCGCGGCGGCCGCCATCTCGCCCAGGCGCCTGTGCAGCGCGACGGCGGCCTCCGGCCCGAAGTGGGCCCTGCGTGCCGCGTCGCTGTTGCAGGCGCGGGCCAGCTCCGCGTCAACGAAGGCTATGTCCACCAGCAGCCCCAGAAATATTTGCCTTTACCTGACGCCTCAATGCTACTCTCGGAGTCAAGATGGATCGCATTGACATGCTGGGTGCATCTCTTTTTTGATCTTGTGATGCATTTAAGCAGGTCAGCGACCTAGTTCGCTCAAAGTGAGGTAGCTTCATGGCAACCAAGCGCAGTTCCTCCAGTGGTTCCGGCGGCGGCAAGCGCGGCCGGAGCGCGATCACAGGCCGCTTCGTGAAACAAGCCACGGTGCGCCGCCACCCGGCCACGACCGTGAACGAACAGGCCGCCTCGAAGGCCAAGAAGCACAAGTAACCCCGAGCGGGCACCGAGCCCGCTCTCATCGATCCCGGCCCTTCACGGGCCGGGGAAGGAGGTGGCCGTCATAACCGTGACGGACACGCGGCACGAGGGCGCCGCACACAAGACGGTGACGATCGTCGTCGACGAGGAGCCGGTCTCGGGTGTGCCCCAGCACACCACCCCGAACGCGATCCTGCGGCTGGCCGGGATCGACCCGGCCACGCACTATCTCGTCCGGGTCAACGGCCGGCACCGGGAGTCGTTCAAGGACCAGGGCGACAAGGACATCACCGTGCACGAACGGGAGACGTTCGTGTCGGTGTTCACCGGCCCCACCCCGACCTCGTGACCACGACCCTGCCAGAAGCCGGGCCCGCGGGCATGCTCGCGGGCCTGGCCTCGGCCGGCTACATGGTCGACCAGCGCGGCGAGTTCGCCGTCTTCGACTACACGATCGAGGTCGGCCCGCGGGCCGGGGAGGCAGTCAAGATCGGCCTGGCACTCGTACAGGACTGGCCGTTGTCCCCGCCTCCCGGCCCCCACGTCAGCCCGCGCCTGGACCACCCCCACGGAGCCGTACACCCTTCCCCGCTCACGACAGACGCAGAGGAATGGGAGTACTGGAGCCGCCCGGCCTCCAACTGGCCGGCCGACCGCACCGTCCGGGGCTACCTGCGGCACCTGCGCACCCTGTTCTCGCAACTGGAGCCCCCGGCATGATCACCCGTTTCTCGGTCGCCATGACGACGAACGTCGCGCTGGACCTCACAGACCATCTGCGTCGCGCCGACGGCCAGGAGGACTGCACTTTCGTCCTGTGGCGGCCGAGTACCGGCTCCCGCCGTACGACCGCGCTGGTCGTCGGCCTCGTCCTCCCCGAGGACGGCGAGCGGATCGTGCACGGAACCGTCGACTTCACCAGCGAGTACTTCCTGCGGGCCGCCGGCATCGCCGCCGAGCACGGCTGCGGACTGGGCTTCATCCACGCCCATCCCCGCGGCCGCCGCTGGCAGCGTCTGAACGACATCGACTACGCGGCCGAGGCATCCTTCGCCGCCCAGACCATCACCCTCACGGGTCTGCCGCTGGTCGGCATGACCTTTGCCGGTGGGGACGCGGGATACGGCGCCCGCGTTTGGCAACGGCACGCGCCACGCACCTATGTTCCGACCGAGGCGGAGAACGTACGGATCGTCGGCGACCGTTTCACGGTCACCTTCAACGACACCCTCATCCCGCCGCCCAAGGCCACGGACCGGCAGGTACGTACCATCTCGGCCTGGGGACAGGAAGCCCAGAACGACCTGGCACGGCTCCACATCGGAGTCGTCGGCACCGGCTCGGTCGGCATGCCCGTCGTCGAGGCCCTGGCCCGCACCGGCCTCCAGAACCTGAGCTTCTTCGACTTCGACACCGTCGAATACCTCAACCTCGACCGACTCCTCCATGCCACCGACCGCGACGTACGGCTGCACCGGGCCAAGGTGGACATCGCCGCACGTGCAGCCCGGCGATCCGCCACCGCCGCGGACATCCGTGTCGCGACGCACGAGTCGAGCGTCGTGGAGCCGGACGGCTTCGCCGCCGCCGCGGACTGCGACCTGCTCTTCTCCTGCGTCGACAGGCCCTGGCCCCGCGCGGCCCTCAACCTCCTCGCCTACGCGCGCCTCATCCCCGTCGTGGACGGCGGCATCTCGGTCAATGCCCGCGGCGGGCGCCTGAAAGGCGCCGAATGGCGCGCCCACGTCGCCGCACCCGGCCGACCCTGCATGGAATGTCTGGGCCAGTACGACCCCGCCCACGTTCCCGTGGAACGCGACGGACTGCTCGACAACCCCGCCTACATCATGGGCCTCTCGGCCGATCATCCGCTGCGCCGGAAGGAGAACGTCTTCATCTTCTCTGCCAGCGCCGCCGCCGCGCAGCTCAACCAGTTCCTCACCATGGTCACAGCGCCGAGCGGCATCGCCGACACCGGCGCCCACCTGTATCACCTGACGACCGGAACCGTTGACCAGCGCCTGGAGGGGTGCGATCCCGGGTGCCCCTATGACGGTCCGCTCCGCGCTCTCGGGGATCACACTCCGGTGGACATCACCGGGCTGCACATCGCCGCCGAACAAGCACGCGCTGCCCGCCGGACTGCCACACGCCGGTGGACGGTGCGCCTCCAACGACACTTGGACGACTGGGTGAACCGACACCGGTAACCCAGGCCTTCGAACACCTGCCACACCCACGGGCGCCACCAAGCCCCATCGAGTGGGCTCGACCACCCAGCGGACAGTAATCACACTCCGTGAGCTCACTGAAATATTTCGTGCGCTACTGACACGGCAGCTGTAAGTCTTGATCGTCTGGCTCCGGTCATGTGGTCGCCGCCGCGGTGATGTTGTTCCATCGGCGGTGGGCCTCAGTGGCCTGGTGCCGGTGGTGACGGCGCCAGGCGGACCAGTGCAGGACGTGCTCGAGGTCGCGGCGGGGCGCGGGGAGTGCGGTGATCCGCAGGACGGCCAGGAGTTCGCGGCCGCTGGCCGGGGCGAGTTGAAGGCCGTGTTCGGTTCCGTCGACGGTGCGGGTGGCAGCGTGGGGGACGGCGAGGACGGCGGCGGCGAACAGGCTGATCAGGCTCCAGCGCATCCAGGAGGTCCAGCAGGTCACCTGGCCCTGGTCGAGTCCGGCCAGGCCCTTTGCGCCTTGGAAATCCTCCTCGGTCTTCCAGCGGGTGCAGATGATGTTCACGAGGACCGCGAGGCTGACCGGGGGTGGTGGAGTGGCAGCGGTAGAAGGACAGTTCGCGGGTGTAGCGGTGGCGGCGCACGACGAGGAACGCGTGTCCGGCCTCGTCCCGGTCCACGGGGGCGTCGTCGGCCAGGACGTCGATCAGGGCCCAGTCGTAATGGCGGTCGCCCTTGGTGCCGTTGCCCGTACGTCGTCGCATCCAGGCCCTGGCCGGCACCTTCGCCGCCGGCTCGGTGGCGCTGAAGCGGCCCGCGGCAGTGCGCGCGCGATGGTCGGCCTTGACCGCCAGGGCGTAGTCGAAGCCCGGAGTGCGGGCGGTGCGGCGCAGCTCCAGGCTGCCGTAGACCTCGTCGCCGGTGAACCAGCGGGCGGGAAGGCCGAGTTGACGGGCGCGGTGCAGCATGGCTGCGGCCATCTGGGGCTCGGTGGCGAAGGTGACCTCGTCGGGCACGTGCCGCAGCAGCCTGCGCTCTTCGTCTTCGGCCCAGGCGGCGGGCAGGTGGAGCTCGCGGTCGATCAGGGCGTGACCGCGCGGCGAGGCGTAGGTGAGGTGGACGGCGACCTGGCACAGGCCCACCCCGCCAAGACGCCGGAGTACTGATGGGAGGCTCCCACGCAGTCGGTGGAGGACTTCTCGTCGCCCGTCTCGTCGACGATCAACACGGCTTCGTTGTCGGCGAGTTCGGCCGCGACCCAGGCGGCGAGACGGTCGCGGGCCAGGTCATGGTTCCAGGCGCCGCGCGAGAGGAAGTGCTGCAGGCGGTGCGGCCCGTCGTGCCCGAGCGCCTGGGCGAGGGTCCAGCAGAGTTGCGCCGCTCCAGTTCCATCAGCATGCCCTGCGTCATCGCCCGGCCCAGCATCCGCGAGTCCCGGCGCGGGAAGCAGACGGCCACCGCCGCCATCAGCGACCCGAACGCCGCCGTCCAGACCCGCTCGGCTATCGTGGCCTCCGCGGCCACCTGGTTCTTGATTGTCTTCACACACGTCAATGATCACGGTGGCCGTTCCGTGTCCGCGGCCACCCCCACTCTGACCTGCACGGACGCCTCAACGATCAAGACTTACAGCTGCCGTGACTGAAATCTCCGACCTCATGGCCCGCAGACTCACCGGCGAAGCCACCCCGAACTGGCGCGGAACCAGACGCGGGACCTCATACGAATCACCGGACCAAACGCTCAGTCAGAGCCCGGGACCGTCACTGAGACTCAGCTTGTGTTTTTACCTCGCTCGCTCGGTGTTCGAGTCGGGCGAGTTCGATCGGTCGTCGGCTGAGCCGGGTGCCGTGACGTGAAGACGGCCGTT